>JAAZBG010000307.1 GCA_012513915.1 Fibrobacter sp.
TCTTGTAGCCGGGAGAAAAGTTGAGTTCTTTGCGAACTTCAGCTGCCTCGGGAGTGTTATTGTTTATGGCACGGGCCAGATTTCCTAACGCACAGGTTCCCAGGTTGAAGGATTCGGCACTGAGCATGATGTTCTGAGAAAGAAGCCCGCAGTCAAATTCACCGTATGGATTAGCTGTATCGTTAGCTATGACAATCAGTGATGGTGCGTTGTGGAAACTTCCTCCCGTGGCTTTTATTTTTTCAAGTAAATCCTGGTTCTGAATGACACGAACCTCCCAGGGCTGATTGTTTTTCGCGCTTGGCGCGTTTATTCCCGCCTTGATGATTATATCCAGAGTGTCTTTTGGCACCTGCCGCTCTTTGTATTTGCGTATGCTGTGACGGCTCAATATTACTTTGTTTACAACCTCGGAATCGGTTGCCTTTTTACCGGTATCACAGGACAATAGTAATGCTGCAGCTCCGATGATCGATACATAGAGAATCCGTTTCATTAATCTGTTTCCTCCTTCTGAATATTTAGTACCTGGAATCCAATACTGAAAATGTGTCTTATATCTGGAAAAATAATTGTGCAGCAGCCGCTTGCAACTAATTATTTATAGACTGCACCAGCCACCCTTTTTATCCTGTTTTTCTGTAACACCGGGGCTATCCCGGGATTTATAAGCGCTGAATTTTCGCCGTGGTTATACAATATATTCCCGAACAAAACAAACCCCAGGTACATTGACATTATATCATCAATCGGGAGTCGCTCTTATCACAGCAGTTTATGAGGCAGATACAGATTAATACCCTAAACGGGGAGAGACTATGATGGTTCGATCAGGCTTACACCCAGGATTTTTTTCTTTAATTAAAGTTGAAACTACGATTAAAAGATTCTAAAACACTACGGCAAAGGGGTTCCTCCCCGACCGCCGCCTCAAATGATTTAACCTGCAACAGTAGCAGAAGAAGTAACTTTGGATTATTATTTATCGGGATCCTCTGCATTAACAAGCCACTTTTTCGCCACCTCTTCCCAATTGGCGACTTTTGATGCATCGATATACCGTTCCCACTGGTAGATACCTGTTTCCTGTGCGATTCTCTTAAACTGCATTGTGACAACTGCACTTGAAAGAATGACAGCCGATCTTTCCATACCGCTTTTTTTATATAGTTTCTGCCCGTTCTGCATCTCTTTTTCAGCTTCAGCAGTAAGTGGCTTCAGGCCTCTCATATCAACTATCACACCAAATTTGGGTGGAAGCGATTTGACAAATTGCTCTGATTCAGCAACCCATTTTGCCATCTCCTCCTGCTTCATAAAACCATCAAAAATCAATCGTACACCAAAATCTGTCCTTTCAATTTTGTACATGAATCACTCCTTTTAATAATTGTTTCTGAATGTTTGTGATACTGTATGACATTTACCATTCATACCGTAATTGATTATTGTACTATTTTTGAAAACAGATGTCCAGTACCTGAATCTGTCATGTCCAGAGTAACTGTTAATACAGGCAGGTTGTCTTAACTTCAAACGACTTCAGTATGGAATATAAAGCTATGATGTTCGAGAGTGGCTCATTTATTGGATGCCTTGTTCCGTAAGAACAAAATATCTGCAGGGATCTTTATTAAACCTGATTTCCGCGGTTGATTGCCAGTTTTTCTCAAACAGGAAGGCTGAAAGTCCTGTTAAAGCAGGTTAAAGGAGTGGTCAAAATATTGGGTCCACTCCTTTAACGAAAGCGTTTTATTTATTAAAACTCTTTGGTTGCTGCATTTATGGAAGATGAACGGAATGTAATCTTTTTGATTGGCATCTTGTCTTTAAGGAGTTCGTAGAAAAGTTCGCAAAGGTTCTCACAGGTAGATACCTTTTTAGTCACGACAATTCTGTACTCCGGGTAAGACCAGGCAAGTGGATGGTCAATTTTTTTAAGGGGAACACAGTTTTTCGGGTCGTTATTGATCCCTTCTTTTTTGTATACGGCTATAACAGCCTCAAGAAGCGGGTCACCTTCCTGAAACAATGTTGCATGGTGGAAATGGTCGCAAACTTCCCATGCTTTTTTAAACCCATCTTTACAAGCATATGCATATCCGGTTACCGGATCGACGGTATCTTCAATTTCAATCTCCAGGAGACCAGAATGACCATGAAGATGTTTTCCTTCTCTCGGCCAATGCATAAACCTGTGTGCATACTGGAAATCAAGTTTTACGATTGATCTGTACTTGTCGTTTGCCATAAAATATCTCTCCTTTTGTTAAACCTGTTTTCAGCAGTTAGAGTAGATACAATAACGAACCATGATGAATTGATATGGTGTTTGCAGGTGATGAAGACTTTATCTGCCGGTGATAACACCGGAATACCTGAAAACCTTAGCAATCAACAGGTTACATTTAATGCGGAATATCCAACTGCGAAAATTTGGGCAAAGTGTGAATAACTTGTGAATAACGTACTCCGCACGAGGAAAACAGTGCCAGGAAGTGCATTCCAATTACAAAAATTGCTGAAAAAGTGCTTTTTTTGAGATAATCCTCCTTCTATTGTGTATAAGGGATGGTTCATATAATTATTCTTTCATTGTACTCTGAAGTCAAAACATTTTTTGAGGTATTCGTTTACATCATGAAGCGGTTGCTTTTTTGAGGGGGGTTGATTTCTTTGTTAATGCCTTCCTCCACCGGTATTTTAATCAATTCGGATTATTTTCATTAACGTCCCGCCAAACGCCAGTAGTATAAGTAGTAGTAATACGTAACGTAACCGGGATTTATTGGCTGGAAATAATTCAATAATGACAGTACCCTGACATCTGCAGTGTATCCTGACTGTTAACGGCGCATTTCACCCCGAAAATGCATAACTGATATTTTCATAATGTACACTCAACAGGGAGCAGCAACATTATGAAAGAATCAGAACGGAAACGAAAATTTAATGAATTTCTTCACCTTTCACAAGAGGGGAA
>JAAZBG010000308.1 GCA_012513915.1 Fibrobacter sp.
AAAAAGGGGTTTCATCCATTCTCACATAAAATGCAGATATCCGGATTGTGTGAGAAATGTTTCGGAAAATCATCTGCTCATACAATTCCACTGTCCCGCGTTGAAAGCGGTGCCAGATTTATTATAAACGGCGTTGAGGAATCATCACTATTTCCCGAAACAGGCATACAAAAAAACTCCTGGATCTTGGCTTAATCCCAGGATGTAAGGGTGAGGTCCTGACCAATACGGGTGGTCGAATTGTTATTATTGTTAATGGTTCCCGTCTCGCACTTGGGCGTGCAATGAGTCAGGTAATACTGGTTTTGTTGACAGAGTAACAACTTGGTATCCGGGTAACAGAACAGGCACTGATCCAACATGTTAAAGATAACTTTATCATAATATTCCATCCTTTTTTTGTGTTAGTATGATATGATTAATAATGTAATGCCATGGTACATGGTATTGTCATTAAAACGTTGATTTTATTCTGATCATAAATAGTATCGTCTGATTTTGAAATCAGAGTGCATTTTCCTGGGTGGTACAGCATAGCCTTTAAAAAAACTCAACCGTTTAATTGTTGTAGGATATGGATAAAATTATCAGTTCATACAGGTCAGAGTGGAATGAAACTTCCGGTTTTGTTCCTTTTAAATGCTTTAATACAACATCGCATCCGGTACTTAATATAAGGATTCCTTTGTCTGATTATTTATTCTATCTGCCTCTGGTGCTGTTAGTACTTGTGATCAATTCCTTTTCACTACCTAAAATTTCAGAATTATACTCTTACTATAGCAGCGAATGGACTGATGGAATACCTGGCGGGCAGTGTATATCTGTACGCTCACTTGAAGCAACAGTTGCAGAACGTGCAAATCGTATTTTCAATGGCGGACAGACTGATAAAATCCCCCATGTTACAGTCAGTCAGGATAAATTTGCTATCAACATGGATGGGTCACAAGAGCTGGAAAATCAAAAATCACTCATTCCAAAAGATACAATAGTCATATACAAATCATCACCGGCAACACAATCATTTCTATTTCAGATCATTATCATTGCATTACTTATACTACTCATTATAATTATGATCCTTTTTTATTTTTTCAGAAAACTTCGTAATTCATCAATAGCAAGTCTGATGGAGAGTGAGGAAAAGTATCGTCTGTTAATAGAAAATTCAGATCTGCTTGTTGCAAAACTTACTCCTGACGGCATTATTTCTTTTGTCAATCAAAAGGCTGAGAAATTCATTGGATTTTCTCAATCAGAGTGTATCGGAAAACGGTTTACAGACTTTATACATCCGGATGATTCCCTTCAGACAAACGGTAAGATACCAGAACGCCTCTCTCAAAAGCCATCATATACATTTGAAAGCCGTGTAATTAGTAAATCGGGAAAAGTGTTTCATTTTTTATGGTCGGTAATTGCTATTAAAGATGCGAGCGGAAATAATATCGGATACAATGTAATCGGCCGTGATATTTCCTCCTACAAGGAAATTCAGAACCAGCTTCAGCATGCAAGCAAAATGAAATCGATAGGAACACTCGCAGGAGGTATTGCGCATGATTTCAATAATCTGCTTGCAGGTATTCTTGGATATACTGAAGTTTCACTGCTTGATCTTCCGGAGGAGCATCCAACCCGACAGCATTTGATTGAAATAAAGAAGATTTCTATGCGGGCCCGCGAATTAATCCGTCACATTCTTACATTCAGCCGGCAAACTCCGTTTGATCCCTATCCGGTAAGGATTCATGAAATAGTTGAAGAGGTTATCCCTTTACTCCGTGCAACAATTCCATCAACAATTGAAATCAGAACGGAGATCGATAATTGCGGAACCATACTTGCCGATCAGTCAAGAATTCATCAGATTCTCATGAACCTGAGTACCAATTCTTTCCATGCAATGGAGGAGGGTGGTGGCATACTGACCATTTCACTTCACAAATGCATGCTTACCAAAGAGAATTCGCTTGATATACCAGAGGGGCCCTACGTAGAATTGTCAATCAAAGATACAGGGAAAGGTATTCCACCGGAACATCATAATCACATTTTTGATCCTTTCTTTACAACAAAGAAAGTTAACAAAGGAACCGGTCTGGGGTTATCAGTAATACATGGAATTGTAACAGAACTGAATTCATTTATCAGATTTTCAAGTGATGTAGGTAAAGGAAGTACCTTTACTATTTATTTTCCGCCATCATCCGATAAAAATGAACCACACGCAGAGATTGTGAAGCATGAACATGCAATCGGCGGTAATGAGACGATTATTATTGTTGACGACGAGGAAATTATTGCCGGCAGCTTGAATGCACTGCTTAAAAAGCATGGATACAAAACGAGTGTTTTTACCAGCAGTAAACTCGCTTACAACATGGTTGTCAGTAAAAAAGTAATTGGCGATCTACTAATTACCGACATGACAATGCCGGAACTTACAGGTGTTGATCTTATCAATAAACTTGGAGTCGAAATGCCCAATCTTCCAATTATTCTCTGTACCGGTTATAACGATCAGACAAAACAGGAACTGATACAGGAAAATGATGTAGCTGCATTTTTTATAAAACCAATTGATGCCAAAAGCCTGCTTAAGACAATTCGAACAATACTTGATGCAAGAGAACAGGTGTGATTCGTCATTGTCGATTCATGATTTATTATATGATGCCTGGTATTTGATGCTTTGGGGGATTTTTTTTGGAGGGGGTGTACGGGCGAATAATAATTCGCCCTTACATATCGCCCTTACATATCGCCCTTACATATCGCCCTTACATATTTATCGGGCCATTTGTGCCTGGACGACTTTTGCTTCCTGGGAATCAGGACATTGCTCGATTAGTTTTTTCCATACCATTTGCTTGAATTTATCTTTATTCTGCTTTTCATATACAAGTCCCAATTTGTAAAACACGACACATGATTTACTTCCTTGCGGATATTTTTTCAGATATGCCATATATGCTTTTTCTGCTTCAGCATACTCTTTTTTTGCATAGGAGCATTCTGCAATCCAGTACTCTGCATCCTGAGCAATCGGCGAGCCCTGATTTTTTGAGGCAATATCAGTGAAACCTGCAACGGCAATATCAAACCGGCCGGCATAAAAATCACTCATTGCTATTTGAAGCAACTTTTCCTGTTCCGATATTTTACTGGTTTCACTAAGTGAATCAGCAACAAGTTGTGCATCAATTTTCTTCTGCACCTGCGCTGTTTTTTCATCAATTTTAGAAAGACGGACCTGACTCTCACTTATGTTGCCATCAATCGCCACAACCTTTCTGTCAATTTCGTTGAACCGGATCTGCTGATCTGCCCTAAGCGAACGAAGAAGTTCACTCTGAGATTTCTGTTCTTCAATGATTTGATTCTGCAATCCGGTTATTACTACAGAAAGAGAATCGACACGAGTCTGTATGGAACGTAATTCAGCAGTACGAAGCATGGTAACATTCGAGCACCCTGTAAACATTACCAATGCTGCAATAACACCTGTAACTGTCGCAAACACTTTATTCATTGAAAAAATCCTTTTCTTAAAATACTTATCAATTAACGGGCGAGAACCCTGAATTCACCTCTGCGGTTCTTTGAGTGACAATCTTCATCACTACAGTAACTCTGAACCGGCTGCTCCTTACCATACGAAGTAGTCTCAACGCGAATTGATTCAATACCGATATTCTGAAAATATTCTTTAATGGATTTTGCACGTTTTTCTCCGAGACCGATATTGTACTCGGAAGAACCCCGTTCATCACAATGTCCGATTACAAGAATCCTTATACCCTCATTTGATCTTAAAAATGATGCCGCAACCTGAAGCTGATCAAATGCGATGGTATTCAACTGATAACTGTTATAGTCAAAGTAAATTGTCTGAAGTGCAAGAGCAGCCTGACGGGCAAGATCATCTGCAAGATTTGCTTCCTGAAACACTGCAGTACCGGATGTATCAACATTTTCGAAGCGGTTCACCTGAGCCTTCTGTGGTTCCGGCGGTGGTGTGGTATCCTGGATCACTGACTGACCTTTGCGACAACTGCCGATCATTGACAGAAAAACAAAAACAGCAATAAGAACAATACTACGTTTCATTCTTTAAACCTTTCCTTCAGCTTCCTTTTATATTCATCAGATCGAATTCATAGTTCAATACCCTGACCAATCAGGCATTTTAATGTCACCGCTTGTTGTAACCCTGCGTAAACGACTTCCATCATGTTTTACCACATATAAATCACTTTTACCCCCGACACTATTGGTAAATGCAATCATCGACCCATCCGGAGCCCATGTTGGATTTTCACTGGAACCACTCATTGATGTGATCTTTGTTGCTCCGGATCCATCACTGTTGATTACCCAGATGTCAAACTTTCCAGTTTCATTCATTGCCATATAAGCTATTTTGTCACCTTTGGGTGACCATGCAGGTGAATCTGAATATTTTGTTTCAAACGTAATTCTTCGCTGATTAGCCCCATCAGCATCCATCAAATAGATATGAGGATTTCCTGACCTGTCAGATGTAAATGCAATCTGATAGCCATTTGGCGACCAGGATGGCGCCGTATCAACACCATACGCAACTGTCAACTGTTTTACACCGGTTGCATCAGGACTGCATATGTAAATATCAAGATTACCATTCTTCGATGATGCATACGCAACAGTCCCGTCAATAGGTGATACATCCGGTGATGTTTCAATGCCGCGGCTTGCCATAAACGGTTTTACTGATCCATCAAGAACCGATCCGGAGTACAGGTTTGGTCGCCCCTTCAAATATGATGTCCATATAAAATCGTTTTTATTCATAAACGCCGGAAAAAGGTTGATAACGCCATTATTGGTAATGGTTCTTGTCCCATGCCCGTCAAAATCCATTACCGTAACATTTCGTGATGACCCGCGTGCGGTAACATAAATAAACCTGCTTTCAAAAATACCCTGATCACCAAACAGCATTTCAACAATTTCGTTACAATACTTATGCATCAACGAGCGGATAAACCTTGTTTCACCCTTGTATTTCTTACCAATGATTAAATCTTTTGTTGCGACATCCCGCAGATTACAATTTACCGTTACACTATTTCCCTCAACAGTATAATCGCCATCAATATAAATGCCTATATTCTCATCAGTAAATGTAGCACTATCAAAGACAGATTTTGATAACACATGAAATTTCCCGCAAAAATCAAGATCTGAGGAGATTATCGTCCCAGGTTTATTATCTGCCAGTTCGATTCCGTTTGTTGGAAGAAATTCAACAACCCCGACAGGAATACTGTCAAATTTACTTGCATATACTTCAAGATCAAACTTTTCTGCAGAACACAAGGAAATTACACCAACACTGAATATAGCCGATAGTATTTTCTTAATCATTTTTCACATCCTCATTGTTGGATTTAAAGTAACACTCAGATCAACCCTGTTGGCATTGAATCCCGCACTCAATTTCCCGAAAGGAGCAGCAAGTTTAACTGCACGCAAAGCCAGATTATCAAGAGTCCGATCCCCACTTGATTTCGATATCACAGGCTCTGAAATTGTTCCATCAACAAATATCGTAAATGCAACGACAACCCTGATATTCTTATTTTCGCTTGGAGGATTCCAGTATTTTTGTATTTTATTCTGGATATTTGTTAAGTACCATGGATACTTGAATTCGCCGATTGCGGAAACGACTGCCGGTGCCGGTATTTCATCAAGTAAATTTGCCAGTTCATCAAGCGCCTCATCATTTCGTGCGGCGTCATCCTTTGATGGCTTTTTATCGGTTTTCTTGTTGCTCTCTGTTGGACCGGGAACTTTTGACTTTTCAGGTGTATCTTTTGAAACCTTCTGTTTTGGTGAATCTTTAGGAACCTTTACTTTTCTTGGCGGATTTGGCTGTACCGGCAGTTGAACAAGCTGAAACGTATTTGGACGCTCAAACTTTTTCGGTTTCCAAAACAGATATCCTAACAATGGCAGCCCGACAAGTAAAATAGCATGAAAAAGTATCGAAATAACTATCACAAGTCCAATGGGTATACCCTTAGAGATATCCTTATTAATATAAGGTGCTGCCGGATACGACATTAATATCCACCTGCCTGATCAAGCGGCTGAGTCAGAAATCCGAGTTTTACCACACCAGCCTTCTGAATATCGGATATAACCCTTATGACAAGTCCGTATGGCACCTTTTTATCGGCATTAACAAACACAGGCACCTCAACACGCCCCGAAAACGTTTCCCTGAATTCTCTCCTGAAATCAACCATCGAAACTTTATTCTGATCAATATAAATCTCATTCCTCCCATTGATAGAAACCTGTATCGATTGATTTGATTCAACATTATCACTTTCAGTTTTTGGCAGATCTACCTGTACCCCCTGAGTCATCATTGGTGCGGTAATCATAAAAATAATCAGCAGCACAAAGACAACATCGATAAGATTTGTCAGGTTCAGATCACTTATTACTTGTCTACGTCTTGCATGGCGTTTTTTCATACTATACCTCTATTGGAAACGCGGCGGTTGAGGAGGTATCTGCTGAAACTGCTGCATCTGAGGCTGCAAACGTGGTGCAGGTGCAGGGTGTGCATCTGTATAAAACTTGTTGAACGTTTCTCTCTTGATTCTTACAAAAAGTATATCTTTAAACTCCTCCATGTCATTTTCGATACGCTCAATTTTATGATTGAAATAATTATAAAAGTAAAGAGCCGGAATTGCAACTGCAAGACCCATAATAGTCGTAATAAGCGCCTCTGCGATACCTGGAGCCACGACCGGAAGACTTGCAGATCCCTGATTACCTATTGCAAAAAATGCATTCATGATTCCCCAGACCGTACCAAGAAGACCAAGAAACGGCGCAATACTACTCATCATTGCAAGAAAAAACACCCCTTTATCAAATGATTTTACCAAACCAAGAAATGCACTCTCAAGGTGCTCGGATACCATGGCAAACTGACTCTGAAGGAAAAAACTATGATCCTTGACAGACTGCGTATGTGCATCCTCAAAGATTCTTTTATATTCAATACTTCCGTTTTTCCCAAGCTGTCCTAACGGAGCATTCATTAGCTTTGTGTCAATTTTATCAATGTCAGAAACAGATGATAGTGTATCATATTTATCTTTGAACAGCTTATTATTCCTGCCAATACTACTTAGCACTGCAAGTCGGTTAAAGATGATTGCCCAGCTTATAAATGAAAAAAACAAAAGCATCAGGTTGATGCTTCGTGCAACCCACCCTGCCCGCAGAATCATATCCACTACTGGAATATCCATGTACCACTCCTTTTAGCATCATAACAATTGAACCGAAGTATCATTAGAATCAAAATCTACTTAATTATATGGGTATAAGTCAAACAATCAGTGCATCTTTCCACTGTTTAAACGCATCTGTTGCACGTTTACACAAAAGTTCCTTTTTCTCCTTTTTACCGATTTTTTTTCTGCCTTGCAGTTCCAGCGGAGGAAAGAGGCCAAAATGCACGTTACTTGGTGTAAATGGTTTTTCCGGAGAGTGTGTTACGTGGTTCAAAAGCGCCCCCAGTGCTGATACAGGAGGAGGTACGGACAGTGGTTTATTTTCAAAGCGGTTATTAACGAACAGTGCTGCGAGATGCCCTGTAGCAATACTCTCTGTATATCCTTCATTACCACAAAGCTGTCCGGCGATAAAAAGTGATGGTCGTTTTTTTAATGACAGGTCATCAGCAAGCAGTGATGGTGAATCGATATAGGTATTACGATGAATACTTCCGTAACGTAAAAATTCAGCATTCTCAAGCCCTGGAATCATCCTGAAAATCCGTTTCTGCTCCGGTATTGTCAAACGGGTCTGAAATCCGACCATATTGAAACTCTCACCACCAAGCGTTTCTTTTCTTAATTGACAAATAGCATAAGGCCATCGTCCTGTACGCGGATCATCAATCCCAACAGGCCTGAGTGGTCCGAATGCAAGCGATTGATATCCCCGTGATGCAATCTCTTCTACAGGCAGACAAGCTTCAAAAAACTTTTCATTTTCAAATTTTCTGGCGACGACCTTATCCGCTTCTGTCAACGCATTAAAAAACGTTCTGTATTCATCTTCATTAAACGGACAGTTCAGATAATCACCCTCACCATCCTCCCAGCGTGACGCAAAAAAAGCGATAGAATAATTGATGGAATCTGCTGCAATAATAGGTGCTATTGCATCATAAAAGTTCAGTGATGTCGCACTGAATTCATTTGTCAGAAATGCACAAAGCCCCTCGGATGCAAGCGGACCGGCTGCGATAATGCAATAATCAAAACCATCAGGAATACCAGTGCATTCTTTACGATCAAACGAAATACCCGGTTCGCGAAGAATGGCATCATTGACACACGCTGCAAACTTTTCCCTGTCAACAGCAAGCGCAGCCCCTGCAGGTACTGCATTTTGACGCGCAATTGACAACAAGGGACTACCGAGCAGTGTAAGTTCAGCCTTAAGCTGACCATGCCCCGAAGGAACTTCCTGGGATTTAAAAGAGTTGGAACATACTAACTCTGCAGGCATATCTGATGTATGTGCGGGAGTCATTTTATGCGGACGAGCTTCAAACAGCGTTACCTGTGTACCCTTGCGGGCAAGCACAAGTGCAGCTTCACTCCCCGCAAGACCAGCTCCGATTATTGCAACCTTTTTCATTGACAACTAATATTTTTACCCTTCAAGATCCCCGCTTGTTTCAGTCTCAACAACCTGAATTTGTCCCGGAAGCATCTGTTCATCCTTACATGACAGACATCTCAGATAACTGCCCTTGCGTTTTGTATCTTTCTGAACAAGCATTGGATAGCCGCATTTAGAACATTTCTGATCAACTGGTTTATCCCATGTTGCGAAATTACACTGGGGATATGCGTTACACCCGTAGAAAATCTTGCCGCGACGTGTCTTTCGTTCAACAAGCTGCCCCTTACAGCCATCCTGCGGACAGTTGACACCGGTAGAAAGCGATTTGGTACTTCTGCATTCAGGAAATTTTGAACATCCAAGAAACCGGTTTCCGTTGATCGTAAGAATAACCATCGGAGCACCACACTTGTCACATTTTTCCTCAGTCTGAATTGCTTCGACCTTTTCCAGCGGTTCTGTGTATTTACATCCGGGAAACCCCTGACAAGCAAGGAATTTACCATTACGGCTCCATTTGATCACAAGATTATGCTCTCCACACTCAGGACATTTTCGGTCAGTAACTTCCTGATTCTGCGCACGAAGATCTTTGATACTCTGTTTCACTCCTGTAAGACGGGCTGAAAAAGGAGTATAAAATTCTTTCAACACCTCAACCCAGTCTCTTTCGCCAAGTTCAATTTTGTCAAGTGATGTCTCCATATCTGCCGTAAAACCGACATCGAATACATCAGGGAACTCACGAACAAGAATATTTTTAACCATGAACCCGACTTCCGAAGGCACAAACCTGCGGCTTTCAAGTTCGACATATTTGCGTCGTTTCAGGGTATCAATAATCTGTGCATATGTACTTGGACGTCCGATACCTTTATCTTCAAGTTCTCTCACAAGCGATGCTTCTGTGTAGCGGGGCGGCGGCTGAGTGAAATGCTGTTTTTCGTTCAGCGTTTTTAGCCCAACTGGTTTCTTTGCCTGAACGTCCGGCAGACGCTCATTTTCTTTTTCACCATCACCATTCGATTCGTCAGTGCTTTCATCATAGAGCGCCAGAAAACCATCAAACTTGATAATTGATCCCGTTGCACGGAAAATACACCCATCACCATCAATATCCACACGGGTTGAATCACTTATTGCATTCTCCATCTGTGATGCCAGAAAGCGCTTCCATATAAGATCGTAAAGTTTGTGCTGATCCTTAGTTAAATAATCTTTAACTTTATCCGGTGAAAAATCGGTATTTACCTGTGATGGCCGAATTGCTTCGTGGGCATCCTGTGCGTTTTTATTTTTTCCATAGGTACGGGAAGCTTTTGGCAGATGTTTCGGAGTGAAAAGTGTCTCAATCACAGTCCGCGCATCACGTAATGCCTCATCTGCAATACGTGTTGAATCTGTTCTCATATAGGTAATAAGACCCAGCGAACCAAGCGCACCAAGTTCAAGACCCTCATACAATTGCTGTGCAATCATCATTGTTTTGGCAGCACTAAAGCCAAGTTTTCTCGCGGCTTCCTGCTGAAGTGTACTTGTAATAAATGGCGGATATGGCTTACGCTCTTTTTCTGTGCGGATAACTTCTTTAATTATAAAGTTTTGCGACGTAAGCCGATCAATCAGTGCCTGTGCACTCTGCCCATCAGGAATAAGTGGCTTTTCCGCATCACCCTTGCGACCATCAATTGAAAGCAGCTTTGCAGAGAATGAAGCACCATCATAATTGAAGAGACCGGTTAAAGACCAGAATTCGCGTTGAACAAAAGCCTTTATCTCCTCTTCCCTTTCGCAGATCAATCGTAGCGCAACAGATTGCACGCGACCGGCGCTCAGCCCACGAAAAACAGTTCTCCATAATATAGGAGATACCTGATACCCAACGATACGGTCGAGTATCCGGCGAGCCTGTTGAGCATTCACCTTTTTTTCATCAATCTCTTTAGGATTATCAATTGCAGCTAAAACAGCTTTTTTAGTGATTTCATTGAACATCACACGTTTGATCGGCACGTTTTCAGTTCGGATTGCTTTTGCAACATGCCACGCAATAGCTTCACCTTCGCGGTCAGGATCGGGGGCAAGAAATATATCATCAGATTTTTTCGCTTCTTCTATCAAAGACTTCAGTATCCGGCGCTTGCCCTTGGATGTTGTATACTTTGGTTCGAAATTCTGTTCGATATCAACACCAAGTTCCTTCTCTGGCAGATCTATAATGTGGCCCATAGTCGCACGGATTGCAAAATCCTTACCGAGATATTTTGAAATTGTCTTGCACTTAGCAGGCGACTCAACAATTACCAGATGCTTGGCCATATTTGCAGTTTACCTTTTTTTAAAAATGCTTATTAAAAACTAATTCATTGAAAATCAATGAATTACAAAAATTACAGTTACATCATTTGTAACTTCATATATACCTATACTATAGGAAAAGAACGGCAGTTTCAATACTAAATATCCGCGGACTTCTCCACAATGGTTCTACAATATGGTTAATTGCCCCAAGTGAATGCAAAAATTTTGTTCAAAAAATGGTAACCGGAGATTATATCTGGATTTCAAAATCATGATGATTTTGATTAGTCAGCACGCACGATCTGCAGAGAACAGATAATGCAGGCCTGAGGCAACTGAATCAGCCCGATGATACGCTGCAAGGTTATTACTCGTTTGATAGACTTATAATCCTAAATGGCGCAGTTGATCGCGACGCAGAACCGTAACCTATTGAGCGCTAAGCGTTTCAAACCTCTTGACCTTATCACCCTTCGATAAAGCCTGCGAGGTTTTCAAAGCTTATCATCTCAATATCTTACGGTTCTGCATTCACGCCAACT
>JAAZBG010000022.1 GCA_012513915.1 Fibrobacter sp.
GAATTACTGAAAACATTACCGGACTATATGATACCGTCACGGTTTATGTTTCTGGATGCACTACCCCTTTCTCCCAACGGGAAAATTGACCGCAAAGCACTTCCTTCTTTAATCAGTAAACGTCCGGAACTTGCTGAAATGTATATAAAGCCCGGAACAAAACTTGAACATAGTCTTTGTAAAATCTGGCAGGAAGTACTCAATCTTGATATGGTTGGGATAAAAGATAACTTTTTTGACCTGGGTGGAAACTCACTACGGGCGATAAAAATTGTTAAAGAAGTAAAGCATCAACTGGATATAGATATTCCATCAGTAAAAATATTTGAGTTTTCCTCTATCGAAAAAATCGCAGCATATCTTGACAATACAAGTAACGATCTGTTCTCCGCAGATATTCGCTCAAAGACAGCCCGGTTACAAAGTCATCCTGACAATGAACATCGTTCACAAGCGATCGCAATTACCGGCATGGTTGGAAGATTTCCCGGGGCAAAGGACCTTAATCAGCTATGGTCGAATCTGATCAATGATGTTGAATCGATCACCCGCTTTACTTCTGATGAGCTGTCTGAAAATATTGACAAAGAGATCTATACCGACCCCAATTATGTGCCGTGCAGGGGAATCATTGATGATGCAGACAAATTTGATGCTGCATTTTTCGGTATCGGACCTTTGGAAGCAAAAATAATGGATCCGCAGCAGCGTGTTTTCCTTGAACTTGCCTGGGCAGCGCTTGAAGAGGCTGGATACGATTCTGACCGTTTCCCTGGAATGATCGGAATGTATGCCGGTATTGGAGACAATCACTACTATGTCAACAATGTGCGTTGCCATCCGGATCTTATAAAAACGGTTGGTGGACTTATCATATCATATGGAAACGAAAAAGATTATGTTGCAACACGAGCATCATTTCACCTTAATTTAACCGGCCCGAGTGTCAGTGCCAGCACAGGGTGCTCAACGTCACTTCTGGCAGTAGACAATGCGGTAAAAGCCCTTAATGCATTCGAGTGTGATATGGCATTGGCCGGGGGTGTTGATATTTTTATACCTCAAAAAAGCGGTCAGATTCATCAGGATGGCGGTACCTTTACCATTGATGGTCATTGTCGTCCGTTTGATGCAGATGCTTCCGGTACGATGTTTTGTGATGGTGCAGGCATTATTGTTCTACGTCGCCTTGACGACGCCATTGCAGCTGGTGATCACATCTATGCAACCATTATAGGTTCTGCTAAAAACAATGATGGTAAACGAAAAGTAAGTTTTCTCGCGCCCAGTGTTGAAGGGCAGTGTCAGGTGATAACGCTGGCACAAGCACAGGCAAAGATTAATGCAGACACAATCAGTTATGTTGAAGCACATGGAACCGGAACTCCGCTTGGTGATCCGATTGAATTTGAAGCATTAACAAAAGCATTCCGTAAAACTACAGACCGCAAACAATTTTGTAAACTCGGTTCCATTAAAGGGCATATCGGTCACCCCACAATCGCATCCGGAGTTGCAGGTCTGATTAAAACAGCACTATCGCTCTATCATGAGAAAATTCCCTCAACACTTCATTTTAAAAAGCCAAACCCTGCGATAGATCTTGAAAACAGTCCGTTTCAGATTATTGACAAATTGACACCGTGGCCCCGTGAAAAGACACCGCGCCGGGCAGCAGTCAGTTCATTCGGTTTTGGCGGTACCAATGTTCATGCAATCCTTGAGGAAGCTCCCGATATTGAATCGTCCGGCGCAGGAAAACAACAGAACCTTTTCCTTTTTTCTGCAAAAACAACTAACGCACTTGATAGAATACACAACAATTTTGCAGGTTTTTTATCTAACCATTCCGGTACAAATATCGCTGATGTTGCCTATACACTTCAACTCGGCCGAAAACATTTCGCATACCGTGATTTTGTTGTAGCAGCAGATGCAGAATCAGCAATAAATAAATTAAATGTATTAAAAGCAGAGACTACCCCACTCGATTCTATTGACCCTCCAGTAGTATTTCTATTTCCGGGACAGGGGGCTCAATATGTCAATATGGGGCGTGACCTTTACCATAATGAACCGGTATTTCGTCAATGGATGGATCGCTGCTTTGAACAGTTCAAACTGCATCTCAACCTCGGCCTTGATCTTAAAGATGTTATCTATCCGTCATCAACAGAAAGTGAGGCTTCTGCACAGGAGCTGCTTCGTGATACAGGATATACTCAACCGGCACTATTTTCAATCGAACTTTCATTGGCATATTACTGGATGAGCCTGGGTATTCGACCGGCTGCGGTTATCGGCCATAGTATCGGAGAGTTCGCTGGAGCCTGCCTGAGTGGAGTATTTTCACTTGAAGACGCTGTTTCACTTGTCGCACTCAGAGCCCGACTAATCCGGGAACTACCCAATGGCAGTATGCTCTCAGTATTCTGCGCTCCTGATCATCTCGAAGATAAACTTCCATCAAATGTACAAATAGCAGCAGTAAATGGTCCTTCAATGTGTGTCATCGCCGGACCAAAGGATGCAATACAAGATACTGCTGCACTGCTTGAGTCCCATGGTATCAAGTCTAAATTATTGTATACATCACATGCGTTTCACTCCGCAATGATGGATCCTGCTATTGACAAATACTACAAAACTGTATCAAAAGTATCCATCAGCGCGCCATCAATTCCATTTTTATCAACAAGTCTTGCCCGATGGATTACTGACGCAGAACAGATTGGTCCGGACTACTGGTCGCAGCACATACGTAAACCGGTACTGTTTTCAGATACAATACAAAAAGCATTTGCAGAACTCGATAAAAACGCTCTGTTTCTTGAGGTAGGGCCTCGTGATGTACTCACAACGCTAACTCGACTTCAGACTGCAGGCTCGGGCAAATCGCGTGCGATCGCATCACTTGGTGATGCTGCTGGAGAGTATTCACGAGATTTTTATGCGATTACAGCAACTATCGGCAGGCTTTGGAAGAACGGCGTAACAATAAACTGGGATACTTATCATAATCAGCAGAAACGATACAGAGTATCACTGCCTACCTATCCTTTTGAACAGAAGTCATACTGGCTGCAACCAATAGCCCGCGAACAGAAAAATTACTCCGGTAGTACGATATCTTCAACCTCTGAATTATCAACAGACCGGAATTCAACTACCATTGAAAAACCTATAAAAGGTTTACGACTCGGTTACAATAAAATGGGTCGTCCACTATGGCTTGCACCAAAAGATAATCAGTCCTTTGCACCGTTGTATAACAATGAAATACTTTCTGAAAGTCCATTTACTCCGCCATCACGTAAAACAATCGCAACAACTCCTGCACAGCAGAAGATATGGACTACTATTCAGGCAAATGCAAAAGCAAGTTTAACATTCAATGACGCAATGTCAATCCGGCTGAGCGGCCCTATTGACAGGAATGCACTTGATGCTGCAATTCAGGGATTACCGTTTATTCATGAAGTTTTGCGGGGACACTTTACTAATGATGGCATGAATTTTGTAATCGAACCGCATCTTGATGTCCCGGTACTGCAACAGAATATCTCTTCTTCTACAGAGGAAACAATAATCTCTTATGCAGCAGATCTTGAGAAAAAAGAATCTACAGACTATTACGATTTGATCAATGGACCTCTTATACGGGTAACCATCCTTAATGCCGGCGCAGAGGACAATGTTGTAATTATAGGAGTACACGGCAGTATTATTGACGGATGGTCATTCGATGTAGTGCTTCAGGATTTTGAGCGTCTCTATACCGCATTTGCAGCACTCAAGCCACCATTTCGTCTTCCGGCACATGGATTCAGTGATTTTGTAACCTACACCACAACATCAGATGCTATTGACAAAAAAGTTAATTCAATCTCTTACTGGCAGCAGCAGCTTTCACCGTTACCAGCACCATTTACAATTGATTACGATAATAAAGATTCACAAAAGCAGTCCTTTGATGCTTGTGCTGCGTTACAGAAACTGAACGTTGAAATTTATTCTAAAATAAAATCTTTTGCAAACGGTAATGGTGTTTCCTTTTTCGCGGTTTTATTTGCAGGCTTTGCAAAACAGCTGCAACAGCGCTCTGCAGTGAACGATTTGACAATAAGCACAACTGTCGCCGGACATTCATTGGCCGGAATGGAGGATGCAGTAGGTAGATTTGTCAATATTGTTCCTGTGCGGATACAAACCAGTAGTGATATTGATTTTTCAGGGCTTTGCCGTTATTGCCATAAGCGGATTCTTGAAAACAGCAGTACTACAAGTATTGGTTTCGAGGAGATTTTTAGAGAACTTGATCTCATTGACGATAACGTACAACATCTGCTCGGCATCAGATTGACATATACCCATAAGTACTCAAAAGACGAGCTAAATTTTGGTAGCTCGCTTACGTCATACCATCATGTCAACAAAGGTTCTATTCTGACTGATCTTGAAGTAAACATCGTCGATTCCGGCGATTTCCTTGAGTTCATTGCACATTGCAATGCAGATCGTGCCAGTCAAAAATGGCTTCAGGCATTTTTAAGCGAACTTGTTGAGTATTTTGATCAAAACTGTATTGTTGATAATTGCAATTCGTCTTTAAATACCGGTAATTCTGAACCACAAAACGATACTGAAAAATTTCTGCTGGAAGTCTGGAAACAGGTTATTGGCGTTCCCGATATTACAGTAGAAAATGATTTTTATGAACTTGGCGGTCACTCACTTCTCGCAGTTCAGATCTTTAACGAGGTTTTTAATAAGTATAATCTACGGCTTCCGCTTTCGATACTGATTGAGTATAGTACTATTCGGAAGTTTGCGGCGTATATTGATAAGCATATAGAAAACTCTGTTAAAGACTTAAAAATAAAAAACAATGAAAATGATAAAACAGCAACAACCACCAGTTCTTACACATGGAATTCCGTAGTGAAAATGCAAACTTCAGGCGATCTACCACCGTTTTTTTGTGTTTCAGGTGTTGGTGGAAATCCAATGGAACTTCAAAAACTATCCTTATTTATTGGAAACCAACAACCTTTTTATGCATTGCAGCATCGTGGTGTAGACGGAATTCTGAAGCCTCATGAAACGATAGAAGATATGGCTGTGGAGTTTTTAAATGATATTCGCAAAGTACAGCCCTATGGCCCTTATTATCTTGGAGGTTATTCTATGGGTGGACTTGTTGCATATGAAATTGCCAGACAATTGATAGTAAGTAAAGAAAATATTGCCGGGGTTATATTAATCGACACCATTAATCCTGAAGTAAATAAGTGGACAATCGCTCAACGTATTAAAGCACATATTAAAAATAGCTTTATCCTTGGCCCCGACTATATATTTGAACGCATTAAAAAAAATCTGTATTTACGATTATTTAAGAAAATACAACGCATCAAACATTCTGATGATTATAGTAACAGATTAAATTTAGTCGCTACCTTTAATTACAGTGCTGTTAAGAAATATAAACCATTACCACTTGGTATTAATCTCATTTTACTTAAATGTACGGAGAAGCTGCCACCCAAACAATTTGGCATAACATATCCATTTCATGAATCAAATGGTTGGCGTCATTTGGTAGATCCTAAATGTTTTAAAATTCAAAATATAACATCAAATCATTTAAATCTTTTCAAGGAACCGTTTATTTCTGAAACAGCGAAACAGATTGTTAAATGTTTGGAAATACTCAGAAAAAACCTTAATATTATTTAATTTTTACTCATTTAACAAACATCCACTTAATGTTCTGTTTAAAAGTTTCCTTCGTAAAAGAATTGTCAGCCTTTATCTTGATTATGTAGAAACCGGATGTAAAATGACGATCTACTCTAAGTGTTCCTTCCCCGGCATAATAGTTCTTATTTTTTACCACCCAATCAACACATCTGCCCTTAAGATCTAATATTTGTACTGACAATTTATTTACTTCAACAGGCAGAAAATATTTGATTCTTAAAGAATGATTCTGTGTGTATGGCCTGAAGATGAATTCTGAATTTAGATTTTTAATAAACCTTGTAATATAATTTTCTGTTCCAATGATCAAATACCCTGTTTTTAATTCACCTGCAGAAATTGACATTTCGTGAGCAACTAAATTAGTTGAATCAAAATAGTTTTCTCCAAAGTACAATACAGCCTTTACACCTTCTGGAAGTTCTGACACTATAGTCTTGTAAACTTTTACTTGAGAAGTATTTTCAGATGTATTTGAACATGTTACTACAAATGATACCCCACCGATTACAGGATCTCCATTTGCCGCATGTGCATAATGATTTCCACTTGATTGATCAACAAGTCTTGCATAAACAGGTGAAAAGGTTGGTGCTGATTTGTAAAAACGTGGTTTACCGCTTTCCGGTAGAGATGAGCAATATATTGAAGAAAATTCATTTCCCGTATTGTCAGAAAACCCAAGCTTTACACACCACTGGTGTAGTGAACTTGATTTTTTATTTAACGCTATCATCCCCAATGAAGATAATGGCGTACACATCGGTGGAATTCGCATGGTGATATCATGATCCCCGTTATTATATACTGTAAATTCACCAGCAGCCTTTAGTATAGTATTTAATGATGTAACTGCAGAGATTCCGGGCAAATATAATGCTTTTGTACTGTATGCTGTCCCTGTTTTTTCCCATTCGTATAATTCAATTCCTGATATGTCAGTATCTGTATTTTTTGTTGCATTCATAATGTCACCGACATAAATATCGAAATTATAGGGTAGTGAAAAATCAGTCCATTCCCCTTTCTTTAGCACTATATTGAAAGTATCAATAGGCGCAGGTATAATTGCTGAACCATACGACATTCTCATATTGTTTATGGATTTTATCCAAAGTGTTTTTCCTGGTGTAAACAAAAAATTGAATGCATCATCAGAATTATATTCAACCCATTTGTCATTATCAGTTGCATTTGTCATCGATGGCCTCCAACGCACAATGCGCTGTCTGCTTTTATCATATATAAATGTATCTGCATCAAGTGAGTTTGCCATAATTGATACAAAACTCTTATTTACAGGCTCTGCAGTAACGGAAATCGGGGCCCATTCCATTGCGGTAATAGTCTTATCGTCACAATTTGTTCCGGTTCGAATTATTTTCCGGGAAAGATTAATTGTGTCAGTCACTCGTCCATCACTTACAGTAATCAAACTCCTCAATCCAGATGCAGAATCGGCAAAATAAGCGGGTATTGTTGTACTATATCTGTATTCTGTTCCTACCTTGATCTTGTTTACAAAATAAGATATATCACTCAATTCCTTTGCGCTGGGAGCCGCAAAAAGTTTTATTGCTGGATTTTCTATATTATCACGTATTATAAAAGTATCTAGAATTGGATCCGTTACATAATAAGATGCAACGGTATCAACTCTATGAGCGTTTAAATATGGTGGTATAGTGTCAATCATTGGTACAAAAGAGTAATTAAGTTCATTTGTTGAAAAGTAAATTATTTTTCCAGAAATATCATAAGTAACCTTTGATGTATCAAGACGCCAGGCTTTTGTGTTGACATTAAACCTATAAATCCTTATGTCTTCCAATGAGTACGGTGCAGGTACTTCTGTTGGTCTGATTGCAAAGTTAATTCGTAGATTTGTAGGATCTTTTCCATTCCTTAAAATAAACGAAGGGCCACATGCAATAAAGCCAGGTAAACCAGGTATACTCCACCTATCAACAGTATCAGTATATGGAATTAAGAGTTTATCCCCCCACAATGAAAGTGAATCTGAAAAAATTGAGCGCCGTTCGCTGCCATTGAGAACAAACTCATTACCACTGGTTTCTCCATTAATTTTTCCAGTTCGTATCTGTAGTTTTGCTGAATCTGATATTTCCGACCATTTCCCGGAATTAGTCCTTCCAAAAATTGTAAAATAATAGAGTTTATCATTTTTAAGTTTAGTAACTGTATCAGTATTCGTTTTCATGTTCCACACACCAGCTTTTACAGAAGCACTGTCATATGCGTTTGGTGGATATCCAAGCTCGCTATACCATACACCGATGCTGTCAAATACAACATCCTTTATTTTTTTGACTTTCCAGAAAATAGATATTGCATCTGCGCTGATACTGCTTCCACTAAGAACACAGGGATTCTCCGGTTGTAAATTCAACGTGTCAGATAATTTACTGCTTTGAGAAGTGAAGTGAACAGTATCATGTGCTGTAAATGTTGAATCCTGATAGGGAATGTCTGCGTACCAAATGTTAAAAACATAGTCACCAGATATCAATCCGGAAAATGAAATCGTATCTTCCCCCTTTCCAGTGTAAACAGTATGTGAACGAGTATTAACAATCTTTGCTTTTACATGTTTGGAATGATATGACGGAACGCATACAACATTCAATTCATCTTCTTTAACGTAAACACTCTTCACAAATGGGACAATGGGCATTCGGAGCAATGAAATTGGTTTAAGAGTATCAACATTTAAGTTTTCTTGTCTGCCATAATTCTTTGATGATGGTATCGAATAGGAGTTTGACGAAAAAGTTATATTACTGTCAACTATCCCAAATTGACTAACTTCAGATGCACATATAGCCTCTCCGGAATTAACTATTGTATTTCCTTTAATGAAGTTGCCCTTTGGGCAACCAGGATTATCATCGAGTAAAGTCATCAATGCCGGGTAAGTCTGTGACCAGATTGGGGTTTTGTATGGAATCGTTGTGAGGTGGACATTTAAAGTTTTCCCTTCACTAAATGCAGGTGCAAGCCAGTTAAGGCCACGATTATCTGCTGTCAGCCACTGAGTAGCATTTACAATAATATTTTTTTCAACATAATTATCCCGTCCACCTCCAATTTTTATTCCTCTTGGTACATTCTTAATTACATTTTCTTTGATAATAATTCCACTGGAAGCATCGTCAATATATATACCAGTCACGTCACCTCGCCCGGAATTTTCAATAAGATTATTGCGTATTATGGTTCCGCGTGATGTCCAGTCTTTGCCATTGTAAATAACCCCGGCATCCTGAGTTTCAGTACAGACATTATAGATATGATTGTATTCAATAAGATGATTATTTCCCATCATAAATATTATAGCAGAATGCGGAGTATTATAAATTGTATTGTATGATACTCTGCACCCGACAGCACCAGAATCAATATAAACACCAGGTCTATAAGTTTTAGTCACTGTTCCAAAATCATGTATCTTATTATTAAGAATATCTATTTGACAAGATTTCAGATTTGTTCTATCGCCACTACCCTTAATCCATATTGGAGATTTGCCAATATTGAATAATTCACAATTTTTAATTTTAATTTCAGAATTATTTATTGTGAATATACCATTGCCACTTACGTTACGTATTGTGCATCCATCAACAACAATTGAATTACAAGTATCGAATAACATGCAATTATTAGGGAAATTCTCCATTGTCAGATTTTTAAAAAAAACATTTGTAGCATTCTTTAAGTAAATAGAACCATTGCCATTAAGTGTAACTTTGGCGTTTTGTATATTTACGTGTTTGGGATACCAAAAGTAAACAAATTTTCTAAGCGGATCAACTGCCCATTTCCCCTCCTTGTTAAGCTCACATAGTAGATTCGCAGCGTAGAATCGCTGACCTTGCCTATAGCCGAACCAGCTACTTGGGGGTGCAACCAATTGAACAAGTCCAGTATTGTTTTCTATTTTTTCTATTAATTCATAATTAAAATAGTAATCAAAAAACCAGTATCCCCCTAAAAACATATGATCAATTTCTTTTTCCCATTTACGCAAGGGCGCATTTTTTAAGATAAATTTTCCTGTTAAGTCCCCGACTAAACGTGTATACTCCGGTGTATAAGGTGTTGACGGAATCAGGCTATCTATTTGTGCATATCCGGTATCCGGCCAACGAGTAATCTGCATCAATGAATCCTCGCAAAAGAGTTGAGGAAACTGATCTTTTTTAATATTATTCATCGACCAAAAACCAGTATCAATTATATTTAAGTCCTCAAAAGACCATTTGCGAATATTTGATGCATAAGTAGAATCAATTCCTGCAGCTTTATCAGTTGCATCACAACTTTGTGAATTTTCATATTTCAATTCAATACCGCCAGAAATTACTGCAGATTTTCCTTCTTTTCCGCGGATTACTAAAGGGGCATTTTTTGTACCGGAATGTTCAGAATAAAGCAAAAATAAGCCACAATTATAAACACCATTTAGAAGTGTTATAATCATTCCATCGTTTGTCTTGCCGGCAACAGCTTTGTTTCGTGCCCGCTGTAATGTTTTGAAAGGAGAATTTTCTGTACCGAGGTTGTTGTCATCTCCATTTGGAGATACAAACACTTCATAAGGAGCAGAGAAAATAAAGTGATTTAAAAAAAAGACGATAAAAACAATTTTTACAAAATATTGCATACAGTACCTCTGAATTAACATTTTCTTTCTTATACTAACATACTAATCCCTTCTATATCAATTGGTTTTTAATTTTCGTGCTACACGAAATTTTCTTAGTATCATTGCTCTGAGATTGTTTTCCTTATTTGTCCTGCTACCTGCTTTTTAGAACGGAAGAAAGGTTTATGTTTGAAGTTTCTATATTTAAATTAGATTTATGTAGCGCGTCTATAGAAGTTTTTTACTAAATCATTAATAATTCTAAAAAGAAATTCTGGGTTCCCCAAAATATACCGTTTCCACATTTTACCTGGTTCCATGCATAACCTGTGAAGCCATTGCATTCCGATCTTCCGCATTAATAGCGGTGCTTCAACCAATTCCCCAGCAAAGAAATTTATTGTTCCACCCCCAATATGCCAAATTACGGCATTGGGACATGCATCTTTAACGATAGAGATAAATTGCTCAGACTTGGGACTTCCCATTCCAACAAAAATACAATCTATATTTTTGTACTTCTCAAGGAGTGTAATATATTCATTCATCTCTAAAAAACCGGAAATACACTCAATTATATTACAACTCTTTGAAATTGAATGGATCTTATCTCTTGCTTTCTGTGCAACTGTTTTTGAGCATCCAACCAGAATGCAATTATGTTTTGGCATAGCACTAGCGAGATATTCATTGAACAAATCTGTCATGTTGCACCGTTCAGCTAATTTAATGCCATACAGTCCACTCAGCCAGACTATCGGCATACCATCAGCACAAACAAGATCACAATCATTAATATCACGCAGGAGTTTAACATCTTTACATAGCAAATTAAATATGTGCGCATTTATACAGGTAATTGTAAGTCTGTTGTGATTTTTTAGTGAATCTCTTATATACTCAACAACATCGGAAATTTTTACATTCGAGCAGCAAACTCCAGCAAAATTGAACTTCTTTATTTTTTGACTTATCTGAGATTTCTTTTCCATTTTTCATCCTGTTGTGAACAGTAGTATAATCGAAATTAAAACGAAAGGCTATCTGTAAAGACATGTATCCATTGCTATGTAGTAAATGCATGGTTGGTTATGCATTTTCTTTTCTTCTTAAACCAAGTTTAAACAGTAATGCAACGTTATCAATTGTAGGTATTAAAAACCATAATTTTGGTGACAATCCTATTTTCCGAGAAATAACATATGCAAAATAGCGAATGATATTTTGCACATGTTTGGAAGTAAACTGGACAATAAAGTGAACTCTTACCAGCAATAATAGTTTCTCGTGATGTTGCTAAAAACGTAACAGGTTCAAGAGGTTTATTGTCATCAAGTTTCGAAATGATTGCACCATCAATCAGTTTTGAATCCAGCAAATAAATTAGAAATTGAGTGACTGCGCCACCGGACACACTATTATATCTGATTTCCCTGTCATTGCTGTATATTGCAAATATAGACTCGTAATTACCAATATAGTAGTCATTTAATTTTGACTTAGATGTTAAAAACTTTTCTGGATCTTTTTTTAAGTTGACACCCAATCCAGGACATATTTTTTTGCATAGTCCGCAAGAAGTGCATAAACTTTTTTTAATAGAGGGGCAGTGTATCCCATCTTTTATACCAATGCTTATAGCATTTTGGGGACATACACCAGCGCATATACCGCACCCCTGACATAACCCTTTTTTAACAATATCAACTATTGTTTTAAATTTTATCGTATCTGCCATATATATCCTATCATCCTGTAATAAGAGCGCTCAAATCGAATTAAATAAGTTGTTCATATTTTTTGAGAATATTTCATCAGTATAAAATTCAAGAAAACGTTGCCTACCTCTGATTCCCATTGAAGATCTTGCCTTCTCATCTATAACTAATTTACGAATTGCATAAGAAAGCTTTTCAATATCATTAATTGGAACAAGTAAGCCAGTTTCCTCGTCTGAAACTATAGATGGTACTCCCCTCCAATAAGTTGAAATTACCGGCAATTTATAAGACATCGCTTCAAGCAATACAACTCCGAAGGTTTCACATTCAAAAAAAGTTGGAAAACAGAAAATATCGGCATTTGCATATTCCTGCCATTTGTCGTTTCCTGTTTTTACTCCGCAAAATTCAACACATCTATCGATGTTCAAGTCATTAACTAACTGTAATAATTTGTTTTGAAAAGCGAGAGATTCTGCCTTGCCCACAATACGAACTTTTATTTTTTCTTTTATATCCTGTAATAATCCAACAGCTCTGATAAGATCTTCAACACCTTTTTGATACATAACAACGCCAACGAACAGGATGGTAATTACATCCTGGTTTTTCACTTTTTTAACTGTTTCTTTTAAAGACAAATAACTGTCTTCAATGCCTAACGGGATAATTTCTTCCCTTATTGCCTTCAATTTTCTGCCATCTTCAGGGTTCAAATGTGAAAGCCGTATTGCAACAGATACCCCATTATATGCTTTATCAAAGAGAATTCGTAATAGTGAAGGAATCTGGGTTCTGTATTCCGATACACCACCAGCATGAAAATGAAAGATAGTTTTTTCAAACAGAAATCTTACTGAATTCAAAATAATTATATCTCGCAAAACTGGTATTAAATTTGGTCCAGCCGGGGGATAATAGAGAACTTTTATGTTGTGTTTAAATCGATAATAATAAATCATCGCGATAATATAAAAAATATGAAAAACTTTTTTAAATTTGAATTTTCCCACTTCGTCAAATTCGCTGGAAAAAAACATGCGAACATGATAAATTTTAATCGAATCATATTTCATGTTAATGATTTTTTCTATCATTATACATTGCCCTCCCCACGGTGGAGGAGTCTGCCCAACAATGAGAATCTTTTTCAATTATTATTCCCTGATTATTTTTCAGATGACATTTTATTTACTATTTTTGTATAAGAAACTGGTATATCATTGTTCTTTGCAAACGTTTTTTTCTATTGCATCAAGCAAATACCGTTCAGACTTTTCCCTGAATTCACCCATTTTCTTATGTATTCCTTCGAAATCGATAGGGTAATTTAATACATCTTCTATTGGTTCATTACCCATGATTTTTCTTCCTTTTATATTAAGAAGATTAAAGAGAGATGAAATTCGCGAATTAGTCGATGTTTTTTCTGATTCCTCAAAACGGTCAAATGTAAAAAAAATTTTACTATAAATTATAGAAAAAACTGTTGCATGGAAGGAATCAGTCAATACATATTCAGCATTGCTTATTAAATTAATAAATTCGGACGGGCCGGTATCAAACAAAGCCACATCACCAAATGAAGCATCACATGCAACATATTCATCCATGAATGGCAATGTAACAATTTGTAAACCGGTATGCTTCTTTAAGTTGTTTGCGAATTGCCTGTGAACAATATTTTTTCCCAGATAATAACATAAAATATATTTTTGCTCTACAATTCGTTTTTCGGCTTTTATGCCGTCCCAGTCTTCTTTGCCAATTAATATTGTTGGATCACAAACTACCGGCACATCCCTTCCAGTCAAATTAAAAACGATATCTCTTCCTGTCTGCTCCCGAACAGATATCGCATCGATACGCTTAAGATACTTTATAGTTTCAGTTTTTTGAGATTCAGGGATTTTTGTTACTCCAAAACTTGGTGCATAAGTTATTTTAGGTATTGAATCAGGCACAAAAATCATGTTAAAATAAGCCATTCGCAAATTATTAGGATGTAATACTTGGTCGCTTCCAAGAATAAATGCAGCATAGTTTTCTGCACCTTCTACCAGATCATCTCTTCCTTCAAATGGTTTTGATGTAACAAGTTTCGTGGAAATAAATTCGTTAAATCTGCCTTCCCGAATTTTTAACTTATTATGTAAGTTTGGCTTGTAAATTTTTAAATATACA
>JAAZBG010000309.1 GCA_012513915.1 Fibrobacter sp.
AGCTAGAGCAGACCGTAAAAGCAGGTGGGCATATTTCGCTTTTAGATCTTGCTAATGCGGTGCAGGCAGAAAAAAAGGAAAAGAAAAATTCCGTAGTGGAAAAGCTTAAAACAAAACCACTTAAAGAGAAAGAAAAACAGAAAAAAGAACCTCAAATAGGTGCAGAAATGGAGCGGTGATTATGAGTAAATTTACTGTAGAAGAAACCAATTTAATCTGTATCTATAATACAGGTTCAAGGGAAGGTTTAATCTCTGAATTATCTAAAATGCAGACCCATTTACAAAAGGATGAAACGGAACTTTTAGAACTTACACATTCGGTTATGAGTAAACTAGATGCCATTAGTGATGAAGATTTTGATAGCATTACATCAGAACTTGTTGCAAATTTTGAAAGATAGCCCTACTTTAACAATTCATCATAAGTGGTATCTAATACATCTTTAATAGCTTTTAACTGGGAGGCATAAATATGCTGTATCCCACGCTCAATTTTTACAATGGCTTCACGGGTAATAGAAATTCCGTGTAATTGTAGTAAACGTACAAGTTCAGTTTGACCAATTTGTTTAGACATTCTAATGTCCCTTATATTTTGACCGATTAAAATTCCGCTATCTGATTTGATTTTCTGCTCATTCATGAAAAACTACCTCCCTAAAGGTGGACTGTTATTAGTCCTGTTATTCTTTATTTTAGTAGTTATCCATGGTAGAATGGGACTAATATTAGTCCAATAACTAATGAAGGGAGAAAATAAATGAGCATGAGAAGTATTTATCGAAAAGTAGCAAAAAAACATGGTGTTTCTGTAGATGAAGTGAAAGAAGAAATGCAAAAGGCTTTAAACCACGCATATACCAATACGTCCAATGATGCCGTTACAAGAGTCTGTCAAAATCAAGTACCATCAAAAGGTGAAATGCCCACGCCAGACGAATTTATACGATATGCAGCAAATAAAGTTAAAAAGTAAGATTAAATACCTAATACAAAATGTTTTTGTTATTTTGTATTAGGTATTTTGAAAAATATGTAGGAAAATAATAA
Source organism: Fibrobacter sp. (assembly GCA_012513915.1). Taxonomy (GTDB): domain Bacteria; phylum Fibrobacterota; class Chitinivibrionia; order Chitinivibrionales; family Chitinispirillaceae; genus JAAZBG01. The sequence goes on from JAAZBG010000309.1 coordinate 1,053, forward strand.
AGGATTACCTAAAAAGTGTTAAAGAATAGATACCGTTTAGAAGATGAAGTTATTGGTTGATAGATTGGTAGATGTTGATATAATATAATGTATATATGTATAATTAAGTGCAAAAGTGCAACTAATTTATATTTAAAAGGAGAGCTTTATGAAAAGAAAGAATAAAACCCTATTTAATATGTTAATTATTATAGTTGTAGTTGTTACAATATTACTTGTCATTAATCCTTTTAAAAAAGATGTTTGGGATATTAATGCTGATAATTTTAGAGATTCATTTAATATTATAAGTGGTACTACAACTATTGATGATTTATCTCAATGGGGAGGCTTTGAGTGGGATGTAATGTATAGCTTTAGACCATATGTATCAAAGGAGAAAGTATATGAGGTTGTTGGATATAAATGGGACAATATAAATGAAACTGTAAATGAGAATATGAACCAGATTGTATTTATTAAGGATGGTAAGGTTGTGTGCTATATATATGGATATCCTAATAATACTGGCTTAGAATTCAATTTTGGTGAATATGAAGGTGATTATATAAAACTTAGTTCAAAAAACAGGATATCGTTTAATAGCACATTTGATGATAACAATAATTTTAGATACTTTGAGTATATTAACAAGTAGTTAATTCGTATTCTTTA
>JAAZBG010000310.1 GCA_012513915.1 Fibrobacter sp.
ATTTATTTTATGGACAAGCTGAAAGAGGAATTATGAAATGGATGCGGCTAAAAATTGTAACGGGTGTAAAGAGCTTTTCTAAGCCCGAACAGCCTCAGCCCAAAAAATCAAAATTCCTATCAGCCCAAAAAATCAAAATTCCTATCAGCAAAAATTGACATCTCTCCCTGCACTATATCGATGCGGCCAGGTACCTATAAGTTGAAGCTGGATGCAAATGGTTATCAAACAATAAATGATAGTATCAAGATTATTAATGATTACAAATTGACAAAGACATATACAATGAAGCATACACAAGACTATCTTGATTCTGTTTCACTATTTAAAAAATCCCGGACAAAAAAAATTCAATGGATAAGGCGAATAACATTAGGATCAGTAGCGCTTATAGCAGGTGGTACCGGTGGCTACTTTGAAAAGCGTACAAAAAAAACTTTAGAAGAGTATAATAGCCTTGGTTCAAAGACTTCTCAAGAAGCATTTGATACAACGTGGGATTTATATAAAAAGTATTCATCTCGACGAAATCTTTGCTACACATTTTCTGTTCTTTGTGCGGCAGGATTCGCTGTTTCAATTCCTTTTTAAAATAGTAAAGATGGTACGATTCATAATTGGAGCTGATATGTTTTATTTCAACAAATTAATAATTTTCCTTCTTTTTATGTACACTTCACTAATGGCCTCATTCGAAGAGGACATTAAAAATATTGCAGATGAAATTGCACAAAAACTTAATCTGTCTCCGGAAAAGCCACTTTTCATTACAACTATTAATGAAGACAGAAGTTACATGCTTCCGATGGAACCTGTGTTCAAACAGTTAAAAAAGAATCTTTCTGCTCATGCTTCAGACGTACGTTTCAGGTGTCCTCAAGGAAGTGAGTTTGGTATACTTGTTGATATTATACGTAATGGTACGTCAATGCGTTTAGAGGAAATGGCTATTGACTCTCTCATCCTTACCGGCAGCTATTTTTTAATGAATCAGTCTTTCGATAAAATAAATTGTATTCTTAAAATACAGGACATAAGAGCGGTTAATATATATGAATGTGATGAATTTACCATTACTGAGCAGGATTGTCCTCCTGCATTCAAACGAAATATTTTCAGTAAACTTGTTGATAAAGAATCATATGGTGAGATCGAATACAAAGGTTATATAGTTGATAAACTTGAAAAGCTTTTTAATACCGGTGATAATAACCTTCTAACATCTCCAGCAGTGTATACTTTTGTTAACAGGCATCCTTATGCGATCAAATACCAGATAAACGCTCTTAAAGAAATACTTAACTTAAAATATGGTATCAGTTTCAACCAGAAATCTGAAAATGAAATCATCGTTAATGCAGATGGAACAATGATATTTGTAAGGGATAGTAAAGAACGTCCTCTTCAAAAAATTGTTGATGGTGAACCACTTTTCGGTAACGACTTTTCATCGCAAAACAATTCTTATGAGTATCAAACAGAGTCAACCACTGCAGAGGGTGTTAAAAAGAAAAAATGGGAAGAAAAAGATTTTTCGACTGAAGGTGAAATAAATATTCGAGACCGGATTTTTGAAACTTTCAACGGATATTATCCTGCACTTTTCACTCCGTTTAATTACGATAAACTCAATGATATATTTGCCGATAAAGAAGATTCCTCTATTCTTGTCGGTATAGTAAAATCCTCAGACCCTACAACAGGTAAGGAGCCTGTTACCTACTCTTGGCAAACTAAGCAACAATGGCTCGATCACCTGAAAAAACTCCATGATGTCGATAACCGGACTTTCGAAGTTAAGACGGATGTTATGAAAGTTTTCAACGATGATCTTGATAAAAACCGTTATTGGGCCATAGTACGTCAGAACTGGAAAACTCTGGACGGTTTCGGTAAAACAGTCTATAACGATGATGGTTTTCTTTTCGTAAATTTCGATTTCACTGCAGACCGTGTGTTAAAGGATTTTAAAATTTATTACCGACTCTGGTTTTATGAGTATCAGTATGATGATCTTGAACTCGGAATTAAACGTTACGAAAAACTGGAAAATGATATCAATACTCACTTCAAGGATCGTATAAAAGCAGTATCAAACAACCTTAAGTGTGAAATGCGTGATTATCTTGTTGGTCAGATAAGGAAAGCCGGAACAGGATTAAAGGTGCGTTAAATATGAATAACAATATTAGTTTTTATAAAGTGGCAGTTTTTATTACTTATATACTATTACCAATTCTTATTTTATGCACGTCTGGAGAGAGAAACAATCCGGTAGACCCGGGTAACTCGAACCGTGTCCATCCTCCTGTCGCAAAATTATCAGTACAAGATACTACCATTTTCATAAAAGACACCCTGGTACTTAAAGGGACCTGCAATAATCATTCGTTAATTGAACATTATGAGTGGAAAATTGGAACAAAATCTGAAGCAACCAAATCTACAGAAAAAAGATTAATCTGGAGCAAATCAGGCAAATATATAGTCTCCTTCCGTGCAGTTGACAAGTACAAGCAGGAATCTGAATGGATTTCCTGTGATGTGCAGGTGTTACTGGGGCAACCGGTAGCGTCTATGGATAGCACTAAGACCTGTTACATTAATGATACTATAGCATTCGACGCATTAGGAAAAGACTCTAATAGTGCTGATAATGAACTGGAGTATTTTTGGGCTATCCAAAATTCAAAATTTGAGAAAAAAGGGGCATCGGTCAGACTGTCCTTCCCAGACACCGGGAAGAAAGTGATACGGGTAAAAGTGAGAGATAAGGATAGTGTTGAATCATCTGTGGTTTCCTGCAATGTGACTGTAAAAGAAGGAAGACCAACGGTAACACTGGATTTTTATGATTCAACAATTAATGTTCGCGATTCAATTACCATTTCTCCTATTGACAGAGATGAAAACGGTATTGTAAAGAAGTTTATATGGCAGTATAAAAAAGGTAATTCAACCACTGTTGATACTGCAAATCCTGGCCCTAAACAATTTGCCTGGCCTGATTCCGGTTTGAAAACGGTTTCAGTAAGGGTAATAGATGATGATAATCTTGTTTCTCAACCGGTGACTTGTATAATTCATGTCGGAATAGGTCCGAAACCTTCGATATCAATTGCAAGTAGTATTTCGTGTTGTATAAATAGGCCATTAAACTTACAAGCAACCGGATATGATTTAAACGGTACAGTTGTGAAATATATCTGGCAATATTCTTATAATAGTGTTAATGGTGTCATTGAAACTGATGAAACTGTTTTAAGCTTTCATGAATTCGCCTGGTCTGATTCCGGTACTAAGATTGTGATAGTAAAAGCGGTGGATAATGATGGTCAATTCTCAGTTCCGGATACCTGTTTAATCACAGTTTCTGCTGGTGTACCCACAATTAACAAAATCATAGATTTAAGAGTGTCAACAACAAATGCTTCTGGATGTAAAATTATTCTAAATGGCCGTGATGAGATCTGTTCATCAAATTATATGACATGGCTCCTGGATACCTGTACTGATAACTATACCAATAATCCATTTGTATGGGATATCAGCTCTAAAGATTCTATCATGACATTTAATCGTCCTTCCGGTGGTTGCCTAAGAGTGATATGGGCTGTAAAGGATGATGATGGTCAGGTTTCAAACCATGATACCTTTTTCATTTCATTTAACCGTCCTCCGGCAACACCAGTGCTTTCACTTCCTGATAAAGATACTGCCCAATGGAATACCATCTTGTACAATGGAAAAGGTAGTGTAAATTTCAAGTGGGATGGAACAGATCCGGACAGCAACACTGATATTAGTAATTTCAGGTTTATTTTAAATAATCAATCCGGAACTAAAATATTTGATTCAACTGGTATGTTCAAGACATGTACGATTTTTAACCTCGATACATTGAAAAGATACAGTTGGCGGCTGGTTACATATGATTTGTTTGGTGATAGTGCAGTTACAACTGGAAGTTTTGTGACATCATTTGGTTTTCCGGTGATTACCTTGCAACCGAAAACCACTACCATTTTCAAGGGTGACAGCCTCAAATTAAACATTGGGGTTACTGGAAAGGGTACATTAACCTATCAGTGGATTAAGAACGGTGCAAGCATTGAAATGGCGAAACAAGCCGAATTTTTAAAAACAGGAGCTGTATACAGCGATAGTGGTTACTATAAATGTATTGTTTCCAATGCATCGGGAAGTGTTACCAGTGACAGTGTGAATGTTGTTGTTCTTCCAGTTAAACCCAAAATCAACATTCAACCGAAATCTGTCACGGTACAGCAGAGTACCAGCACGTTTTTCTTTGTTTCCGCTGAAGGAGAATTTCTTCAATACCAATGGCAGAAAAATGGTGAAAATATTACAATTAACGGAAATAGTGACACATTAATGGTTGATAGTGCCTTACTTGCAGACAGCGGGGCAGAATTTCGTTGCATTGTGAGCAATGCTGGCGGAAGTGTTACAAGCGATATAGCGATATTGTCGGTAAAACTTGCTCCACCAGTCATCGAAAAAAGCCCTTCAAATACAAGCGTTCTTGAAGGAGGCACAATCTGTTTAAGAGTTAATGTAAAAGGGAATCGTTTAAAATACCAGTGGCAAAAAGATAGTATCGATATAACAGGGGCAAACCAGGATAGTATTTGCATTTCATATGCTGCATTAATGGACAGCGGATCTTACTGGTGTATAGTATGGAATGATGCCGGAAAAGATACAAGCAATGAAGCAAAGTTGAATATTGTTCATGTCTTGCCAAAATATACGTTAACAACTACAGCTCTGCCATCAGCAGGAGGTTCGATCTCTCTTTCACCCACTGGCGGAACTTATGATTCCGGAACGGTAGTAACTTTGACCGCCTCAAATTCACCTGGTTATGAATTTTCAAGTTGGAGTGGGAGTGCAACCGGAACAAATGCATCAGTAACTGTGGTAATGACTGGAAATAAAAGTGTAACAGCGAATTTCTCTGTTCATATCCTGCCACAGTATACATTGACAACGGTTGTTAATCCGACCACTGGTGGTTCGGTTTCACTCTCTCCTTCGGGTGGAACTTATGATTCCGGTACGGTAGTAACCCTGACAGCTATTAAAGCATCAGGATATGATTTTTCCAATTGGAGCGGGAGTGCAACAGGGACAAGCACCTCGACAACTGTGACAATGACTGGCAATAAAAGTGTGACCGCGAATTTCACTGTCCATACTCTGCCGAAATATACCTTAACAGCAATTGCTAATCCGACCACTGGTGGTTCGGTTTCACTCTCTCCCTCGGGTGGAACATATGATTCAGGTACGGTTGTAACATTGACAGCTTCAGCTGCTTCGGGGTATGATTTTTCAAGTTGGAGTGGGAGTATAACTGGAACAAGTACTTCGATAATGGTGACAATGACTGGGAATAAAAGTGTGACGGCGAATTTTTTCCATGTTTTACCGAAATATAACTTAACAACTACAGTACAGCCGTCCGCAGGTGGATCGATCTCACTTTCACCCTCGGGTGGGATATATGATTCCGGCACGGTGGTAACACTGACAGCATCGAAGGCTTCGGGATACGATTTTTCGAATTGGAGCGGGAGCGCAAGTGGTACAAGCATCTCGACAACTGTGACAATGTATGGGAATGAAAGTGTTACGGCGAATTTTACCGTCCATGTTTTACCAAAGTTTACCTTAACAACTACAGTACAGCCTTCCGCAGGTGGTTCGATCACACTGTCACCTTCGGGTGGAACTTATGATTCCGGGACGGTAATAACATTGACAGCCTCGAATGCTTCGGGATATGATTTTTCGAATTGGAGCGGAAGCGCAAGTGGAACAAGTATCTCGGCAACGGTGACAATGACTGGGAATAAAAGTGTTACGGCGAATTTTTCTATCCAACAAGTTTCGATCACTCTCACAAATAAGTTGATGTTACCGGTAGATATTTATATTAACAACAGCTATGAAGAAACCATCGATGCTATAGATAATACAACCATTACTATAAATAAGCCTTCATCTTTAAAAGTTGAATGGAAGCTTGATAGGAGTTCAATTTACAATAGAGGTGAAAATCTTTCGGAAGTTTTAATAAATACGTCAAGTGTTAAAAACACATATACAAAAACAATTGACAATGATGTTGATGGTCAAGAATATTATTACGCAAGAATACAAAATTTGACTCCTTATATTGTAACTGCAATTCTAAACATAGGGTTAGTTGATCAAGTCAGTTATTCTGTTCAATCACACAATATTTTAACTTATGATGATTTTGGTTATCACGCGATGTATTCCAATACAAATATACGATTTTTATGGAGTAACGGTACAATATTAATTTATAATTATCAATACGATGGAAATCCAACTGGTTTGATGATGCTTTTAATACCACAATGAAAAAATGTATTACTGATATCCATCAGTTTGCATAATGGAAATAAGTATCATTTTATACTTCATTACCAGGTTATGGTACAAATGACTAATGTGTCATTGTTGTGTTGGTGGTTTATTTTTTCTTAGAGATTAGAAGCTTCGAAATTAATATTGATTATTACAGAAAGTGCTTCGGTTTGAGACCGCCTTTTATGAGTTCCTTCAAATTTTAGAACTTTTATCATTTATATTTATTTGTAAGCGCTACAAGATTTATAGTTATCGTTTACTAAAGGATCAATTATTAATACTTAATATAGACATAAAGAGAATTTAGTATATAGCAAAAAAGAGCCACTTATCATCTTCTTATTTATTCACGTTTTTGGCAATATAAATGATAATTAAAAAGGGTGTTACCTTCATTTTAGGCATCCCAATTGTTAATTTTATGATGCAATTCGCAATTTTTTATAATTGTTCCAGACAGAATCCCATAACCCAGACTGAACAAACGCACGTATAGTTAAAACGTATTGACCTTTTTCTCTTGTCCAACGCATACCACTTCGACACATTCTCTGTTTGATAATTGTTTTTGCAGCAGCCTCAATCGGCCCGCTACCAATTGGAAGGTTACGTGCTATGAAATCGGGATACTTCATCAGATGCTTATTCTTTCTAAAGAAGGTTATCTCTGTACACAGTTCTTTTTTTCTGTTTGCAGACAGCTTGCAACGAGTCAAATAACCTTTCATTGACCTTATAATTGCAGCTGGTGTATCTCTTTCTGATTTCATTTTTTCACGCCACTTATCGTACCAGTGTTGTGATAGATCGGTATTCTTACCAAAGATTGCCTCTGCGGCTCTGGAGAGATGCTCGGTGGTATGAAAAAAGTCTACCAGCATTTCATACTCCTGAAGCTTCTTGTTTTCTTTAGCAAATCCCTTTATCATTAAGTGTGCATCAGTTAAAAGAACCTTTATCACAGGTATTTTTTGTTCATTGCAGTTATTCTCCATCTGCGTAACCATTCTTTCAAAATCTTCCTTAAAGGTTACCGTTTTTTCCTGGGGCATTCGTGCTATATAAAGACTTTCCAGACGTTTCGGTTTATTCTCAGTATCGCTACCATAGAATGAGACTGCACCAACCATTGCATTGTGATATGATGTTGAAGTTGATTGGTTTTTCTGTTCAACAGGGCGAATATTTTTGCGACCTTTTTTGGCACCGGCTTCCCGCAGCAAAACGTTGGCACCATCAAGACTTGCCACAATTGCACAGGTTTGCTGTGGAACCACTACCGTCTGGAATACATTGGTGGATAATTGCTTTGAATATTCTTCTATGGCTTGCCCGTCTTTATTGATAATATTCTGTATTGCTGTAGTAGAAGGATTACACAAAGAACATTTTTTTAAAATCGAATGTAACTCAGCAGGCACACAACTGGCAGTAGCAAAAAGAATCATTTCCCGGACCTCTAAAGTAGCGAAATCATTTTTCTCAATAGAAATCGCATTATCCAGGGGGAAGTAATAACTACCGCCTTCAATTTCATTGTAATACATCGCTCTGTCGATAGAAATAGTTCCAAACAGCGTCAACAGCTCCTTGGCACTTGTGCCTTTAAAGCGAAATGTTGTACCGTTATGAGCAATGTTTGCAGCCACGGTGTCGTTTTCCTTCAAGTACGTACACAAACCGGTTCTGCCGGCTTGTTTGGCAGCTTCCATCAGACCTTTGGTCATTACTGCAAAACTGCCGGAATCTATCTTGTCAAGCACAGTTCCGTTATTCTGACAAAAACTGTAAAGAGTTTGTTTAAAATTATCGACAGCGGCATTTAGTATATTGTCCAATGACATCCAAGGTCTCCTTTGGCTGGTTTTGTTTAACTTGTTGAAAATCGAACATATATCATGCCATTGGAGACTGCAAATGTCAAGCAATTATCGTGCCTAGTTTTGAGGTTACACCCATTAAAAAGAGAATTTTTATATTTACTATGAATAAAATTTCGTTGGGATTAAGAATTAATGTTATTCATCATCTTATAACCCTCTGACCGGCAATCTTTCTTAGAAATTAAGGTTGCCGGTATTTCGTTAAAACCAACCATTGTACTATCTGAATTAAAAAACCTTCTGATTTGTAATATTTCAAAAACGATGTGAATAATATAGCTAATAGATGCCTATCCGAAAGACCTATAATTTTATAATAATCACACATGAAATGACCTTAACGTGCTAAATGTGAAATTAAAAAAAACAGGAAGATTTCCGAATATTCTCGTCTTATATTACTTCGGCAATTAAATGTTGCTCAAAGTGATAGGGCATAATTTATTTTCAAGATATGGAAAAACGAGATTTTAGGAAGCTTTCTTCTGATGCGCAACTTGAAATAAAAAAAGCAGCGCTTAA
>JAAZBG010000329.1 GCA_012513915.1 Fibrobacter sp.
AGGCGGCGAAGAGAACGACCCCCTTCTCCTGGGCGCTCGTCGGCCTCTCCTTCGGGATCGTCCCCGTGGGGGTCTGGCTCGCCATGGCCCCGGCAGGGGTCCTCAAGGACGGGCCGGGGCTCCACGTCGGGGCGGTGATCCTCGGCGCCATGATCTGCATCACCGACTGGGGGTTCACCAACTGCGACGCCTCCCGGGACGTGGCGGGCGACCGGCGGGAGGGGATTCCCACCTTTCCCGTGACGTATGGCATCCCCAGGACCGCAAAGCTCGTCGCCGCCGCCTGGGTCGTCGGGGTCATCCTCTCAATAGCCCTGGGGGCCGCCACCGGCCTGGGGCCGATATACTTCGCCGCGGCCCTGGTGGCGGGGGGGTGGATGGTCGGACAGACCTTCGACTTCATCCGAAACCCGACGGCCGCAAGGGGGGAGAGGACCTTCTACCAGGGGGCGAACTACCGGGCGGTATTATTCGCCGCCCTGATCGTGGACCTCCTCCTCCGGGCGACGGTGGCGGGGTATCCTGGGGTCGTCGGATAAGAAAGAGAAGGACTGAAAATTAGAGCCGTACCGGATGCATTAGAGTGGGTCGATGTAGATCATCTGGACCTGGCCGGCCATTCCCTCCTTCTCGAGGAGGGAGTTCACCACCAGAAGGGAGTCGCCGGCTACGAGGCGGTTGGACCAGTTGTGCCGATGCTTGTAGAACACGATCGCCTCCCGGAGGGGCGGGTTCTCCTCCGAGAAGTCGAAGAGGGACTTTTGCCCCTCATCGCCGTTACTCTTCCGGACGGCTCTGATGATCGTCTTCGGGTCAATCCGCTCATTGACGTGGAGTGAGACGGTGGGGACCTCAAAAGAGGTGTGCTTGGCCTTTTCGGCCCACTGGAGGGAGGGGTCAATATGAGGATCGTAGGCGTAGGTCTTCGCCTCCTCATGGAGACCCGTCTCCGGGGTGACGAGGCCGACCGGCGGGTTATTGACCCGAGTCTCGTCCTTGTGATCGTACTGCTCCACCGATTCCTTTGGGCTTTTTTTCTCACGGGCCACATCAACCGACTCCCTACGCCACGATGGCACGCTTCGATATACGAAAAAGATTTTGGAGCCACCGCCCCGCCTGAGATGAACCCGCGCATTCCTGGCCATTGCAGGTTGCTAGAGTAGTTTGCGAGGTCTAATTGACTCAGATCTGTCGCCGCCCCAGTGATGGGCAAAATCAAATTGCTTTTGAGGGGCTCTACAAGAGTTGATATTATATTCTAGAAGATAGTGTTGAATTTTATGTACGAAGATATTGGAACCCTAATAGGTAAGGGTTTTGATACGTGGAAGAGCAATTTGAATTTGGCAGTTCCTTCAGCGATGACTTATGCGGCGATCATGCTGCTCATAACAGCAATTGCCGGTTTCCCCCTCTACATTACGAAGCTGGGGCTTCAGGCTTTGGTCATTCTCGTCGGAATCTTCGCGATGTTCATCGTGTACTCGTTCTTCACCGCCGGAACGGTGGGCATGGCAAAGGTAGCGACATATGGATACAAGGCGACCCTTAAGGATATGTGGGTATCTGGGAGGCGGCATTATTTGAGCCTGTTTTTCGTCCACCTTGTTATAGGCCTTGCAATAATCTCTGGATTCATCATAATTTTTATCTCTTGTAATATACTCGACTTGATACCGGGATCGATTTCATCTATCTTATTGTCGATCGCATTGGCAGCCTATGTCATCTTGACAGCCCTCATTATGGTTTTCATAATTCTCGCATCAGTCGTCTTTTCGATCGTTCCGCTCTCTGTGGTGGTGGACGGCCGCAGGGCAGTAAATTCAATCGGAGCTGCAATGCAATTTTTTCTCTCTAATAAGAAGGACGTCTTTCTAATCTGGCTCGTAATTATAGCGATCTGGATAGCGATCTGGCTCGTCAGTCTGCCATTTTCCGTCTCTTATATCGGGAATGCGATCTGGTGGGCTGTCGAAACGGTGGTCTACGTTGTCGTTGTACAACCCCTCTCAATGGTCTGGTTTACGAGGCTCTACATGTCCCGAACGGGGAAGATGTCAGAAACAGAGCTGCTTGAAGGCAAAGAAGGTAACGTCCTGTTAAGATGATCGGTTGATCGGCATGTGAATGATTGCGAACTTCCGACCTTCATCATCTTCCCACAAGCTACCACGCCAGCGAAGTATGGATTCTCTCCTTTTTCGTCTGAGACCGGGACCATCTTGCAAGATATCTCAGAAAGGCAGCTACCTGGAGGGGAAGATCTGGTATATTTCGCTAGACTCCCTCCCCATCCAAGAACCTGAATACGAACGCCGCCACCCAGGCTTTCCGAGCCGCCTCCCGTAATAGTCGAGATTAAACTCGAAGGCTTCCCATTCCCTATCGACCTCATGCCGGCTCCCATCTCGTTTGGCATAGCTGGCAGAGGGCTACCAAAAAGATCGACCGTCACGACGCCATCCGCGCCAGCTCCTCTCCGATATAAGGGTCCATCTCCCCGCAGCGGCCGTGGGTGGCGCAATCGACGAGGTGCATCGCTTTTGGCTCCAGAGCCTTCTGGTAGGTCCGGCTCGCCGAATCGACGGGAATTACTGTATCGTTCTTCGAGTGG
>JAAZBG010000023.1 GCA_012513915.1 Fibrobacter sp.
CCGCTTACGGAAGTTGCCTTCATGAAAAATCAGAAAACCACCGATAAACGAAATGAGAATATTGGTTCTCCGTATTGATGATACCACGGCAAGTTTTGCATCTGGATCCGATAGTGCAGTCATGTAAAATATATCAGCAACAACAAGCAGCACCCCGACCATCACAATAGAATACCTTAATGTCAATGGCGTCGATTTTTCCCGCTGAGGACACCATAGCACAAGTGTTATAACTCCGTAGATTACTGACAAATAAAAAAGAAACCAGCAAAGTACGAATAGCGGTGGTAATCCTTTGGTCTGAAGCAGATACTTGTCAAATCCGGCGCTTATTGCACCGGTTACTGCAGCAAGAATCATAAATACAATCCAGATCACCGGGGCCTTTTTCCTGGTATCACCCTTTGATTTCCATGAGTAGATCAGATAGGAGGTCAGGATCAGTACGATTCCTGCCCATTGCACCATTGTAGGCCGTTCCCCGAAAAGTGTCACTGCACCCAATACGGTAAATAATGGAGCTGTGGCACGAAGTGGCGTGGCGATCGAGATCGGCAGGTGCTTTAACCCGAAATAGGAGAGCATCCATGATGTACCGACGATGAGTGATTTACAAAAGATTAGCAGATGCATCGAAATCGTCTGCGGAGCAATATATACATGCCACGATTGCGCAAGCTCCCGGTTAATCCACGATAGCACAATTAATGGCATCGTGCAAACAACGCCTGTTGCCGTCGTGAGAAAAAGCACTGGAATTACTGCATTGCGGTTTACCGCATGCTTCTTGCTGACATCATAGATACCAAGAAAAACTGCAGAACAGCAACTTAACAGAAGCCACATACTGATTTGAATCATTTGTTAAACAGTATCGCCTTGCTGATTTTATCTGCGCTTTCATCATTGTTAAGATACCGGACCAGTTCTATTGCAAAGTTAATTGCAGTTCCGACACCTCTGCTGGTTATAATTGTTCTGTCAACAACGACCGGCTCTTCGACAAAGATGGCATTTCCGAGACGCTCTTCAACACCCGGATAACATGTTACCTTGTATCCGTCAAGAATACCTGCTTCTGCAAGCACTGATGGTGCTGCGCAGATCGCACCCAGAAGGAGTCCTTTAGTGTGAGCTGTCTTGACAATCTTGAGAACATCTGGAGACTTGATCAGGTTGGTTGTTCCCGGCTGTCCTCCGGCAAGAATGATACCATCATAACTTTCTTTGAAATCCGCAAGCAGATGGTCAGCTCTGATTCTGATATCATGGGCTCCTTTTATTTCGAATGATTTTAATCCAAGTATCGTGACTTGTATGTGTGCCCTGCGTAAAATGTCAATAAATGTCACCGCTTCAATCTCTTCAAAGCCTTCCGCAAGAATAGTAATTACATGTTTCATGATGATGTGTACTCCTTAAAAATTGATTGTATAAATCATCGTTGTTGTATCAGGACTGATTGCATAGTGTAACATCGAATTTAATATATGTGTATTAGTTTTTTCTGCTTTGATTTTTTCCTTATGTTTATTGTTTCTGTTAACAAAAAGAATACCGGATGTTACAGGCAGAAGCAGCGTTACTTTTCTGAGACCGGTTGCATTGATAGTCAGTGTATCATCTTCAAGTTTCCATGCATAACTTCGGACCGTGCTGACATCACCAAATTGGTAATCAATACAATTATCAGGACGATTTGGTACACCCGGTGTGAAAACCCACGATCCGTTTGGCACAGATTGTCTGCTCCAGGAACGAAGAATGCTGCATAGTGCACCGAGTTCTTTTTCCCGGTAATCAAAACCATGTGCTTCACCGGTGTGAATACTGCGTGTAATACTCACACCCTGTCCTTGCATATAGTCAAGAAAAGTGGTAACGATATTAAGGGAATATAACTGATCGTTCCCCCCGTTTATGCTGTATATGGGACGCTGAGCAATGTTGACCGGAGTGAGATCAATTCCTGCTGACGGTACAATTCCACCATAGCCGCTGATTGCAATAAATCCCGCAAATGGTCCATTGATACAATTAGCTGCAGCCCAGCATCCGGCAGCACCATCAGAAACCCCTGCCAGAAATACCTTTGATTCATCAACAGGATAGTGAAGCTTCATATAACGGACTGTCTGAAGAATTCTGTAAAGACCACAGCTGCTCCACCAGCGGGTCGTGCGGTTTGCTGACGGGCTTGCGAGAAAAAGTGGCATACTGTCAATTAAGCCCGAGAGCATTTCATAGGCTTTCTCACCTTTATTGTTGACTGTAACCCCGGTTCCTCCGTGAAGGTAAACGACAAGCGGATATTTTTTATCAGCAGAGAATGTATCCGGAGTCTTGAAACCGAGAATCCAGCTGCTTCCTGATGAATCAACGAGTGTGTCGGTAAATGCACCACTCTGTAAAGATAGGCAGGATACAAGCTGTGTATCGATTGACAAAATGTTATAACCGGCAAGTTCTGATGTACCTGCTGTGGTTGGATTAAGATACCAGTTCTTTACTACTGATGCCGAAAGCGGTGTTGGTGGTTTATCACATGATGTAAAGAAAATACACAGTAGTGAAAGTATAAGGAATTGATTGTCTAATATATGCATAAGCTACGGGGCGGGTTAGGTGCGGAGCACTGTCTACATGGTTGTGAGATCTTCAATAGTTTTTACGGTTTTAACAATTTTGTCAATTCCTACTATTGAAAGTATTGCCTCAATATCAGGAGCAAGACCAAAAAGAACCACTTTACCGTTCTTCTCTGAACATCTGCGGTGAAAATTCAATAAAATGGTGATTGCACTTGAGTCAAGATAGGTCGTTTTACTGAGATCAATGCCAATTTTAATATCCGAATCTCTCATGAACGCATTGAGAAATGTTTTAACACGAAGAATATTCTGAACCGTAAAACGTCCGGAAATGCTGATAATTATCCAGTCGTTCCAGGCACTCTTATGTAACAATTCTTCAGTTTCAATCTTTTCCATACCATAATAGAAATAAATAATAAAAACGTAAACTGCAACATAAATAATGTAAAAATGACCAGGCTGCCCCTGCACAGTGGCATCGTATCATTTAACGGATCCGGCGAAAACTGGTTTCAACAAATACCTGCCGTTTGTTCGGGGATGTTTCTCTGAAAGCAGATGTACCGGAAAATGCCGGCAGTTTCAAAGCATCGGAGCTCGTAATCGGCAGATGTACATTGTGTACACTCACCTGTTTGTATTGGTGTAAGCGGGTTTTAATTGAATCAGAAAGGTCATTCATATCCACGAATGTGAACGATATTGTGGATGCTCTGAATGGTGTCATCAATTGTGACCTGTCGGGAAATCTTTTTCGGGTGGTGTTGGTATAGATAATTTTTTTCAGGGATGCGAATCGTTGATGCCGCTCCCACGAAGTGAAAATCCTCTGCCAGCGAAAATCTGATTTTGAATGGTTTGCTACATATAACGTAATAATTCCATGTTCATCACGTAGTGCAGTCATCTCGGCATCATCGAGATCAAATCTGCTCATGACAAGGCAGTTACTTTTATGTGCAACGATCCATTCGATACCGGCACAGCATGATAGTAACATCAAAAAAAGTACCGTTAATTGTAACCGTATTTTCTTTACTGCCCCTGCGATCAGTATCGTCCCGGCTGCAAAAAGAACTGTTAATAAGGTAGATAATGATGACAACGATATGCTGCTGAAGGGTAGTATGGTTGATATCTCAGCACATTTTACGAGTATGTCAAGAAACCAGGCGCTGGCACCGATACAGAACGGAACTGCCCATGGCACTATCAGGGATGAGATAATCGAAGTGAAAAACAGCCACATCGAACAGGACATCGCAGGGACAGCGACAATATTTGAGAGTAAGCCGAGTACCGAAAATGTTCCGAAATGGTAAAGTAACACCGGCAGCGTGCTTAACGTTCCGGCAAGAGATACATTAAACGACAGTGCAAGCTTTGCTACAAGGAAATCAAGATGCCTGTTTTTTACTGATGGCTTACAGGCATCAAAAACCGGACAGAGCAGCAAAATGCCAAGTGTTGCAGCAAATGACAACTGATATCCTGCCTGAAAAAGACTATCCGGTGAAATACACAACCAGGCAGTACCCGCAATTCCAAGTGCCTGGATTGTGTAATTCTTTTTCTGTAAAACATATGCGAGGATAAAGATTGTGCTCATGATTGTTGCGCGGAAAAGACATGGAATAAATCCTATAAAAAGCTGGTAACTCCATAAGACACCAAGGGCGATACCGTGACGCATAACCGGAGGGATCGGAATGGCATTAAGAAAAAAGTAACACATTGCAAGGAGCATTGCCGCGTGAAGTCCTGATATTGATAGAATGTGATATGTTCCGGAGTTGCGAAAAACATCCTTTAGGTAGGAGGATAGGTACTGCGGTTCACCCAGAAATACAGCGTACAGTATCGCCCGGTGATCCTGATTGGTAAATTTGTTGATTATTGAACTGACCGATGCCCGGAAGCCGGATGAAAGGGATGTAAATAATGAGGTTCTGGTTGTGGTAGTTAATATTGTGTCAATTTTAAATGATGCCATAATTCCGTTTGACTGCAGATACCTGTATTCATCAAATTCATAGGCGTTTCGTTGTCGTCCGGGAAGTCGTATCGTTCCGAGAATATCCAGTGATGCTCCCTGGGGTACACGAACGCTACTGATACATTGGACTACTTTGTTGTTAAACTCCCTGATTGGGGGAGTTGTTGAATCAATCCTGAAAAGAAATCGAATATTATCAGGATTGGGTAGTGATGGTGAAAGGGCTGCTCCGTGAATTGTAACAGGATTGCTCCATCTGCGTTCCACTACCTTGTAGAGGTTATCGCTCTTAATCATGTAAAGCGGATAAAGTAATGCACCACTTATTACGAAAAGTATTTGTCGGGTAATATTATTTTTAAGAAATAGTGCCAGTGTAAGCGAAATGGTTGCAGCTGATTTTAAAATAATGTACAATGAATTGTATGTTTCTGAGTAATTAATTAAATAAATTACAAAAAAACCAGATAGAACTATTCCTGATGATAAGGCACACCAGCTCAGGAGTGCGGGAAAACGTAACCAGAGCAGAATATCAGGTAACAGCGATTTAACAGTCTGAAAATAATTTCTGGTGAAATTCATAATTCAAATCCTCTATAAGCAGGTGATGTATAATGCAGCAACAATCCGGATCGAAAAAAGCAACAATTCTTGTGGTTGATGATGAATATGAAATTCGGGAGATGATCTCGGATTATCTTAGAGATGAAGAAGGATATACAGTGTTCGATGCGGAGAGTGGCGCAAAGGCTCTTGAGATTCTTGCTAATAATTCCCATATCAATATGGTACTCTCTGATATCAATATGCCGGGAATGAAGGGTTTTGATCTTCTCAGGGAAGTGAAGGAACGTTATCCCTCTATCAAGCGGATCCTCATTACAGCATACAATGTTGAAGACTATTTGGAATTAGCTTTAAAATATGATATCGGTAATATCTTTGTAAAGACAACACCGTTTAATTTTAACGAATTGTCATCAGCGCTCGAAAAGTTACTTAATAATGACATTTTCGGTCTGAAACAACATTTCAAATCCAGTGTTAAAATGTCTCAGTATAAAATAACGACATCAAAGAATCTTGATAAGGATGCCGAAAAAATCACCAATTTTATCGGGGAAAAGGAGCGTGCCCATCGCCTTGAACTGGTTCTGGTGGAACTTTTAACAAATGCTATTTTTTATGGTATCCGTAATGAAGCACCTGATAGAAAAGAACTATGGGCACATGACTTTGTTTTACCTGATGAACAGGCAATAATTGTGACCGTTGCGAGTGATTCGGAAAAGTATGCAATTTCTGTCTGTGACCACGGCGGGCGTCTTAAGAAGAGTGATATGCTCTACTGGCTCAACCGGCAGGCATCACGGGATACAAACGGTTTACCACTGGGCATTTATGACACTCATGGAAGAGGATTGTTCATTGCACGCAAATATATTGACCGTCTGATTGTAAATATTGATCAGAAACGTAAGACAGAGATCATTATCATTAATTATTTTGAGAACACATACAAAGGATACAAACCTCTTTATATAAACGAGATATGATTTTTAACTGTACCGTGCCTCTTAATTGTAAATTACATCAGCAGCTTGCTGAATATCTGTCGCAACGCTTTACCTATTTCTCACGTGAACAATGGATAGAAAAAATCAGTGAGGGCAGGGTTACACTAAATAATGGGCCTGCAATAACTGATTCGCTTGTGATTGGCGGCGATACAATTTCCTATGATGCCGGTGAATTTGATGAACCGGCATGTAATCTTGATTATTCTATTATTTATGAAGATGAATGGTTTCTTGGTGTTAACAAGCCGGGAAATCTGCTGGTACATCGTGCAGGAAGGTCGTTTCGGAATAATCTGATCTATCAGCTCCGTTATGTACATACTCCAGCGTATCCGGAAGTTCATGCTACCCACAGGCTTGACAGAGATACATCCGGGGTGGTTCTCTGTGCGAAAACTACCGATGCTCGTGCTGAAGCCGGCAGATTGTTTGAAGTGTGTGCTGTTGACAAAAAATACATTGCGATTGTTCATGGCGTTGTTTCTAAGTCGATAAAAAGGATTGAACAGCCAATTGCGAAGGATGCTGCTTCACGATTCTCATTTAAACATTGCGTTTGTGAACATGGTAAGGATGCTGTCACACTGGTTGATAACTGTGTAGATCTTAATAATGGATACTCTCTTTTATATCTCACACCTCTGACTGGAAGAACACATCAGATACGGGTTCACTGTAAAGCGATCGGGCACCCACTGGTTGGTGATATGCTCTATACACTTCCTGAGGATACGTTTGAAATCTGGCTCGAAAACAGGGACAAATACAGTGGGAAAATAGATTTTTACCGTCATGCACTCCACTGCACCTCAATTGGCTTTAAACATCCTTTTACAAACAATTACTGTACGATAAGGGCAGCTATGCCGAAGGATATGCTGGAGCTGGGTGGAATTGATCCGGATTTTCAAACCGAAGTACCGGTTACAGCATAGTACTATCAAATGTCACTAATTTCCGGTGTTCTGGCGGTTCATCAAAACAAATGTGTTATTCCTGATGTGACAATTAACAGAATCTTCTAAAAGCGAAATTACGGAACGGGTAGAAAACAGGGTCTTTTCAGACCCTGTTTTTGCAAGTTATTTTTTCTTTTTTGCTTTAGCTGGAGCTGGTTTTGCTGCCGGTGCACCTGCGATAGCATCTTTCGCTGCTTTCGCAACACGGAATTTTACCACTTTCTTAGCAGGAATTTTGATCTGCTCGCCAGTGGCTGGATTCCGACCCATTCTTGCTTTACGCTGTACAAGTACAAGCTTGCCAAGTCCGGGGACTGTGAAACCATTTTTAGCTTCTTTGTAAGCTAAAGCTGCCAGGTCGTCGAGAAAAGACTTAACCTGTTTTTTCGGAAGCTCTGAACTCTCAGCAAGCTTCGCGACGATCTGAGATTGCGTTAGGCTCTTTGCTGCCATGCGCTCTCCTTTTGTTAAGACAAAGTGGAAAAGAATAAAAACATTTATGAGAGAATTATAAATAAAAGCACTACATCTGTCCAGAAAAATTAAGAAAAAAGCAATTTTTTCTATAAAAAATGGAGAGTTTTTGAATTTTTAGTGTAAAAAAGGCCTAAAAACAGGATTTTTTTCTGTTTTTTTTGATTTTGATAATTAGCTGATCTTTAATTTCTAATAAGGATATTTTTAAAAAAGAGGCAGTTTTTTATATCTGCCTCTGTAAATGTTGTGCTGATTGTACATTTTTCAATGAACATAAAAACAGTAATAAATAATTGTAGTGCATGAAGTATGTTTTGATGGTATCGCATTATTAGGTGAGAGCAGATGTGATAGGTTGACATGCACATAAATCAGAGGTTATATAAATAATGCATAAAATATATCTGATCCTGTTAGCGTTAACTATGATGCTTCAGGCATCGGTACTATCGCTTGAGGGGCATGTGCCTCCCGGAATTAACCCGGAAAAGCTGGTAACGGAATACTACCGGATAAGGAACGTTTTTGATTCATCATTTGTACAGGATACCACAGCAATAACGATTATCTACTATAAGCAAAGTGATGAAAAAAGAACTGGTGTGCGGTTGCCTGAATGGGGTGGGGGAGGAGCTATTTGAACTGATACGATTATTATTCCTGTTGACAGACCATACGCTTTTTTCTCAGGAGATCTTTACAAAATAACGGTTCATGAGCTGGTGCATATCGCGTTGGCCCGCGCTTTTGGTGTGATGCGTATACCCCGGTGGTTTCATGAAGGACTTGCGATGCAACTTGCCGGGGAATTGTCGTTTGAAGGAAGTACAATATTGTCAAAAGCAATTCTGACACACTCGCTGTTACCTCTTGATTCTATCGAGTACGTAAATCGGTTCGGACAGGTACGGGCGCAGATAGCATATAGTCAATCACATTTCGCGATGAATTTTCTGACAAATCTGTATGGCTACGAAATGTTGCCGGAACTGCTTGACAGTGCAAAGGTATACCGTCGTTTTGACACAGCTTGTGTAAGAGTGTTCGGGCTGACTACCCACGAATTTGACAGTATCGTAAAAATCGAAATGATAAAAAAATACAGGTACGCATTTATTGTTGCAGATCACGAACTCTTCTGGATACTGATTACAGCGCTTTCTGTGGCTGCATTTACGGTTACTATGATAAGAAACAGGCAGAAACGGAAGAGGATGGAAGAAGAAGAAGAAGAAGAAGAAGAGAATGAAAATTGTCTGGAGTCAGAAGATCCAGAGGAAAATAAAGAGCGTGAAGCGAATGATGACAAAAAAGGAAATGAGGATAATGCAGATTTGAAGGGGTAGTACAAACATATAAAGTATGCGTGTCGACATTAAATATACTACACTACGACACTATCTTCTGAGATCCGTCTTCTGGCTACTGGCTACTGGCTACTGGCTACTGGATTCCGTCTTCTTCCCCAACTACATCTCATCAACAATCTGCTTTAACCTTGTCTGTAAAGTCTCTGGTCGTTTTGCGCTTAACAATTGGAGCCATATCTCTTTGCGCTTTGAGTGGGATAATTTATTATATCGTGCCATAAGGTCGCTGTTAGCGGAAAGAATTGACTGAAGTTCAGGATGAATTTCAACAATGCGTTCATCAGTATCTTCACAAATAGATACATGAATTTTATGGCCAATATCTTTTCCGAGTTTACTTCTAATATCTTTTGATATGCCAATAATGTAACTGGTTGTACCCATTTTGACAAGAGAACCGCGATATTCGATATTTTCTAACATACACTTTACTTTAATTCTTCCTGTTTTACCGAAAACCTCTTTCACATCATACGGAAAACTAATATATGCGCCACCTTTGCCAATCTCGGATGTCTTGATTGTGGCTGTGTATTCTACAGATTTCAAGGCAGTATTCTCCCATGTTATGGTACAGCAATCACTTCATAAGAAGTATACTTCTTAATTTTGCAAAAAGCAACATGTTAGTGATGATGGACGATAAGAAGGGATATCAATTTGATGGGTAACTGTATACAACCTTTCTACACCAGGGTATCATCAACTGTAGCATGCCAGATTCACAATACCACTGTTGTACTATCTGGTAACACAGATTCCCGAAAAGCAATTTTTTTGAAAAGTGACACAATTTAACAACGCTCATCAGGATGGAGATACATGCTAATAGTTATTATCAGATTCCTGCAAAAGTGTCTAAAAATTGTTTTGTTTCAAGACACTACTAATTATATTAAATAAATATCTGACAAAAACTAATTATGAAACAGGACGTAATGCAATTCTGGAACCTTTTATTGGCGGTTTGTGGCTGTTATGAGTAGTAATAATCTTAAAAACTATCTTGAAACAACTTTTAAGAAGTATCACAATCCCGCTTTTTTGCATCTGGACCCTCTTCTTTGTGTACACAGATTTTCTAATAACAACGATATTGAGGCATGTGCGTTTCTTGCATCATCAATTGCTTACGGCCGCGCAGAGATGATTGTTCGTAGTGTCAATCAGGTACTCAAAATAATGGATCAGGGACCATCATTGTTTATAATGAACACTACCTTGAAAGAGAAACAAAAAATATTTAAGGGCTTTAAACACCGTTTTAATACTTCTGATGACATTGCACTGCTTCTTGATTGCCTGCGATATGTCAGAATGGAGTATGGCAGTCTTGAAACACTGTTTTGCACTCTGCAGCAAGGTGAGACTGTGAGGGAGAAGCTTGATCACTACACTATCGCTATCAGGAAAATAGCACGGATACTTTCAAAGACGGTACAACCATCGTTTGACTATTTTTTCCCGTCGCCATCATCGGGAAGCGCCTGCAAGAGACTCAATATGTTCTTACGATGGATGGTTCGGGAGCGGGATGGCATCGATTTTGGATTGTGGAAAAATGTTATGCCATCATTACTTGTTATGCCGGTGGATACACATATTGCCCGGATTGCCACGTCGCTGGGGTTTACAAAAAGAAGAACCGTTGACTGGCGGATGGCCGAAGAGATCACGGGTGTATTACGTAAATTTGACTATAATGATCCGGTACGATTTGATTTTTCTTTATGCAGAGCTGGAATGGTTGCATTCAGGAAGGAAGCGGCATGAGTGGGCAGACGGTAACTACTGACAGAAATGAAATGAAATTTAAAGGTCTGTCAATAAGCTCCGGGCGTATCAGTGGACAAGCGTGTCTGTATTCTGCGGAACGTCACAAGGCGGTTATTGAATATTCGCTTGTCAATGACGAATCAATTAAAAGTGAACTGGAACGGTTTGACGAAGTGAGAAAAAACTGTTCTGATGAACTCGACAGGATTGCCAGTGATGTCGCAGTATCTATTGGGCATGCAGAGTCTGAGATCTTTCAGACACAAAAACATATCATGAATGATCCGAAAGTTATTGATTCTATAAAGAATATGGTTGTTGATCAGCGAAGAAATGTTGAATGGGCCATTTCTGATGTGTTCAGTGCCTATGAGGAGAAGTTTGCGAATCTTGACAATCAATATCTACGGGAGAGGGCTTCCGATATTGGTGAAATCCGCAGGCGTCTGCTTAATCGGCTTGGTAATAATAAAAGCGGTTTTGTTTGTGCGGGACAATCGCATTGTATCAAGGGCGATAGCAGAATTATCGTTGCAGAGGAGCTTTCACCTGATATGATTATTAATATGAATCTTGACAAAGTGTTAGGGTTTGTAACAGAAAAAGGCGGCATTACATCACATGCCGCCATTATTGCACGATCTGTCGGTTTCCCGTCAGTAACGGGTATTCATGGGATCATGAATTATGTACGGTGCGGAGATCCGCTACTTATTGATGGCGATAGTGGGGAAGTGTATCTGCTGCCTGATGAAAAAACGATTACGGAATTATCACCGGTTGAAAATGTTGATACCGGTGCAGTCTGTATGCTTACTTCACCGGAGGGAACACAGGTGCTTGCAAATGCAAGTACGCTTGATGATGTTAACATTGCGTCAAGTATTGGCGCTGATGGCATTGGATTGTTCAGAACAGAGATTCAGTTTATCCGATCAGAAAAACTGCTGTCAGAGGATGAACAGTTTGAATTTTATAACAACGCAGCCGAAGCTATTAATGGTAAAGTCGTTACATTCCGCATGCTTGATGTCGGAGGAGATAAACCACTGCCGTTTTTACGGATTAAAAAAGAGGCAAATCCCTATCTCGGATGGCGCGGGGCACGGTTTTTACTGGGTAATCCTGATATATTTGATGCACAGTTGAGAGCTCTTGGCAGAGTGGCCCTGAATCATAAAATTCGCATCCTGTTTCCAATGGTTGTTGATGCACAGCAGGTTGAAGAACTGCTCTTACGGGCACGTGCTGCTATTGGTTTTTTACCGGGTGCTGAAAAAAACATTGAGTATGGTGTGATGTTTGAAGTGCCCAGTGCGTTTCTTCAGGCCAGGAAGATACTGAATCTGGTGGACTTTGGTAGTGTCGGTTCTAATGATCTGATCCAGTACCTTTTTGCAATTGACAGATCGAATGAACTTGTATCTCAGGACTATAATCCGGAACATCCGGTGCTCTGGGATCTGCTCACACTGCTCGCTGATGAAGCCAGTCGGCAGAATAAACCATTGTCAATCTGCGGTGAAATGGCCGGCAGGGAAGGTATACCCACAAGGTTGATTCAAACCGGAATTACGGCATTGAGCGTTACACCACGCCTTATTCCAAGGGTTCGTAATGAGATGGCTAAAAGTGTCGGTGTTATTGAGTAGAAACAGATGAATTACAGATGCCAATCATACTGATGTATTCTCTTCTGCGTGAATTTTAAAAGTAAACGGTTACAGGGTAATGATATTGATGAAAAATGGAGTTCTTTTCCTTGACGCGGATCATGTAGCATCACGTATAGCACAAGTTGTTGCACGGGAATATGCTGCTCCTGAAGTCAGGATTGATAGTGCCGGTGTTAAGCCATTGGCAGAGAAACCCGGGTTGAAACAGATGTTAAGCTTGATAAATGTTCCGTTGGATCAATCTGTTACTATTGAGAATGTCGCCAATAACGGGTATGATCTTGTGGTTGTGCTATTTGAATCCGACTTAATAAACCAATTGGTTTTTCCGGGCATTCCACCTGTACTTAAATGGAAAATAGTTCAGCCGGATACCAGAACTCCGGAAACCTTCCGTAAGTGTATCGATTCGCTTATTATCAATATTCGCGATCTTTTTACAAAAGGGTATTATCATGCCTTGATGCGGCAGGCGGGTCTGTTCGGTGATGTACTTGACAGTCTGAACGATGGTATTATTGCACATGATCTGGATCGTAAAATCGTTGTGTTTAACAAAGGTGCAGAACGGCTTACCGGTATTAAGCGTGATGATGCACTCGGACGGGACTGTCACGATATTATCAAGCCCGATTTTTGCGGGGAACAATGTCTGTTCTGCGATAGAAAACATGATTTTTCAAAAATGGAACCATCATCGTACTCAACACTTTTACTTGGAGATGATGGGGAGAGAAAAGAGCTTGATGTGACACGGGTACCGTTCAGGAGTGACCGTGGTGCGATCATTGGTGCCATCGCGACAATTCATGACAATACAAGAATGCGGGAGCTGGAAACAAAGCTTGGTGAGATAGAATCATTTAGCGGTATTATCGGGCAGGACTACAAAATGCTTGAAGTATTTGGGCTTATCAGGGATCTTGCAGGCAGCGATTTTCCGGTCATTGTTACCGGGGAAAGCGGTACGGGCAAGGAGCTTGTTGCTGCAGCAGTGCATAAAGAGAGCAGACGGCGTGATAAACTGTTCGTACCTGTCAATTGTGGCGCACTCCCGGAAGGCACTCTTGAAAGCGAACTCTTTGGTCATGTAAAGGGTTCATTTACAGGTGCAATCAGGGATAAAAAAGGACGGTTTGAACTTGCGGATAAAGGTACACTCTTTCTTGATGAAATCGGAGAACTGTCGTTACGGATGCAGGTGAAGCTGCTTCGTGTCCTGCAGGAAGGTGTCTTTGAACCGGTTGGCAGCGAGCACTCAAAGAAAGTCGATGTCCGTATCATATGTGCTACAAACAGGAATCTCAAGGAAATGGTTGCAGCAGGAACATTCCGGGAAGATCTGTTTTACAGACTTGCTGTTGTACCAATTGAAATCCCGCCCTTACGTGATCGCAGAAATGATATACCCTTACTGGTAAAACATTTTCTCAGCAGGAATACGTTTAAAGGTGATATGGTACAATCAGGTATTTCAGACGATGCGCTGTTAGATATGATGAACTACCGGTGGCCTGGTAATGTTCGTCAATTGCAGAATGCCATTCAGTTTGCGCTTATAAAAAGTAAAGGATCACTCATTCTGAGAGAACATCTGCCACCGGAAATTACAAGTGCAGTAATGAAGTCCGGATCACCCGATTTTCATACGCCCGGCAAAGCAGGGCGAAAGCCAAAGCTTGCGGTTGAGATTGTCGAAAAGGCATTACTCAAATCAGGAGGAAACAAGGCAAAAGCAGCCAGAATTCTAGGTGTAGGCAGGGCGACGCTGTACAATTTTATTGGTGCAAACAGGAATGTACTTGATGTATTTGTAGAGGAGGAAGTGTAATAAATAATAACGCCATTTTCCGATCCTTAATATAGTGAGTCCGGACTAAACAGGTCTGCTCGTCAATCGTCACTTCTAATAAGTAAAAGTAGGGAACTCTGCATGTTTCTTCATTTACTTTTAAATACTTGTGAAGAATTACTTCCAGTCTATTCCTGATGGCACCGAAAAACTTGATGGTGATATTGATTTATCTGATGTTTTATACTTGAGCATAATAGAGTCTTTTAACAGCTCGCTCCCCACAAGGTAACGGGTAACAATTGTTTTAAGATTATTATCCTTATCATAAGTGAAGCCTACCTGCTGAATAAGCATTTTATTATTGAAAAACTCAATAAAATCAAGTCTTTTCCGGTCACGATGTATACCTGCTGAAAAATCAATGGCACCACTGCTGCCTGTATGATGAAATATTACGGTACTGTCAATGCTTCCGCTATAGTTCAAATCAGGCCTTTTCCCGAAATAACTAAAAAAACGTCCGACAGGATCAAGATCGGTGAGTTCAGGCATGCTGCTATAGTAAAATTTGAATCCGGTTTTTTTTTGAGGATCTATCGAGTATTGTACTGAATCATGAATAAAAATGTCAAGCTTTGATGGAGCTGTGTATCTGTAGCAGGAGCCGTTTTTCCTGTCATATTTAAAAGTTGCTGCTGATTCCTGAATCTTTTCCTTGAATAACTGATACCGTTTCAGTGAGCCCTCCATTGAATACGATTTTGTAAACGGTGCAAGGGACTGATTTAAAACTGTATCGGGGGTCTCTGAGAAAATGCATTTGGACGATACGAATACATATAAAAAAACTGGTAAAATTACTCTATTATTCAAAATGCTCCCTGTTACAGTGATTGTTCACTAAAACTATAAAATATTTTATGCTTTCATAAAAACAAAAACAGGAAATGATAATGCATAACCTCATGAATCATAGTATATTATAACTATATCTATGATCATTAATATAGGTGAAAATATACATAAATCACTCTCTAAATGGAGGATACATGTTTAAATGTAAAATTCTTGCAGCGCTGATCACCCTTGCATCGTCGGTGTGCTTTTCTGCGTTTGCGCTTATCGGGTTCGGCTTACAGTATGGCGCCGATTTCTCTATTCATATGGATGATAATAGTGATCAGCTTGTTTTCAGTCAACTCAAGATTAATAGTGGTGTTGGAGGTTATAATTTGCCACTTGATGGCTCCAGTCTTCCAATCTATGTCGATAGAACCGGATGGGAGCGCAAACCATTTAATCTTGGCGCTAAAGTCTTTATTGATGCAGTTCCATTTCTTGACTGTGTTGAATTGTCATCAAATTTCGGTGCCTGGCAGTATGATGGCGTTATCAGGTATCCTCGTTCGATGAGTTATAAAGGAGATAATTCCGGCATACCGAAACCATCAGATTTTGATGTAGTCTATGATTCAATACCTATCACACTTGATAATTTCGATCTTGGTTACCTTGGAATCGATAAAACACCCTATATGAAATTTAACTTTGATCTTACGGTACGTAAGTTTCTTGTACGTTTTCCAAGGCCGCTTAAAACACTGAATATTTACGCTGGTGGAGGCGCAACACTGCTTTTTGCAACACCGGTTCTTTCAGCAAAAATTGTTGAAGACGCTCTTGGAAATATACTTAATTCATCAAAGTCAGTAGATGCGTTAGGTGGAGATATCTTTGGAAAAAAAGAGATCATGAAAGCTGTCGCCGAGGAGATTGGAGATCAGCTTATGACTCCTCACTGGGGATGTCATATTGATGCCGGGGTTATGGTAAAGCTTCCTGTAATGCCTGTGGGTGTCTATGTTGATGGTAAATTTATGATTCCATTTGGCGATATTGACGAAAGTGCTGATGTCGGCGGGAGGGGATTACTCCTGAATTTTGGTATAAATGTGTTATTCTAATAAATGACGCTGTTTCCCGCAAATTCACAAGTATGTATAGGCGTACTCGCTCTAAGCAGTATTACCTATACTTGCTGTGGCTCTGTGGTAGACAAAAAGGAATGTTGTTAAATGGATCTTTTATGGGCACCGTGGCGTATGAGTTATATTGCAAATGTTGATAAAAAAGATGATGGCTGTGTTTTCTGCACCAAACCTTTAGAAAACGATGATAAAAAGAATCTTATTCTGTATAGAGGAAAAACCTGTTTCATTGTCATGAATCTGTTTCCGTACAATAACGGACATCTTATGGTTATTCCATATATGCATACATCAGATATGCTTGTTCTTGACACTGAGACATCGTCGGAACTGTGGTCACTTCTCTGTAAGTGTAAAGAAGCTCTCTCGAAAGCATTTCGCCCTGATGGTTTCAATATTGGTATGAATCTTGGGCGCCCTGCAGGTGCTGGAATAGATCAGCATATCCATATGCATATTGTTCCGCGCTGGAACGGTGATACCAATTTTTTCCCGGTACTTGGAGAAACAAAGGTTATTTCTCAATCACTTCCGGAAACATACGATGCACTCAAAGTGCACTTTGTTGACTAATCAGGTTTTTTCTCAGGGATTCTGTATTGTAGAAACCTTAATCTTAACCTTAATCTTAACCTTAATCTCAACCTCAACCTCAACCTCAACCTCAACCTCA
>JAAZBG010000311.1 GCA_012513915.1 Fibrobacter sp.
CCCGTAGAGTGGCTCAAAGCAAATAACAATGGAACACTCCCTGAAAAACAACCGCTCTATCCGTCCCCAAATTAAATTTAGTCTTACAGGCCCAAAAACGAGCGGTATGGGTTGGTCGAGCGTTTACGCACTGCATCACTGGGAATTGGAAACAGCTATTTGATCCGGACTCACTGTTGTATTAAGTAACGTATTAACTCATTATACTCAACACGCCCTCACAGTTCCCCTGAACCTGTAAAAAAGATAGAAAATCACCAAAATGCGTCACCTCGGCTTCGCTCGGCGACCTGTTATTGTTGTTGACAAAAAGGACCAAATATCACTCCGCTCCCCCTCTGCCGCTTGCGGAGAGGGGGCCGGGGGGTGAGGCTCCTCTTCACTGCAATGTCACCTTCTGTGTATGCGACACTCCCGTACCATACACCTTTACAATGTAACTACCACTGTGCATATCCGGAAATACTATTCTGCTGTTGCTATCAACCAACTTGTCAATTGACGCAACCACTCTTCCTGACAGGTCAAATACCTGCACGGTTACATCACTGGTTTTACCCGTTATTTTTACACTGATACCGCGGGAAACGGTGGTTACAGCTACTGATGGTTTTACTAACGTATAGTGCAACTGTTTTTTTTCAGGTGATTCGTTTGAGCCGATAACCGACGTTTGTCCGCTTTTATAGCTGTCAATAACATTAAGTGATGCATCAAGCACGTAGGTCATCCCAGCTTCAGTCGGAAATGTCTTTACAATAGATTTATGCCGCACATTGCAGGTGTTACCGGCAAGGGAACTTACAATCGCCTTTACCAATGTCTTATTTGTCCAGGATACCGAGTCAATAATAAAACCACCTCGGGCACGTAGACCGCGGAATGATCCCGATGACCATCGGTCGGGAAGTGCTGGCAAAAAGTTTATTTCGTCGTTATGGCTCTGCAGCAGCATCTCATTTATTCCTGATACTGCTCCAAAATTACCATCAATCTGAAAAGGCGGATGTTCATCAAAAAGATTCGGATCGGTCCGCTCCGGGGTCAAAAGCATCTGTATCAACTTATATGCATGATTACCATCCTCCAGACGTGCCCAGAAATTTATCTTCCATGCGAGTGACCATCCTGTAGCCATATCACCTCGTTGTGTCAAGGTAGTCGTTGCTGCTTTTGCAAGATCAGGTGTACCACGGACACTGATCTGTGCGCTCGGAAATAAACCGTAACAGTGTGATACGTGGCGGTGTTTATCAGTCGGACTATCCCAGTCTTTGAACCATTCCATCAATTGGCCCGATTTTCCAATCTGATTTGGCGGTAATCGCTTTACAGTTGCATCTGCCTGTGAACGGAATTCTGCATCAGTGTCTAATATCTTTGATGCTTCTATTGAGTAATTGAGAATGTCACGTATTATTTGTACATCCATTGTCGGTGCAAAGCTGCCATCACAATTCCATGCTCCCGGTTTATTTTCCGGTGATGCACTCGGGCAGGTGCCAAGATACTTCTTTCCTGAAAATGGTTCCTCGACCATTGTTGCCAGAAAGAATTCGGCGGACTCTTTCATAACCGGATAGTATTCCGCGAGAAAGCTTTTATCTTGTGTAAATAGGTAGTGTTCCCATAAGTGTGTACAAAGCCATGCTGCCCCTGTCGGCCATAATCCCCACGCGCCATCAATCGGAGCAGTTCTGTTCCATAAATCGGTATTGTGATGTGCTACCCATCCTTTATCGGAACCCCAATGAACTTTGGCGGTTTCTTTTCCCGGTGTTACCATTGCTTTTATTTTATTGTAAAGGGGAACCGCACATTCAAGCAGATTCGCCGTAGTTGCAGGCCAGTAATTCATTTCGGTGTTGATATTAATGGTGTATTTGCTTCCCCATGACGGTGATGTCGACTCGTTCCATACACCCTGAAGATTTGCAGGCTGTGATTCCCCGCGGGAACTTGATATAAGAAGATAACGGCCAAACTGATAATGAAGACGTACAAGTTGCGGATCATTTGATGTCGCAAATTTTTTAACCTGTTGACCTGTTGTCAATGTAGAGTCGTTTGTTGGTGTACCGGGCTGTATATCTACTCTGTCAAATAATTCCTTATAGGAGCTTATATGACCAGCTCTGATCTCATCGTATGTTTTGGCTGTTGCACTAGTCAAGTATTTTTCAGCCCGCGCAGCTTGGTCTGCTGTGACATTGTTATATGAATTAAAATTGGTTCCGATAACGACAAGTATTGTAGCGCTGTTAGCCCCGCTTACTTTTAATATACTGCCTGATACTGCAATCGTTCCGCCGTCAGTAGCTATTTTTGCCCTTGTCTGAAATTTAATTGCGTTAACAGTTCCATTAAGGGTGATTGTGGTGCCTGATGCCGAGATGGTTTTGTTTGTGTGAGGTGATTCAAGAGATGCTGTAAAAGTTATTTTCCCGGGCTGATTTGCGGTAAGCCGCACAATAACTGCCTGATCAGGGTAACTGGCAAAATATTCACGTGTGTAAGTCACTCCACCCGATGTATATGTCGTTTTAGCAATCGCAGTTTTCAGATCAAGTTCTCTGCGGTAGTTTGTTGCAGTCTGCCCTGAAAAATCAAGGAATAAATTGCCTACCGGCTGATATGATGCCTCACCGCCGCCGATCATGTTATTTATTGCTGCGCAGGCACCTGTTGCATCGTTCGAAAAAATTTTCTGCCGGGCAGTTGCAAGATTGTTTGCAGCCCCGTTTCTATTATTATTTCCCGGATTTCCATTCCATACCGTTGATTCATTAAGACTTATCCTGTCTTTGGAAACTGTCCCATATACCATTCCACCAAGGCGGCCGCAACCGATTGGCAACGCTTCTTCAAATTTGGTCGCCGATGAGGTATACCATAGCGTCAAATCGGCTGTTGCTGCTGATACTAAAAATAAGTGCACAATCAAATGTTTCATGTTCATATCAATGCTGCCTTTGTTTAACACAATATTCGTGCATGGAGGATCTGAAATATGTAATGATCTGCCCATTAATAACTATTGCGCAGGATCGTTGAATTATTTGGTGATTGAAGTACATTTTTATAATATACTGCAGCGGCTTGTAAATGGCTATAGTATGGGTAAAAATCTGTACGCAAGATGAGTACAGGTGAACACGAAAATCGCAGAATGGTAATCGGTAATCGGTAATCGGTAATCGGTAATCGGTAGGGACAGGTCGCGACCTGTCCCTACCTACCGATTACCGATTACCACCGATCACCGATTGTTGCATAAAAAATTACGCTATTTTAAAATTGTCACTTTCTGAATCAATCCCGCACATTTTGCAAAATAAATACCATGATGTAAACCTGATAGCTGGAGCTGTGAAACGCCATTTCGTACTTCTGATGTACGAATTCGTTGTCCCCCAAGATTTACCAGGTAAATTGTTTCAGTGGTGTTTGCAATAACAAATTTACCTTTTAGCGACAATCGTGCATTGCTTCTGATTTCTGATATTTTATGACGAACCGGATTGGCTCCAGCCACTTCTCCATAGACAAGGCCACGGCCAACAGTGCTCATGTAAACCCGGCCATATACATTAAAGTCACCCAGAACAAAATTACCATTTCCCGGGCCGCCATATTGATGGCTGTCGTCGTTAATTCTCTCCCATGTTGCACCCTTGTCAATTGACCTGTAAATACCGACCGGACCATCATTAGCTATTCCCCAGATGTAAATTGCATAGTAGTCTTTTCCGGGCGCAGCCTTTCCGAGGCCGACAGCAACACAAGAATTTACGGATGGAAAACGTACATATGATTCACCACCATCTTCGGTGAGAGCAAGACCGTTTCTGCTATAACCGCCGGGCTGCCACGTTTGGCACTGGTCAAGCGGGATCCACAGATGCCCCTTCTTTTGTGGTACGGTCCGCATCAGTGATGTACTGTTTTGATAGAGCCCCTTCTGATCATCACTGATACGTGTATGCTTAGCAAATGTCGCACCGGCGTCGGTGCTCACCATGAGCCATCCCTGCTGATCAAGTGCATACATTGTTGATGCATCAACAGGGTCAGGAATTATGCGGCTGGTACTTGACTGTCCATCAAGACCGCTTACCGTTGTCCATGCTCTCCCTTTGTCATCACTGCGATACACAATATTTCCAGCTTCTGCCCTGTGAAGAATTACTGTACCGTCAGCGTTGAGTGTCGTGTAACCTTTACCGGCTTTCGGTGTCGGCAATTTGGTCCATGTTTTTGCAGTATCAGAACTGAAATAAAGCACATCTTCCTCTCCCGGCGGAGTTGTAGAGTAGTCGGTAACATGTCCTGCCCTGACAAACGATCCATTAAGTGGTGCGTAGCCAAGTGAAACTGTTGTGCCGATCCGCGGTTCATGTACAGGTGCACTTTTATAGATGTTGAAATACCTCGCACCATCATAGTCACCGATTGCTGTTACAAGCGGTCCTCCGGGTACACTCACTGCGTCAAGCGGTACGGTTTCTTCAAGACCGCGGGACTGAAATTTCCATATCGGTGCAGTACTGCTTATATCATCAGTACAGAAAACACCATTTCCTGAAACCACCCAGACTCTATTTGGATTAAACGGATCAAACTCAATTGAACCGGCCCAGTGAATCGCGTTACCGCTAATCCACTCATTATCATTTGCGTTAACATTGGAATTTGTTCCATCATTGTCAATCCATGATGGAAACAGGTTTCTCCATGTTTCACCGCCGTCGGTACTTTCAAATATAAAATCACCGGCATTATCTTTTTTATTTGACCAGCGGTATTGTGCACTGTAACAGTTGATCGTTGACAAAACAAGATGTTGCGGATCGGTCGGGTCAACAGAGATACCACCAAAACCATGTGCCTTACCGGGTGATCCCGAGCCGAAATACTCAGAATCTTTTGGTGTTATGTTGGTCCATGTTGACGAACCGGTAGAATATTTCCAGACTGAACCAGTGCTGACATTATAGGGGCCGGGGCCATTTGAAAAAGTAATGTATAAATTATCGTTCTCGAGCGTTGCCCTCATGGCCATCATTGAAGCGGGGGAGCCGCTCACAGCTGTAAAGCTCTCACCTCCATCATTACTTTCATAAAAATTCCCGCTTGTCTTCGCAACTCCCATGTAAATTCGTTTTGTACCACCGGAGGCCGTTTTACCACTTGACGGATCAAATACGATAAAGCTGATACCGTTATCGGATGTAATTGAACTTCCGGCGGTTTCTGATGTTCCCGGCACAGATGTCCATGTTTTTCCTGTATCAACGCTTTTAAAAAGTCCTTTTGTTCTGCTGCCACAAAAAAGTATGGCACTGTTTTGAGGGTCTACGGCAAGCTTTTCACCTGTTTGACGGCCCATTGCGTTGCCATGTGCCTTAAAAAGTGATGTAACATTCACGGTGTCAAATGTTTTACCATAATCGAATGAGCGGAAAATGGATGTTTTTCCATTACTGAAATAATCAGTTCCTGCCAAAATGTAAAGACGACGGGAATCCTGAGGATCAAGTGCCAATGCTTCAGTACCGAGTAACCCGACATCAAGCTGTGATACGCCATCAAGAAGCGGAATCCACCGGGTATTGGTTGAATCCCAGCGATATGCGCCACCAACATCGGTGCGCACATAGAGCAAACCGGGTTGTGTCTTACTGGTGATAACTCCCGATACAAACCCACCACCCTCAAAGCCTACATTGCCCCAGGTGTAAGCTTCCTGAGCGGAATATGGTACATTGTGCAGCATGAATAACCCAAAACATGCTGCCAGAATCCTGTGCCTGGAAATCTTCATAAATACCCCTTCTCTTGTAAAACTATAAAAATGCCTGCCATTCTTTATGCATAGTTCGTGCTTAGTACATTGTGTATGCTGCCATGCTACTTATTAATGTAGCAAATTACAGGTGATTGGTTTTATGTTATTTTGAATATATCCATAAATAATGTACACAGGCAACGCTGATGTTCAATATTTGAAAAAATCAATATTGAATAATTAAAATAGCTTTTAACTGTAATGAAAACAATATAATACGCAAAATTATATTAAACGGTGAAATGTGGTATAATAGGGAATCACTACATAAAAAAGTATAATACTAACAATTAATTACAATAATAATGGCAACAGATTAGTCGCCAAAACACCCTGGTGAATACATAATCGACAGAAACAATACTTGAATAACCACTGATCTGGTTGTATCTTACTTAATATGACAAAGAAATTAATACTTGTAGTTTAGTTATACCGCATCTGTCTGTAGCTGCGTTAAAAATCTTTATATGCCGCATAGAAATAATGCAGGTCGAGTTTTTATTTATTTACTCGTGTGTATAAGTCGGGTTTATGCGCGGTATCGCTACAGAAGTTTTTATTCCATACCATTATTACATGTAATTACAATAACTTTGCTGGTACCTCAGAGTATATGCCTGATACCGGGCAGAGTTGGTAATGTTAATTACAGAATATACTAATTAAACGATAAGTAGGAATTTTATCATGAGAGAACAACAATGCACTAATAATTACAATGCACTTGGTTTTGACCCGCTATACTGGACTGTTGATACTACTACATATCCTGATTATTTTCTGATTGTACGGGTTACCGAAGTTAACAAAGGCAGCTTTTGCATTACTGACGGTACTGTTGAAATGGCTGCAGAGCTGTCGGGGAAATGCATGTATTCCATTGAAAGCAGTACAGAACTTCCAACGGCGGGAGATTGGGTGATCGTGCAGCCTCTTGACAATAATACCCATGGGGTAATTCATGCTGTACTGCCCCGTAAAACACTTCTTAAGCGTAAAGTCGCCGGCAGGGAAGTTGACTTTCAGTTGATAGGTGCAAATATTGATACGGGTTTTATTGTACAACCGGCTGACAACTTTAATATCAGCAGTTGTGAACGGTATCTGGTGATGCTTAACGAATGTGGAATTGTTCCGGTGATTATTCTTAGCAAGATTGATCTGCTTACCCCTGATGAACTTGATAATGTGCATACGAAAGCTGCTTCTCTCAATGCTGCAGTTGCTGTCATAAGCTCAATTAACGGTGATGGATTCGATGTGTTGAAAGGATTGATAGAAAATGGGAAAACATATTGCCTTCTTGGACCGTCGGGAGCAGGGAAGACATCACTGCTTAACCGATTGACAGGAGATAGTCTTTACAGAGTGCAGGAAGTACGTGAAAAGGATGGCAGAGGACGTCATACCACCGTGCGTCGTCAATTGATACTGCTTGAGTCCGGGGGAATTATCATTGACACTCCGGGTATGCGTGAAATCGGGAACTTTGATATCGACTCAGGGATTGCACAAACCTTTGACGATATCATAGCGCTTGCTGAAAAGTGCCGTTTCAGGGATTGTACGCATGTTCAGGAAGAGGGGTGTGCAGTGATCGGTGCTGTTACCGATGGTTCTATTGATGTAAAGCGGTATCAGAATTATCTCAAGATACGAAAAGAGGCTCAGCACTATGAAATGTCATTTCACGAGAAACGAAAGAAAGAGAAGACTTTTGGTAAGATGTTGAAACGCTACAATCGGGACTATCGGGATAAGGGGTAGAACCGGGTATTTGCGTCAGATGGTGCGCTTACAACTCAAGATTTACTATGTAAGAATCGTGTTGGAGCGAGCCCGTAAGGATACTGCTATTACGTAAACGTAAACTTGACATGTCGCAATTGCGCCCCTAAATCCCCCGCAGGGGGACTTTAATGTCGTTAACATAGTGTTTACAAGGTGGCAGTGTACTTATGCGCTCGCCTTCTCCCGCAGGAGGGAGGTGTAATTGCTTTAAAAAAAATATTCCTCCCTCCTGCGGGGGAGGTCTGGCTGCTTTGAGCCAGGGTGGGGGCGCGCAACCGGCACATCTGCAACATGTCAACGCTAAATTAACAACATCACGGGAAGAAACATGCATCTCCTCAGCTCGCATGAATAGTATCAACGACCCGGCCGGATTCATCCGGATCATTGTTGTACAGATTGTTAATTGAAAACGATCGATGGATTTTTCTCAAGGAAGTGCCGTACTTGCCAATCTCCCTCAAATAGAATTGCATTTCTGCCATTGTCGTCCTGAACAAGTGCTGATTTGTGCGGAATGGAAAGTTGCGCCGGCTCGACAGATTTGGTATCGAACCAATGAATTATTTTCCATGCTGTTGTCTCCAGTCTGGAAGCAGCTCCATACTCCTTTTCGAGCCGAAACTGGACAAGATCGAACTGAAGAGGACCGACTGCGCCGAGAAGTACGTTTTTATCCAGAGCATTTTTCCTGGTGAATAAGTGTACCAGTCCTTCCTGTACAAGCTGTTCCAATCCCTTTTGAAAACGTTTGTAGTTGGATGGTTCCGGGTTGTAAAGATATGCAAAGCATTCCGGTGCAAAACGGGGGACTTCCTGATATGCAATATCAGGTTTTTCACACAAGGTATCACCAATGTTAAGAAATTCTCCGCCGACAAATCCGATAACATCACCCGGCCAGGCTTCATCGACCGATGTTCTTTCACGGCCGAAGACATTATTTGAATTGGATAAACGCAGTTTTTTTCCAGTTCTGGTATGAATAACGGGCATATCACGGGTAAACTTTCCCGAGACGATTCGTATAAACGACATTCTGTCGCGGTGCTTGGGATTAAGGTTTGCCTGTATCTTGAAAACAAATCCTGAAAAGAAATCAGATTCCGGCTCGACTGCGCTATTCTTTGATTGCCGTGGCTGAGGTGGCGGAGAGAATTCCAGAAAACCATTGAGCAGCAGCTCAAGCCCGAAATTGTTCACTGCGCTGCCGAAAAAGACCGGAGTCATAGTTCCATTTGCAATATTTTCTACATTGAACGAATCTCCAACATTATCGATCATTTCCAGCTCGTCGCATACGGTCTGGTAGGTACTTTCAGACACGATTTCCCGAACAAGTTGATCATCGAGGCCGCATGTTTTAACGGGTGCACGAAATGCTCCACCTGTAGTGCGTTCAAACAAGTGAGCTGTTTTCGTCCTGCGGTCCCAGACACCTTTGAATTCATTGCCGTTGCCAAGAGGTATGTTCACCGGGTAGGGGGTAATATGTAGTACTTTCTC
The DNA here is from genome assembly GCA_012513915.1 of Fibrobacter sp. Lineage (GTDB taxonomy): Bacteria > Fibrobacterota > Chitinivibrionia > Chitinivibrionales > Chitinispirillaceae > JAAZBG01. Next base: position 9,149 of record JAAZBG010000311.1, read on the forward strand.
GATTTCGTCAAGAAGTGACAATGTATCCCGTGATGGTCTGTCCATTTTATTAATAAAGGTGATAATCGGGATTTTTCGTTTTCTGCAGACTTCAAATAGTTTAAGTGTCTGCTGCTCGATACCCTTTCCTCCATCAATAACCATGATCACCGAATCAACAGCAGTCAGCACACGGTATGTATCTTCAGAAAAATCATTGTGGCCCGGAGTGTCGAGCAGATTGATCCTGAATCCATTGTAGTCAAAATTAAGAATTGTAGAGCTGACTGAGATACCTCTTTTTTGTTCGATCTCAAGCCAGTCGGAGACGGTAGCCCGCTCCTTTTTTCGTGAAGTAACAGAACCAGCCATCTGCACAGCACCACCGTAAAGAAGCAGTTTTTCAGTTAATGTTGTCTTGCCGGCATCAGGGTGTGATACGATAGCAAATGTTCTTCTTCGTAATATTTCATTAGGTAAACTCAAAATCTTTTCTCCCCAAAAAATTTAAAAAAATTGTCCCCTGGTAAAAGGACTTGAGTACAAAATAAACTGTACTGCAGGTTTGTCAGACAATGACGGGTTGCATCAAGGCGGACTAAGAATCGGGACCTGATTCAAAGGGAGTAAAAACGCTTGAAGTTTATATGTTCCAGGCATGATCTGGAAGGCATTTGCACTATTTAATGTAAAAATTTTCATCTGCTGAAAATACGTTTTAATTACAGCATATCCAAAACATTTAAATTCATGGTAGTGATTTAGTGTAAAAAGAAAGCGCTGAAAAGAATAGGCAGAGCGTTTTATTCTTCCGGAATCAATACATTACCGGTGTGTGGGCGGTACAGCAGGGCAAAACTACCCTGCTGTAAAAAACGTATCACATATTAAAAGGTCGTAACAATCGATTTTTTCTGAATATCATTAATCCGTGTTTCCACGAAGTACATGCCGCTACTGACCGGAAATGATGATGCAGATGTTAAATTGTTTGCTGTTTTGACAATCTTACCGTCCATGGAGTAAATGGTGACTCCATAACGCTGATTGTCGACGGATGGTGTAACTGTGAGTTTACCTTTTGCGAATCCGGCGGTGCAATATGGTTTGCCTGATGCTGTTCTTCTCATCTCCTTTGTAGCGGTTCCGGTCGTAATTTTCAGCATAGCGCAATCATGGGACGGCACACTCATCGAGTACGATCCTGTAAAGTTACCTTTATCTGTCCTGGCCCAGAGATCCCGTACTGTAGCAGTACCTGTCAAGCCGATATCAGAAAAGTTTACCGTGATTGTTGCAGTACTTGAGCCTCTGTTAAACAATGCCACTGCTTTTACATTACCATCTTTAGTTCCAAGCGGTTTACACCATACATCAAGGCCGTTTGTAGATTTGATTTTTCTACCCTGAATACCGGCAGAATCCTGGTCGACGGCGATGACCTCTTTGTTCAGGAGTATGTTTTTTGTGGCCTGATTCATGCTTCTGATATCATTGCCCATGATAATAGGTGCAGCCATAATACACCAGAGACTCATGTGTGAACGATACTCTGCCTCGGTCGGGGCACGATTACCGCCGAAGTTACCAACCTGCAGCATGTCGGGATCATTCCATGCGCCAGGCTTAGCATACGGGGCGTATTTCTCATTGAGGTCCACAATGTCAAGTATACCCCACGACCAGTCGCCCCCCTCTTTTTTCCAGTGGTTGAGGATATCGGTGGTGGTACGCCATAAATTCCCGACCTCAGGCATCCAGTCTTTAAATTCCCAGGCGCAGATACTAAAGACAATATCGCGTCCGGAGTTTGCAAGTGCATCTCTCATGGTTGTATAATCTTTCTGCATTGTTGCAGCGGGGGCTGCGTAGCCGACTTCACAATTGTCGTACTTCAGGTAATCAACTCCCCAGGAGGCAAACGTTTTTGCATCCTGTATTTCTTTCCCGGCGCTACCGCTTTGTGTTTTTAGTTCCTTGAAGTTGTCCCGGAAGTAACAGGTAACCGTACCGCGATCTCCATAAATACCAAACTTTAACCCTTTGGAATGGATGTAGTCACCTAACTCTTTCATTCCTTTGGGGAATCGCGTTGGATCTCCCTGGAGATTTCCATTTGCATCGCGTGACTTGGCCATCCAGTTGTCATCAAGATTGAGGTAGATATAGCCGGCATCCCGCAGGCCGCTTGTGACCATTGCATCGGCGACACCCTTGATTTTAGTCTCATCAATATTAGGTCCGAAACAGTTCCAGCTGTTCCATCCCATTGGCGGTGTTTTGCAGAGACCATTGTCAAGTGCTGCTACACTTGTAAATTGGCTCAAAATCAATAGCGGCATTGCTAATCCTGAAAACAGCTTTGTCTTAATCATTCTGTGTACCCCTTCAATTATTATTGTATACCACGTTTATATTCTTTATATGTCAAAAATGCCGATTACTTCACAAAATAAACAAAACTGTTGTTGCTTATCTGACTCATGTAACAAAGTCTCACATAGTCCGGTGTAAGTGCTTTTCTGAATACTCTGACTTCATCAATACACCCGATAAAACCGAATTCAGTTTTACCATTACCGTGTTTTCCGATGATCGTATTGTTACCGACGCCTGTATAATTAATTGAGGTAGACGCACCGGTAGTTTTGTAAACTATTGATCCGTCAACAAGTAATGTACGCTCTTTCAATTCATTGTCAAAAACAAACGTAATCAAGTGCCATCCGCTTCCGGCGAGAAATTGTTTTGACATGATGTTGCTATAATAAATGCCATCATTGATATGGATCGAACCTATTGTTCCAAGACTGTCTTTAAGAAAGTCCATACGTAAAAGGATTGCATCACCAATCGAGATAATATCACTGCCGGCGCTCGATGAATCAAGGCGGGCCCAGGCGCTTAATGTTACTGTATTTTGAGTGTCAAGCAGTGACGGAATAACAATTGAATCGGTACCATTAAATTTTTTACAGCCACCGATTATGCCGATAGTGTCAATTGCACTGCATGATGTACTGTTGTAACCGTTAACGGTTGCATCCAGACTATTGCTGTTAAGGTGCCAGGTTGCAGTGTAACCCGCTGATGTATCAAAAACGTGTGTATTCCGGAATGAGGCTGGAATTGCCGGGCCACCCCAATGCATAACAATTGATTGTGTTGTACTATTGCCATGAATTGTGTCAACGTTTACCCATAGTTCAGCCTGCTGCAACTGAGTGTCCCAGCGTTCGATTTCGCAGCGGAGTAGTGTCTGGTCTTTTTTTGTAAAGATAAGATCACAACCGTCAGGCTGTGCCTGATCAAATGCAAAATTTTCACGTGTCAGCCTGATCAGTACTGCAAAGTCGGAGATCGTTTCTGTAATGCCTGCACCATTTGCACTTGTATTTAGTTGTATCTCCTGTGAATATTTAAATGATCTGATATCAGGAATTACAGTGGTATCATCAGCACGTATGAGAGTATTTGATGCTATTACATAATCGGAATTCTCTAATGTTGTACTTATACAGCGTATCGCTGGTAATACGCCTGATGGAACATGAGGAATCAGAGCGGCTCCTTCATGTATTCTCGCAGCAAGAGTTGTTCCCGGTATATATACATATTGTGATATATCATCTGATGAACCGGCAAATGAACACTGCATGGTTCCAAATGCACGAAGTGTATCTGATGGTAGTATTGATGTATCAAATGATGAAACAATGTTGAAATTGAGTGCACCTCTGTTTTCACTAATGTCAATTGAATGAATGGTATAGCTTCCAGGGAGCAATGAATCAAAGCAGTATGTTCCGTTTTCATCAGTACTGTCAACATAGATTGACATGCTTTCAAATAATGGATTATATGATGCCGGTAAGAGTTCGACACGGACATTTTTTGTTGTCTCACCTGTTTCATTAACAACGGTACCCATAATACGTCCATTTTCTGATGTACTGGTACCTCCGGTGAGATTCGTTTGCGTACAAGAAGATAAAAAGAGTAATGCCAGTAAATAAAAAGATATAACAATATCTACAAATATATTCATATGTCAACGCTCCGCTCTGGATCATTTGGTAATTCAGGATCAGTACTTAGGGGGAAAAGCTGCATGTTGAGCTGATAAACATGCGTGCTTGTCGTATCCTGATTGACAATTGATTTGATACGTTCTTTAAATGATGCCATTTCAGCAAGAAGAACGTCGTAGCATGCCTTTGATATACCCATGGTGATTCCGGAAATATTTCGTTCTGAGACAGGAAGTGTCTCATTTGCATTTTTAGCAAGCATAAGCATTTCACTGTTGAAAGAGCGTCGCGCAAGTGCTACCATGAGATCATCACTGGTAATCGCTAGATCCTGTTGTTTGTAGGTGTTATCTTTTTGCTTGACAATTAATGATAAGTCACAGAGCAATGCAACTGCTTTACGGGCTTCGGCTGTTGTAATCGATGGATATACAGAATGAGCAAGGAGTTCAAAGTTATCTTTGAAATCGTGGATGCATACAAGTTCGCGGATAACACTGTAATACCATTTTTCAAAATAGATATATTGTTTTTTTGTCAAATGATGTTCGTTAATACTGTTCATCATTGACAACATCACACTATACGCATCCTGCTTTTCTGATGCTGATTTTGCCTGATTAAATAAAACAAGGTGACGGAAAAATCTGCTCTCTTTTTTATTAAGATTCAGTGCCACGATGCATTTCTCTGTGACATCACTGGTAAGATTACGTTTACCGAGTATAACATCCTTAAGAAATGCCGGCGATTTTATATTCGCTCGCTGAGCGAAATACCGATAGGAGAAATGACGTGTGGTCTCCTTTTTCTCCTGGTAATAATCAGCAAGATACTTGCGATAATCAATATAAGTATAAATCAGTTTCATTGAACAGAATCCATGCATTGAATAAATTATCGCATAATGAAATATGCATTGTGAGCACGATACTCAGTAGTGATCAATATATTTGAAAATTAAAGAATCTGCATTGCATAATACCTGGAAACAAAAAAAAGCGTACTAGATTTGTGTACAAAAAAATACGTAACCTCATGATATTAAGTGCGAATATTCGGTAAAGATGTGATCAATTGCATAAATGTGTACATTTCCGAACATCGTTAACGCTTGAGTAATTAACGTATAAGGGGATGAATTTTGGGTTAGTATATCAATAAATAATGGGCGCATATGTTGACAGGTGAAGTGTGGTAATACTATTTGCATATGTGCTGATATCGTCTTGTTGTGTAAATACTGCGATACGCTGTCTTTTAGATGTAGCGTTATTATAGATACCACATAAATATATGGTAACTACGTACACAACGTGTGCACGGTTTTTATAGTGTTACAATCATAAAAATAAAGCACTCATATGATTCCTTCATATATTAAGTAAGAACAATACAGTCGGGTTCTAACCAGTGTATTGAAACTGAAAAATAAATATGTAAACCATAGAACAATGACTAATGATAAGAACTTGAGGGGGTTCACATGCTTAGAAGTCTTTTCCGTGCTGCAGGTGCACTTTTTTGCTTTGTTGGATTACTGTCAGCTGCTACAGTAACAAATCCGATCATCTGGGCTGATGTCCCCGACATTTCAATTGTCCATGTCGGAACAAAGTACTACATGAGTTCAACCACAATGCATTTTACTCCAGGCGTTCCGATTATGGAGTCAAGTGATATGGTCAATTGGAGAATAATCAGTTATTGTCAACCAACACTTGTAAACTGCAATCTGACAAGTTCAGGCAATCAGTATGGGAAGGGAACCTGGGCCAGCAGTATTCGATATAAGAACGGAACATTTTATGTTCTTGTTCCATCACAGACTGCTAACAGCTGTTTTCTTTTCACAGCAACTGATCCCAAAGGTCCCTGGAAAGAAACAAAACTTCCTCAAATGCATGATCCATCACTGGTACTTGATGACGATGGAAGGAATTATGTCGTGTGGGGGGGCGGAAATATCTCTATCGTAGAGCTTAATGAATCATTGACCGGAACGAAATCTGGTACAAGCCGTACATTACTCACAGACCCGGCATCAGTTGCAGGTTCCGGCGGGCTTCGGGCTGAGGGGGCACAGGTTTACAAACACAATGGTTATTATTACATATTCATGATATGCTGGCCAAATGGTGGAATGCGTACAGAGATTTGCTATCGGGGAAAATCTCTGACCGGTTCTTTTGAAGGTAAAGTTGTCATGAAAAGTAATGGTGTTGCACAGGGTAGTCTTCTGGAACTTAATGATGGCAGCTGGATGGGATATCTGTTTCAGGATAACGGTTCTGTTGGACGATGCCCGTGGCTTATACCGGTTACCTGGCAGAATGACTGGCCAGTTTTCAATAACGGTACCGCTCCGTCAAGTTTTAATCTGGCCTCAGCAGCGTCTCAGAATGGCCCAGGTATTGTTACATCAGATTATTTCCCAGATACAAAATTAAAACTTGAATGGCAGATTAATCATAATCCTGACAATGTAAACTGGTCATTATCAGAAAAACCGGGATTTTTCAGGATTAAGACAGGCAGGGTAGATCCTGATTTTGTTACAGCCCGTAATACATTGACACAAAGGGCATTCGGTCCAAAGTGCAGCGGGCGGACCGTTCTTGATGTAAGTGGTATGAAAGACGGTGATGTAGCCGGTCTTGGTGCGCTACAGAAAAAGTATGGTTTTGTCGGCGTGAAAAAGAATGGAACATCAAACAGCATTGTAATGTATAACGGAAACTCTCAGGTCGCAACAGCCGCACTTAGTCAGAATAAGGTGTACCTGCGTATTGATATGGACTATACAAACAGAACAGATAAAGCAACGTTTTTCTATAGTCTTGACAGTGTTAACTGGAAGGCAATCGGCAATACGTTACAGATGAGCTATGATATGCCACATTTTGTGGGCTACCGCTTTGCGTTATTTAATTATGCTACGAAAAGTACGGGTGGAACTGCTGACTTTGACTGGTTTGAAATCGGATCATCGGTAAATCAGAAGATAGATCTGTATCCTGGTACTGGTATAACGCCGAAGCAAAATAGTAGGATCTCGCTGTCAAATGGATTTGCGTTTACAGTGAAACGTGACAATGGACTACAAATGCTGGAATATAGTGTACCGACTGCTGGTAATGTTGAAATGAAGATATTCGATTTAAAAGGCAGTCTCATTTGTACACCGGTTAATGGTTATGCTGCTGCAGGAACTCACAAAATACCGTTGAATCAATTCCTGCTCGCAAACAAAAAATACTGTGTAACAATGAAACATAATAATGCTACTTACACTGCTAATGATGTTAAAATTTTTGAGTAAATCGTAGCGGTTCTGTGTAATTGTTTAATTCATTCCGAAAGTAATATAAAGGTACATCTGAAAAGGTGTACCTTTTGTTCTATGTTGACAAAAAATGTAATTACACTGACATGCTCCACATTCGATGTCCTGTTTGTTTCTATAGTTCGACATGTAACGAAATAAATGATGCTTCAAATACTGAGTTACGAGTATCAAATACTTTTTACAATAGAAATCAACATGTTATAAATGCTTGAACGTGTTTACTATTGTATGATAACCTCTGAGATGCTATTCACTAAATAAAAATTGTTAAAAGAGATTGAATCGCAACTAAAAAGGTTGTATATTAATGAATAAAAATTCATTAATAGGTGGCTTATGCGACGAAAAGAAGGAAATAAGGAACAGGCAATACTTGATGCTGCTGTGGTAGTTTTTTCAAATTCCGGTTTTGCAAATGCTAAAATTCACGAAATTGCAGATATGGCTGGCATTGCAATCGGAACTTTTTATCTCTATTTCAGGAACAAAGAGGAGATTCTTGTTAAAATATTTGAATCCGTTTGGGCAAATCTCTTTACTATGATTGAGACCATTGATTCAAATGTCAGTGA
>JAAZBG010000312.1 GCA_012513915.1 Fibrobacter sp.
AATTCTCTTAAAACACAGGCAAAAGAGAAGCGAACTTTTATCGAGGAGCGGATAAAAGAAACTAAAGATGAACTGGTGAAAGCTGAGAATGCTCTGGCTAGATTTAAAGAACGAAATAATCTAAGTCAGGCACCACAAGTTGTTTTGGAAGAAGCTCGACTAATGAGAAAGGTAAGTTTAAATCAGGAAGTCTATATTCAGTTCCAGAAACAGTATGAACTAGCAAAGATACAGGAGTTAGATAATCAGACGTTGATTCAGATAGTGAAAAATCCAGAGATACCCGTAAAAAGGAGTCAGCCAAAGAGAACATTGATTGTAATGGTTTCGTTTATAGGTGGCGTTTTTATGGGTGTCTTTGGCGCTTTTATCTGGTACGCTTTATATATCGCATTTAAGAAGAAATTATTTAACAAATTTAATGAACCGTTAAGCTTTTAATTTAAAGAAATTTATAAATTGATAAATACAGTAACTTTTGAACCAATTGTATCTCTGGAGATGTAATGAAGAATTTTGCGATTATTGGTGTTGGTGGTTATATAGCACCACGTCACTTGAAGGCCATAAAAGAAACCGGAAATAAGCTGGTTGCAGCTGTTGACCCCAACGACTCTGTGGGAATTCTTGATCAGTATTCATATGAATCTCGTTTTTTCAGAGAATTCGAACGTTTTGACAGGCACATTGAAAAGCTCCGTCGCAAAAGTGAAGAAGAACGGGTCCATTATGTTTCAATCTGTTCGCCAAATTATCTTCACGATGCACATATCAGGTTTGCTTTGAGAGTTGGAGCCGATGCTATCTGTGAAAAGCCTTTGGTGATTAATCCATGGAATATCGATCCATTGGTCGAGCTTGAGAAGGAATCTGGCAGGAAAGTTTATACAATTTTACAATTACGAATTCATCCTGCACTGATAGCATTACGTGAAAAGATTCTTTCAAATAAAAAACAATCCAAACATGAGGTTGTACTTTCATATATCACCTCAAGAGGCAACTGGTATCTTAATTCATGGAAAGGTGACATAAGCCGTTCTGGAGGAGTTGCCACTAATATCGGAATTCATTTCTTCGATCTTCTTATCTGGTTTTTTGGTAATGTACAGAATTCGGAAGTACATATATCTGATCCGACCAAAGCAAGTGGTTATATGGAGCTCGATCGTGCAACCGTAAAGTGGTTTCTTTCCATAAACAGAGCGGATCTCCCCCCTGTAGCGGTTCAAAATAACAAACCGACATACCGATCTATTACCATCGACGGAAGCGAAGTAGAGTTTTCTGAGGGTTTCACTGATCTCCATACTGCTCTGTATAAGGATATTCTTGATGGCAAAGGGTTCGGTATTGAGGATGCAAGACCATCAATCGAATTGGTTCATCAGATCAGGAATTCTACTCCAATAGGTAAAACGTCTACATCTCATCCATTTTTACATTTATAATTAGGGTAAAAGATGGATTACTTCAAACACGAAACCAGTATCATAGATGAGGGCTGTCATATAGGTGAAGGAACCAAAATATGGCACTTTTCTCACATTCTTATTGGTTCAATAATAGGTAAAAACTGCTCTTTCGGGCAGAACTGTGTTGTGGGACCGAGAGTCCATATTGGATCCGGAGTTAAAGTACAAAATAATGTCTCGGTTTATGAGGGTGTCGAAGTAGAGGATGATGTGTTCCTTGGACCTTCCATGGTGTTCACAAATGTAATTAATCCACGTTCATTTATTGTGCGTCGAGATGAGTTTAAAACCACTCGGCTTAAAAAGGGATGCTCTGTGGGAGCAAATGCGACCATCGTATGTGGAGTTACCATTGGGCGGTTTGCCCTTATCGGAGCAGGTTCTGTGGTTACCAGGGATGTTCCAGATTTTGCACTTATGGTTGGAGTTCCTGCAAAGCAAATCGGTTGGGTCAGTATTGCTGGAAACAGACTTCATTTCGATAAAGCTGGGGTTGCGGTGGATCATTTCGATGGTAGTCGGTACACTCTTCAGTATGGTAGTGTCACACTTATAGATAAAATGTGAGCTTGATTATGAATATTCAATTTGCCAATCTACAGGCACAATATCAAAGCTATAAAAGTGAAGTCGATTCAGCAATTCAACATGTTTTAGATTCAGCTCATTTCATAATGGGTCCGGAAGTAGGTGACCTGGAAAGAGCACTATCAGAGTTTACCGGTGCACATGCGATCACCTGTGCAAACGGAACCGATGCGCTTATGATTGCGCTGACTGCTATCGGAGTCGGATCTGGTGATGAGGTTATTACCACTCCTTTCACCTTCATTGCTACTGCTGAAATGATAGCTCTTATAGGAGCAAGACCGGTTTTTGTTGATATAAGTGAGAGCGATTTCAATATTGATGTATCCAAAATCGAAGATGCAATTACATCAAAGACAAAGGCAATTATACCAGTAAGTTTGTACGGGCAACCTTCAGATATGGATTCAATAAATAAGATAGCTGCTTATCATGGCATTAAAGTGATTGAAGATGCAGCTCAGAGCTTTGGTGCTACTTACAAAGGCAAACGGTCCTGTAATCTCTCAGAACTTGCCACTACCAGTTTTTTTCCCGCAAAACCGCTTGGTTGTTATGGAGACGGTGGGGCTATTTTTACTCAGAGTGGCGAATTGGCAGAAAAGATAAAGAGCCTTCGTAACCATGGACAGATCAAGAGATACTACCACAAGTATATCGGAGTAAATTCCAGGTTGGACACTATACAAGCAGCAATTCTCAATGTGAAGCTCAAATATTTCGAAGAGGAGATAAAAGCACGGCAAATTATTGCCGACAGGTATACTTCCTTACTCAAAGATAAGGTGAAAACACCTACAGTATTGCCGGAAAGAACATCGGTCTGGGCCCAGTATACAATCAGAGTAAAAGATCGGGATGCGGTTCAGAAAAAACTTCAGGAAAAAGGTATTCCAACCGCAGTACATTACCCAAGACCACTACATCTTCAGGAGGCATTTGCTTTTTGTGGTGGAAAACAGGGTGATTTTCCTGTTTCTGAATCGCTCGCGTTTGAAGTGATGAGTATTCCCATGAGTGCGTATTTAACTCAAGAGGAGCAAACTTATATTTGCAAACATATTTGCTAATAAAAAAGCTTTGGTTTTTACAGCGTTTTTCCTGTGCCTTATTTGGGTAAAGAAGAAGTCAGACAAGATGAAAATTGGAAGTCTAAACCGAAAAAGATAGCGTAAAGGTTATGTATGTCAATAGTTAAAATCCCTGTAGTTTAATGAAATTGCAAAAAGTAATCTGAAAGATGCATATCGCAAAAAATTTCCTGGGTGATGGCTGTGAATGACCAGGGTAAAAGTTATATCAAGGTATTATAAAGAGATAAATAAATGAAAGTGTTAACTATTGTAGGTGCTCGTCCACAATTCGTAAAAGCTGCTGTTGTATCAAGAGCGTTTCAAGCTCATAAATCAGATATTAGTGAAGTTATTGTTCACACTGGACAGCATTATGATACGAATATGAGCGATGTATTCTTTGAAGAAATGGAAATACCAAAACCACAGTATCATCTTGGGATTGGTGGTGGTACTCACGGTCAAAATACCGGTAGAATGATAGAGCAGATTGAAGAGGTTCTGTTAAAAGAAAAACCAGATTTACTTTTAGTATACGGAGATACCGATTCTACTCTGGCAGGAGCTGTTGCCGCTGCAAAAATTCATATTCCAGTAGCCCATGTGGAGGCTGGTTTGCGCTCTTTTAATAAAAAAATGCCTGAGGAGTTAAACCGAATAGCTACAGATCATTTCAGTGAAATATTATTCACTCCTACCAAAACAGCTACTAGGAACCTTGCTAATGAAGGGATTTCCGGTGATAAGGTTATAGAAGTTGGTGATGTTATGTATGATGCAGCTTTGTATTACAAGGCAAAAGCACAAAAACCGGACAAGATAGATGAAAAATCGAAGTTTATACTTTGTACTATCCATAGAGCTGAGAACACTGATTCACCTGAGAGATTAAGAAACATTTTTACAGCCCTCAATGAGGTTTCAAAAGATACACAAGTAATATTGCCCATACACCCACGGACACGGAAAATCCTTGCCTCATCGGGTATAGATGTATCAAAGATACATTTTATTGATCCAGTCGGCTATTTCCAGATGATCTGGATGCTTGAACATTGTGAGATGGTGGTAACTGACTCTGGTGGTTTACAGAAAGAAGCTTATTTTTTTCAGAAACCCTGTGTAACTGTGCGGGATGAGACAGAATGGGTGGAGTTGGTTGAGACTGGTGCAAATACTATTGTTGGTGCCAGTAAAGAATTAATAGTTAAAATTTGTTTAGAGGGAAGGCCATTTCAGGTTTCAAATAGTTCACTGTATGGAAAAGGCAAAGCAAGTTTAGAAATAGTCAATACCTTCGATATGTTGTTTGATGGAGGGAAAATTTGAAAATAGCATATCTTATCAGTCATGATATTTCAAAAAACGATGGTGTAACGAAAAAGATAAGTGCACAGGTTTCAGCATGGGAACAAATGGGTAATACTGTTGCTCTTTATGCTTTTGTTCCACATGATACTGAGTGTCTTTTAAATGCTAATAATTTTGTTATGAAGGGCGCTTTTAAACACCGTTTCCTCTTGAATAGAGAACTTTCGGATTCGATTAGGGAGTTCAACCCAGACATACTTTATGTGCGAAACTTTGTGC
>JAAZBG010000313.1 GCA_012513915.1 Fibrobacter sp.
AAGTTCCGGTAATTATTGGTCCGGTTTTAAGTCAGGATGCGATTGTGAGTGCATCGATGGTTATCGGTAAGAACATTACCATGCTGACTCCCACGGCGACTGAAGAGGGCATTGCGCAACTTGGTGATAATATTTACCAGATGAATGTTTCAATTGGTACCCTTGCACGGAAAATCGCATCCTATGCGATGAATAACCTTAATATGAAAGAGTTTGCGATTCTTGCACCATCAACGGAATACGGTATCACCATGGCAAACAGCTTTAAGGATGAACTTGCGAAGAAAAATATTGAGGTTGTTGCCGAGGAATATTTTGAAGAAGGTGCTAACGATTTTGGCGCGCAATTCGGTTCATTACGAAATAAACTGCTTCACAAATATTTTGAACGTCAGGCAATAGAAAAAGGGACTGTTTACAAAGGGACAGTATCAAGAAATGACAGCATCAAATATAAGGATACATCATTAACGGTAAATGGACTTTTCATTCCGGCAGAGAGCGATGATGTCGTGATGCTTGTTCCGCAGGTCGCATTCAACAGAATTAAAACACAGATTCTTGGATCAAACGGGTGGCAGAGTAAAAAAGTACTTCAGGATGGATCTACATATGTTCAGGGTGCACTGATAAGTGCAACGATTGAACCGGATCAGAACAGTAAGGAATGGATTGACTTTAAGGCATCATTCAAGCGCCGGTTCAGGTATGATGCTGACCGGATTTGTGCACTTGGATTTGATGCAGCAAATCTTATTATCAATGCCGTACGTATGACTGGAAGCGGAAATTCATCACAGATAACGAATACATTACAAAAGATTAAGGGGTATCAGGGGCTTTCCGGGGTAGTGTCATTTGATCAGGCAAATAATGGCGGTGCCAACGCTGAAGCAGCGATTATGAAAATTACTCCGAACGGATTTGTAAGGGTGCAGTAGAGGTGTAGTTTACAACTTGGCTTCATAGCAGGTTGTACCTTCACTCTTGTTTAAGAGTATACTGATATCTTAAGATTTACAATGTAAGAGTAGCGCCGATTGCACGCCCCAGTCACTCGTCACTTGTTACGGGTCACTAATAAATTATGGGAACACTATTCTACTTTATTCATGAAACGTTTCGCGGATTGTTTGCTGCCAAAGTAATGACATTTGTGTCAATTATCACTATTGGTGCATCACTTTTTTTTATGAGCATTATCGGTATTGGTATTTACAATATCAATGGGCTGTTGAAACAGACCGGGAACCAGGCTGATATTGCGGTATATCTTAAAGATGATGTATCGTCAAAAGAGGACAGCGTTGCTGTAATGTTATGGCGTATAAAGCAGGATGAGAAGGTAAAAAACGCTGTGTTTATCTCCAAAGACAGTGCAGTTAAGAAGTTTACAGAGATGTATGGGGGGGAAATGCTTGACGCTGTAAATGGTAATCCGCTTCCTGCGTCATTTGATGTTTACATTGTGGATCGATATCGTAGCAATAAGGATATCAGGGAACTTCAGGAACAGATACAGATGCAGCGTGGTGTGGAGAGTGTGCGGTATTCGAAAGAATGGATCGATTTGGTTGAGCGTTTCAGGGTCTATTTTCTTGTCGGGGCAGTACTACTTATTACACTTATGGTACTGGTACTTCACATAATGATTACAAATTCAATTAAACTTACTATTTATGCGCGCCAGGAGCTTGTAAAAAACATGTTGCTGGTTGGAGCTACGCGTTTTTTTATCAATACGCCATTTATACTTGAGGGTATGATCCAGGGATTGTTCGGTGCATGCACCGGCTTGTTTGCGTTGACAATAGTAAAAATTACATTTGCAAATGTACCGGTTCTTTGGGGACCATCATATGTACCGGCATTATTTCTCTTGACAGGAGCATTTTTCGGTTGGATAGGAAGTATGAGCGCAGTGCGAAAATTCCTTGTCTGATCCTGGTGCTTCTTTGCTGTTTTTTCAGCGTTACAGCACAGCGCACTCAAGGGGATGGTATTCAGGTTGATAAGGAAATCAAGCAAAAAGCCAGCGCGCTGGACTCAATAAAAGATGGGCTTAAAAAAGGACGTCAAAAACTTGCTGAACTTGAAAAGCAGGAGGGAAATGCGCAGGAAAGAATTGTTCTTATAGAAAAAAACATTGAAGCGTCCCGGATATATCTTGCTCTTTTAACAAATAAAATTGATTCAGTGGAAAAACAGATCGTTGTTTTACGTGATAGTGTTTCGGTTGCAGGATTGCGATTGATTGATCGGCAAAAAATAATGGAAAAACGACTGCGTCAGGCATATATGAGTGGTAGTCCGAATATGGTCATGATGCTCCTGAGTTCAGCTAGTCCGGCTGATTTTATTAATAAGACAAAATATGTTCAGGAGTTGAAACAGTATGATTCTCATCTGATGCATCAGATAGGAAAAGCCCGTGATGCGTTTGATAATCGAAAAAGCAGTTACCAGGATGAGAAAATGCGACTTGATCAGCTGGTCGCTGCAAAAAAACAGGAGCATGAAACGCTGCTTAGAGAGGAAGACAAGCGCAAGGCGATGCTTGACGATGTTCGCAATCAGAAAAAAACGTGGGAAAATACAGTTGCTGAACTTGAACGGACACAGCGGGAGCTTAATAAAATCATTAAACTGCTTCAAGAAAAACGGAAAAAAATCAGGCAGGTGGAAGTCAGGAAAGGACTTTCTTTTGATAAACGCAAAGGGAAACTCGGATGGCCGATTGACGGAAAGATTACGACAAAGTTTGGAAAAGTGGTACATCCTGTGTATAAAACAGTGATTATGAATAATGGTGTTGATATAAAAGCTGCGTCTCCGGGTGGATCTGTTGCAACCGTTGCGGCCGGGACAGTTATTCATACCGGGTCAATGCGGGGGCTTGGTAAACTGGTTATTGTTGATCACAACAATAGTTTTTTGACAATATATGCAAACCTTGCTGAAATAAGTGTTAAGAATGATCAGGAGGTTACGGATGGTGCAATTGTCGGAAAGGTCGGATCAACAGCGAAAGATAGTAGTTTACATTTTGAGATACGGAGATCAGGTGAAACACTGGATCCGCAGGAGTGGCTTGAGTAGGAGAAGAACACGCCCCCTAATCCCCCGCAGGGGGACTTTAAAACAATTAGACCAAATAGGTCAATTATTCTTCAAGTCCCCCTTCGGGGATTTAGTGGGCGTGCTCGATGTTCGCATTATAACTAATAGTATCACTTTACAATAATTTATCAAAAGGAATACATGAGTCAGTTACAGTGGAATAAGTTTATCGGGCAGGAGCGTATAAAAAATGTACTGTCTTCTGCATTTGTAAACAATACGCTTGGGCATGCCTATTTGCTGTGCGGTGATGCCGGTACGGGAAAATTCGCTGCTGCATTTGAACTCGCCATGGCACTGCTATGCAAATCGCAGGATCAAAAACCATGTGGCAGCTGTGATTCATGTACCCGTATGCTTAAATATGGGCACCCTGATTTTCACGTTGTGCTTCCGGTTGCACCTGAGGCGGAGCATAAAAAAAAGGATGGTACACTCAATGATGAAGGCTGGAAGTTTATTTCAGAGAGTGTAATCAGACGAATTCAGAATCCATATCACATTCGTACATATTCTTCGATTCCATCAATACCGATTGATTGGATAAAAGAGGTGAATCAATCGATTTTACGAGGCGCTCTTGAGGGTGAGAGGAGCATTGCCATAATTGATGGTATTGATATGCTTAATGATGACAGTGCTAATGCGATGCTGAAAACACTTGAGGAACCTCCAGCAGGTACACTGATTCTTCTTTTGACCAATAAAATTCATGCACTACTGCCGACGATTCTATCACGCTGTCAGATTTTACGGTTTGCCTGGCTCTCACCAGAAGAAATTTCTGCGGAACTTGTTAAAATGTACGGTGGTTCACCTGATGATAAACGAATCAAGGATCTGTCGTATTGCGGATCACTTGGACGTGCACTCCATTTGCATGAGAATCCCGGAGCAGATGTAATTGATGATGCGATAAAGTTTTGGACACTTTGTGAAAGAGGAATGTGGAATGATGTGTTCGAACTTTGTGATCAACTGGTCAAACTGGATGACTATGGTTTGTACGAAAAGTTCTTCAGGGAAACCATGGAGCTGGTCAGGAATGCATTTTTTGCTAAACTTGAGGGTACTGAAAACTATATTAGAGGTAAAAGCTCGTCAGAAATACACTTTCATACATATGATGGGCTTGAAAAAGTTGAAGATTTAATGGAAATCTGTGAAAAAGCGTTAAGCCGGATTGCGCATAGGGCGAATATTTCTCTGGTTTTTGCTAACTTTGCGATTTCGTTGATGGAGATAGTGAATGTCGAAAAACAGCAACCTTGTTGAGGTAACTTTTAAGGGAGAGCGTAAGGCCATTTATCGGAATCGTAATGATATTGAGATTACGATCGGGGAATATGTGGTCGTTGAGGCAGAGCGGGGTCAGGATATGGGAAAAGCATCCTGCGTCGGGTCTCTTGTCAAGTTGAAACGTGGTAAGGGTGAAACCCGGAGTATTATCCGTAAGGCTTTGGATAGTGATCTGGAAACGCTCAGGAAGAATCAGGAGAAAGAGCTCTCCGCATTCAAGGTTTGCAAGGAAAAAATTATAGAGTTCAATCTTGACATGAAGCTTGTAAGTGTTGAAATGCAGTTTGATGGCTCCAAGATTACTTTTTATTTTACTGCAGCTCAGCGTGTTGATTTCAGGGAGCTGGTGAAGGATCTTGCGTCAATTTACAGAACAAGAATTGAACTTCGTCAGATCGGTGTTCGCGATGAAGCCAAGCGGATCAGTGGGTGCGGCATTTGCGGACGTAAACAGTGCTGTAGTGCTTTTCTTAACGAGTTTGAACAGATCACTACGCAGATGGCAAAAGATCAGCAGCTTGCCCTGAACCCGTCAAAGATCAGCGGCAATTGCGGGCGGCTTCTGTGCTGTTTACGTTATGAGAATGATATGTATGCTGAAATATTTAAGGATTTTCCGCCAATGGGTTGTAGAATGACTTTAAATGGTAAAGTTGGTATGCTTAATTATATCAATATTTTCCAGATGAAGGGGCTTTTGCATTATGATGATGGAAGCCAGGAGTGGTTGACGCCGGAGGAACTTAAGAAAGGAACTATTGAAAATGTCACCTGATGGGGCTAATAATAATGCAGGAAAATATCTGATTACATGTGCTTTACCATATGCGAATAACAGTCTTCATCTTGGACATTTGCTGGAAGCTGTTCAGACAGATAGTTATGTTCGTTACCTGAAATTGGCAGGGAATCAAGTTGTCTTTGTCTGTGCTGATGATACGCATGGTACACCAATTGAGCTTAGTGCTCTGAAACGTGGAATACTTCCCGAAATGCTCGTTGCGGAAGCCCGTGAGGATCATATTCGGGATTATGCCGGTTTTAATATCGGTTTTGATATTTTTTCATCAACTAATTCCGAGGAAAACAGGGTATTTGCCGAACTGGTCTATAATAATCTCAAAAAGAATAACTTGATTTTCGAGATCTCGAAAATCAAGTTATTCTTTTTGAGATTATTATAGACCAGT
>JAAZBG010000314.1 GCA_012513915.1 Fibrobacter sp.
CAGCAACATAATCGGAATCATATGGCCGATATGCAGTGATGACGCTGTCGGATCAAAACCTGCGTATCCTGCACAACTCATTGTAGTAAGTTTTTCTTCAGTTCCCGGTGTAACATTGTGGATCATTCCACGCCACTGTAATTCTTCGATAAAATTCATGAGCTCTGTATCCTTATGCTGTAAAAGCATTTTTTAAATGATTAATTTTCCCCTGTAAAACAGCGATTACATCAAATCTGCATCGTGCTGTATTCATTTTATGTTCGTAAAGATACTGTTTGGCCATTGAGATAATTGTCAACTGTTTGGAACGGGTGACCCAGTGTAAAGGATTCCCGAATTTTAGCGAATTTGCCGATTTTACTTCAATAAATACAATCACCCCATTTGAATCCTGTGCAATACAATCAATTTCGCCTCGTTTCGATCTGTATTGACGACAAATAATAGAATAACCTTTTGACAAAAGATACTCTGCCGCAAGCTCCTCACCCTGATCACCAATATCCCGTGTTGAAACGGTATCATCATACATACACGATCAACCCTGGAAAATATGTTTTACAACAAGTGTACCAATTGCAGCAAGTGCAATCCAGGTGATCCAGTTCATTTTCACCATGTCTACCCAGTATTGACCCGATAAAAATGGCGCGGCCATACCACCTTCATGACGGCGGTCACCATTTCGTCGATCGGTAATCCGTCGTTCCTTTTTACTTTTTGCTGTTTTTTGATTATCATCGTTAACCGGTTTTCTCGTAAACGAATTGAAAAACGTGGTTGTACGATACACCCGCTCCTGAAGATTAACTGAGTCAAGATGATCAAGCATCTCCTCTACAGATCCATACCGATCCTTCTTTTCCTTTTTCAGCGCTTTTAAGATGATCAGTTCAAGCCGTTTGGGCGTGTCCTTCCGTTTCAGTGATGGCGGCAGGGGTAACTCGTGTACCTGTTTGTATGCAACAGCCATCGGATTATTAGCGGTAAAAGGTGGCTTTCTGGTCAGCATTTCATACATCACAATTCCTAATGAGTAAATATCTGTCTGTAAGTCAGGCTTTTTCCCCTGCGCCTGCTCTGGTGACATGTACTCAGGAGTTCCTACCGCTGATCCGGTAATAGTTATATCCGTTGATGTATAAATTTTGGCAATACCGAAATCGCTTAACCGCGCAACGCCCGATTTGTCAATTAGCACATTCTGCGGCTTAATATCCCGATGAATGACATTACAGCTATGTGCGTAACGTAACCCCCTGCAGATTTGCTTTGACAGATCAATAATCTGACCGATCGGCAGCATTTTGTTTTCAAATATATACTTTCCAAGATCATACCCATCGACATACTGCATCGCGAAGAATTTTAATCCGTCATCCTCACCATATTCGTAAATATTGACAATATTCTGATGCTGCAACAGGGAAATCGCTTTGGCTTCAATTTCAAAACGTTTTGAAAACTCCTCATCCCTTGACATTTGTGGAGAAAGAACTTTTAGCGCAACAATCCGATTAAGCGGTTCCTGAAGCGCTTTGTAAATATCGCCCATTCCACCCTTACCAATCTTACTGAGAATCCGATAATTCCCGATATATGATGGTATGTTCTCAGCGTTTTTCTGTTTTAAAATTTGTGCTAACATGCTCATTCCATTGTAATATTGTCATTTGCTTACTTAAAGGTAACCGCGACAACAGATACTTCAATAGCATCACCTTAAAATAACGCTGCTTATTGACTAATTGCTGATAGTCCCGGTAATAATTGAAGCTGTTTCCGTCTCCGCGATTTTTAGATCATTATTGATAACAGTATATTCGTATTTTCCTTCTGCTTTTGCAAAGTTCATTTCGGTTATAGCATTTGTCAACCTTTTCTGAATCGTTGCTTCATCGTCAGTACCTCTTCCCCGCAGCCGTTTTTCGAGCACTTCCATTGATGGCGGCAGGATTAGAATACCAATTGCCTCAGGATATGATTTATCAAAATTCTTTTTGCCGAAGACATCAATGTCCATTACAATGTGTAAACCTTGTGCAATCGTTGCGTCAATGAACGATTTCGGGGTACCATAATAATTTCCGTGAACCAGTGCCCACTCTGCAAATTCATTCTGTTCAATACGTGTCTTGAACTCATCAACACTGTAAAAAAAGTAGTGCACACCATGCACTTCCCCTTGGCGCGGTTTTCGGGTTGTTGCAGAAATGGAGTAGACCAGATTCGGAATTGTGTCTCTCAAACAATTAAGTATCGTGGTTTTTCCTGCACCTGATGGAGCTGAGAAAACAAAAATTTTGCCTTTTTTGGTTGTGTTCATTAAAGTGATTTCCGCTTTTCTTCCCGTTTTTGTTCATTTATCGCATTCTGCTCCTCCATCAACTTTCTGACTTCCAGAGCCTCAAACTTTAGTTCATGTTCCTTTTTCAGGAGATACTCAGTCTTGATAAGTACATTGATAATATTATTCAGTGTTTTGCTGATAACCAGGAAAAACACAAAAATCAGAAATAGTGTAATTGATGCAATAATCAAATGACCAGTCATAAAACCTCAATATTTGTTGATAACAGCTTTTGACACATACAATATATATCGTGAATTGAAATTTCTCAAATTGATTATACCCCGTTCAAAACCAGAACTGGTGGTATCTTATGATAATGGAGCGTCATGTGCTAATGCAAACTGTTGAGAGAAATATTTTCAATGTTTGTAACTTTTATTTCTTAACGGCGTTTTTAATTACAGAAGTGCAGGTGATACTCTTAAATAATCAGCACGGAGGTAGGTATGAACAGAAGATTTAATAGCCAGACGTCA
The DNA here is from genome assembly GCA_012513915.1 of Fibrobacter sp. GTDB lineage: Bacteria > Fibrobacterota > Chitinivibrionia > Chitinivibrionales > Chitinispirillaceae > JAAZBG01. The sequence goes on from JAAZBG010000314.1 coordinate 2,833, forward strand.
ACAGAACCATCACACGAAAACATTGATCTGAAACCTTTTATCAATTTTCTCGTAGTACTTATTCCAGCACTGATGCTGTCTGCAGAATTTTCCAAAACGTCAATTAACAAACTTCATGTTTACAAAAAAGGTACAACTATCGATACCAGAGATACTGTTGAACCCATTATCAGAGAACAATTAAAACTTACCCTTTTTGTTACCGATTCAGCATTGACAGTTGCATCTAATTATGGCTTTATGCCATCAATGTATTATAAGGAATATGCCCGGTATGTTCAGAAAAATAACAGCAGGAATATCAATATTGTTCCAAACACTGAACCGGAAAGGAGGAATGCTGAAAACAAAGGTTACAAACTATCTGAGCTTCTTCTCTATACCCAAAATGAGGATAAGACAGTTAATCAGGCCTGTTATTACAAAGGCAAGCTGCTTGTTGATAGCAACATGAAACCAGTTACTGAAGTTAAGGAGAATGTTGACTTCTTTACAATTGACAATACAGGAACCAGGTTACCTGCTATTGCGACAAAAAATATCGAGAAGAAGCCGCTGTCTGTATATGACAATCTGCAATGCCTGCTGCTTCAGGCGCACGAACGGTATGGTCAGAGTGTTGCAGACGGCAACAACATAGTCATTGCATCAGACGACAAGGTAGTTTACGACAAGATAGTCCAGCTTATGGATGTGTCAAAAGCAAGCGGTTTTACCGAGATCTCAATTGCTAAAATACGAACCTGAAACAAACGGCAAATGAGTTTGAAATTTGACAGAATATCATTATTCTCCCTGATACCACCGGAATACATCCGCTGTTCCAGTGCTTTTTATAATACCACACTCATTCCTTTTTTGACAACAACCGATTCTCCAAGCCCCTCTTTCGTAAGTGTGTCGCACAACCCCTGCGCTGCATATTTTTCACCATGATTGACAAACCAACGAATGGATTTTCCAGGAATAGCCTTTGCCCATTTGATGAGTTCATTCTGATCTGCATGAGCAGAAAAACCGTTTAATGTAGCAATTGACGCCCGTACTTTGCACATTTTATTACCGATCAGGATGTTTTTATCTCCATCAATCAACCGTCTTCCCAACGTTCCTTTACCCTGATATCCGACAAACATTATAGTGGTATTATCCTGATCAATATGATTTTGTAAATGATGTATTACTCTTCCACCATTACACATTCCGGACCCGGCGATAACAATAAACGGCGGGATTGTTTTACTGATTGACCTGGAATCCGATGCTGTAATAACATGATTCAATCCTCTGAATTCAAGGGGAAGATCTCCCGAAAGGATCTGTGCCGTCGTAGGTCCGTCATAACAATCAGTATATTTCTTGTAAATCTGTGTAACCCGGTTTGCCATTGGCGAATCAACAAAAACAGGTAATGGTTTTATCTTTTTTGCTTCGACAAGATAGTTCAGATGGTAAAGCAGCTCCTGTGTCCGTCCGATAGCAAATGCAGGGATAATGATAATCCCCTTTTCTTTTATCGCAGAATCAACAATACCCCTGAATTCCTCTGCAGTTTTCATTCTGCTTTTATGTATACGATTCCCATAGGTTGATTCAATGACCACAGCATGTATATTCCCATCCCATTGAGTAAACGGATCACGAATGATCGGTGTCCGCTGTACACCAATATCCCCGGAAAAAACAATCTTCTTTCCATTGTAATTCAGCAGCACATGTGCTGATCCCAGAATATGACCGGCATCAAACATTGTAATTTTTACATCACCAACCTCAATTTCCTGATTGTATTTAATTCCCTGCACAAGCGCCAGCGTATCGTTTACCGCATTTTCATCATAGAGTGATACTCCGAAATCATGCATTCGTACAGAATCGTACCAGATTAATGCAGCAAGTTCCGCAGATGCTGCATGTGTAATAATTCTTCCTTTAAAACCGGAACCTGAAAGTAACGGTACACGCCCGGTATGATCCATATGTCCATGAGTAAGTATTACAGCGTCAAGCTCTGCTACCGGAAATGGCAGCGGCCTTATATTTTCCTCGTTGTCATTATCAGTTCCCTGAACCAACCCGTAATCGATCAGTAACTTTGTGGATCCACACTCAACAAGCGTACAGGAACCGGTAACATTTTCCGCCGCCCCATAAAAGGTCAATTTGATATCGGACATGCATTTCCCCTGATGTTATTTTACACTAATTCGTTATCGTTATTGATTGGCTCTTAGCTCCTGGATGCTGGATTCTATATTCTGACTCCTACTGCCTACTCACCAGCCACCCCTTCAGTTCCTGAATCCCATTTCGAGCACAAAAAATTTCGGATTCATCCCTTCAAGCGGTTTTCTTAATTTAGCAAGCTCAGATTCTGCACCGTGAATTTCAAGAACTTCGATATCAGCATACATTGATGACTCTTTGAGCAGTTCGCCAACATTGTCAAGGTGCGTTAAAAGCCCTTCAGCGTTTTTGTACCCTTCACGACAGTGTACACGATTACCATTAAAACTGAAACCATAATACAAACACTGTGATTCCGGTTTTGTTTTGTCAACAAACCTGCGGCAAAGATCCCTGAATTCGTTCATTTTCCCGTCTTTTACCTTGAAATACGGAACGATTGAAACACATAAATCATTGGTAAACATGGTGATTCCTTTACGTGATGTGGTTGATAGAAAGGTTGAGGTTAAGGTTGAGGTCTCGGAATGAAGATCCCTGCCTGACCTTAACCCGTTTAATGTATTTGTGTATGTAGTGCGCTTTTTTGTTGTTACTAAAACGCTCCGCGTGATTCAAAAAATGAAGATGTTCTTATATTGTTTAATATAATTCTGATGGATTTTTAATACAAGGTATTCGAATGGCAGGTGAAAAATCAGGTTCCTGACAGGTAATCATTTGCATCGGGTGCAGAGTAGTTGAATCTATGAGAAAAGATTCATTTTAACCAACGAGATTGATCAGTTCTCCAAGCATACGGTCCTGCATTTTAAATGCTTTAGCGTTCATTGAGTACATGTTCTTATTTTCATTGAGATTTACCATTTCCCTGGCAACATCGTTTGAACCAACCGTGTTTTCGCGAACCGTGGATACTTTGGTTCCTACTGGAAAGACATCTGACTGAAGAGCTTCTTTTGGGGCGTATGGATTTGTATAAACGTTTGCAACGTTTTGAGCTGTAACATTTTGACGAATTGTTGCGGCATTAAGCCCGGATACTGATGCATTTAATGACATATCCATATGAGCCTCCAGGAAAAGAGAGGTATATATATTCAGTATAACAGCAGATATGGTAAAAATCAATGCGTGATTTAAAAATCAAAATCTGCACTTGTTGGATCACGAACATAACCAGTATATAATCCCTGCGGAACGTCAAATGAGACAGCTTAAATTGACCTTGTATATGAGTTCACATTAATGTTCTCAGATGAATGCACAGAAATTGAGTTGCAATCAGATTTACAATAACCTAAATTAATTTCGTATTCAACAGGGAAATGGGTACACTGTATTACTAAAAACAATAGCCATTCTTTTCAAATTGGTATTGTTAGGATGGAACCTCGTCTTAACTTGAAATGGCATTATATGGGAAAAAACATAACAAATTCTATTAAATACAGGCACTTATTTAATTTTCTTATTTTCTCTTTTATATGTGTATTTAGTGTTAAAGAGACAATTTCGCAGATTATGACCGATTCACTTACAGGTAATACCACGAGTACCATAGATACTCCCAAAAATGACATGTTAAAAAGCAGTGCTGGTGTTGATCTTGGTATTGGATCTGCATATGGTTTATATGGCATCGGAATCACATGGGACACACGAAAAATCGGTATTGCGTTACATTCCGGCATTTACAGATTTCCTGAAAATTCTTCTATTGCACTTAAGTACAACCTTTATATTGAAGATGCTGCAGTAATTTTCAGTCCAACAGTTTCATTTGGTTACCGTAATGGCACAATGGTGTTTTACTCCTGGGAGGAAAGTTATTTTTGGGGCAGTGTTAATCTATGTTTCACGAATTTTTTTAACAAGTATTTCTATTTACAAAATCAGATCGGAATAGGATCTTCTCCTAACAGATCAATTTTTCTAAACTATGGTATTTGTGGTGGATATCAATTTGGCGGAACCCTATTTGGGGCAGAATCATACCGAAAAAATACTGGATTTAAAATTCTTGGATTTTCATTAGGTACAGCTCTTGCTGTACTTGTTGGATTTATTGATTTATATATTACTGCGATGTCAAATGATTAATCGATTGCAGGATCACTTCCGTATCTCATCCAGCGCAGATTGAGCAGCTACCGATACGATTGGATCGGAAAATCCCCGACGTGCAACCTCTTCGAGAGCATTGATCGCACGTTTGTCTTTAATTTCGGCAAGTTTATTTGCAGCACGAATTCGTACCCGCATACTGCCTGCATATTTAAGGTCGAGAATATACACATTTACCATGTCGACTTTTTGCCCGACCTCCTGAAGAATATTGACAGAGTTCCAGCGCAGCCAGTAGGCTTTATCGTCCACCCATACCCTGAAACAATTTTCGTGACCCATGTGTAACGAATAAACGATACAATCAACCATTTTCCTGTCAATTTCCTCATTTATAAGATAGTCACGGAGTGCACTTTTATAAAGTTCCCTTTCTTTACCGAATGCTCTCCTGAAACCGCGTAGTTTTTTACCTTCGTCAATCTCCCTGACCGCATCATTACCATCTTTATCTTTAAGTTCAATAATCGAATTAAGCACATGCGCATGCGCTGCATAACGTTTGATCCTGATAAGCGCCTCGGCAATCTCCTGTGCATCATTGAGTTCATTGCGCTCAATTAAAGTGCGACACTTAGTTATTAGCTGTGATGGAGTCCCTTTATGTCCATCCCTGGCAGCAAGTTCCCTGAGTACCGCTGTATCTTTTTTGTGCAACGAAAAGTAATTATCATACAGGTAGTATCCACTTGACACAACAAGAATGATAAGTACCAATGCACCAATCAACCGCTGAACACGCCTGCTATATGCAATGTTTCTAACCGGAACACTTTTCAATACCACAAACGCAGCGGTAAACGCCTTTTTAACCGTGGTTGTTGACTTATCTACTACGAGTTTAACAGTCTTGTTCCTTACAGTACTCGTAATGATACTATCGTTTTTCTTAATTATGTCAATCACCGGCTGAAAAGTCTTGACAATTACAGAACCGGATTTGAAAAAGCCCTTTGTCCCGGGGCTTCCGATAGTGCATTTTGCAAGCAGATCCAGAAATTCTTCGGTGCTGCCGACTCTTTCATCCCTTGACACTTTCAGCATCTTTGCAACAAGTTTCTCTGTGTCACTGCTACTATCGTTTCGTAGCTGCCTTATTGGTGTATACTCACCCATAAGCGTTGCGTACAGTGTCTGCTGAAGCGTCTCGCGGATAAAAGGATGAACACCGGTTATCATCTGATAGAATATAATCCCCAGTGAAAACAGATCACTGCGGCAATCAACCCCGGTACCATCAATCTGCTCCGGCGACATATACCCCGGTGATCCAAGTGTCATACCCTCCTGTGTCGCCATCGAGAATGGTGCCTTTATCACCCCAAAATCAGATAATTTGGCAATACCCGTTTTCTTCTCGATTAAAATATTCGCTGGTTTTACATCACGATGAACGATTTTTGCATTATGAGCGACTTTAAGTGCAGAACCGATATCATAGAGAATTGAACGAACTCTCTCCAAATCAATTAACGGCTCGCGTTTCAGCAGATCCTCAAGACTTTCACCATCAACAAATTCGAACGCAATCCACGGAAAACCGTCCTGTTCTCCGGCATCAAAGACCGTTACAATTGACTGATGATTCAACTGCGCGGACGCCCGTGCCTCAAGGGTAAAACGATCAATAAATGATTTGCGGCTCTCACTGTCGATATTGTCATCAAGTGAGATTACTTTTACTGCGACCGAACGCTGAAGTACCGGATCAAGTGACAGATACACCCGCCCCATAGCCCCTTTTCCAAGGAGCTTAAGCGGTACATACCGTCCAAACCGCATATCGTCGGTGATATTTTCTTCAGAAGGAGTCTCTGGTTGCATAGTCTTTACAAGTAATTGATTACAATAGCCGATTGTCGTGTTTTCGAGCAAATCTGATTCAGATAGAATCTGTGGAATATCAACCACAACATGTAATATAATAAAAGCGTTGATCAGCGGTTCAATCTTCGAACACCTCTAATCCTGACCATTTATAATGAGTATATATAACGTTTTTCCTGTTTACGAGCATTATGTCTCAATGTTACACTTATCGAACTTGTGATAGTCACATGTAACTTAACAAAGGAAATTGTATGTTTAAAAATGTTAGTTTTAAAGTCATGCTCGCAGGTGGAAATATTATTATTCTTGTGCTTCTGATAACCATTTCGACATTATTGTTTACCAGTATCAATTCTTTGATTGCCTCATCAAAATCGGTCACTCATACCCATGAAGTGCTATCACATACAACAGTACTTGCAAAAGCAATGGTAGATATGGAAACCGGCCAGAGAGGTTTTATGCTGACAGGGAATGATAATTTCCTTGATCCATATACTACAGGTCAAAAAACATTCGATGAGTATGTCATTGCAGCAAAAAAGCTCGTCTCTGATAATCCAGAACAGGTACAACGTTTTGAACAGGTTGCAACACTAAAAGAGTTGTGGCTAAAAAATGCCGGACAGTATGAAATTGATTTGAAAAGAAAAGTTGACAATGGAGAGCTTCCGCCTGCAGCGTTAAAAAATGTTCTTGAAGGAAAAAAGATTGATGGCACGATGCAGTCGCAGGGATATAAAGCAGGAAAAGATATCATGGATGATATTCGTGTACAATTGACTGCAGTTGAAAAGGTCGAACAGGAACTTCTGAACAAACGATCACTCCAGGATGCAAAGACTGCTGCATTTGCAAGAAATACAGCTCTTTACGGTACACTGCTGTCGATTCTTATTGCAGTCGGTCTTATTATTTATTTAACAAAAACGCTCTTTAATCAGTTGGGAGCAGAGCCTAAAGATCTTCAGGAGATTTCGCAGAAAGTTGCAGCTGGAGATCTTAGTGTAAATTTGTCGGGCAACAGTTTCATGAGTGATGGCACACTTGCAAAGTCATTCAGCGATATGGTTAAAAACCTGAAAAATCTTATATCGGCAATTGAAATGAATTCCAGAAAAACAGGTGATAAATCAAGCGAATTAACCCAGGCGATTTCCGAAGTAAAGAGATTATCTGATGAAATGAGTTCACGTTCAAGAGTTGTCGCGGCCGCATCAGAACAGGCATCATCCAACATGCAGAATATCGCATCAAGTGTTGAAGAAATCAGCTCATCAATTACTACTTCCGCAACGTCCATAGAAGAGATGAGTTCAACCATTTCTGAAATATCAAAAAACTGTCAGAAGGAATTAGCTGTTGCAAGTGAAGCAAACGAGAAAGCACTTTCTACAAATAAATTGATGGAAAATCTTGAAGAATCTGCTAACAAAGTTGGTTCAATCATTGAAATTATTAAAGCGATCGCAGACCAAACCAACCTTCTTGCACTCAATGCAACCATTGAAGCAGCTTCAGCGGGGGCAGCGGGAAAAGGATTTGCAGTGGTTGCAGCTGAAGTAAAAGAGTTGTCAAAACAGACATCAAAAGCAACTGACGATATCGCAACACAAATTCAGGATATGCGGTCAAGCACCAAAAATTCTGTCCTGGCAATATCTGAAATCACCGAGAAAATCAATGAGGTCAATATGATTTCACATACAATTGTCAGTGCGATTGAAGAGCAGTCTGCAACGATCAATGAAATCTCCCGCAATATTTCAAATGTAAGCGAAGCGACCAACAGCGTTTCCATGAATGTCCATGAATCAGCAAAGGGCCTGACAGAGATTTCATCAAACATTTCAGAATTTCACCAATCAATTGAAACCATTACATCAAAAATGAATCAGGGCCAACAATCAACCAGCGATCTTACCGGCGTTGCCGGTAAACTCAAAGAATCTGTAGGCACCTTTAAATTGTAGGAAATGCTGTCGATGTGCCACCCCTCCCGCGTTCATGGCAACACGTTTTCTCTTGCGGGAGAGTGGGCAATTGATTTGTCCTTGTAGGGCAATGACACTGTTTTTGTATGTTTTTTTCTTTCCTTGTAGGAAACTTGTCGTTGACTGTTGCAGTTTGCCTTGTCCCTGTAGCCCCACTAAAAAACCTGTATTTTTCTTGCGAATCCATATGTTAGTTCTTCGCAAATACCCTCTGCAATCTATGGAACGATACTCATTACCGGATCATGTGGAGGACGATCGTTTATCATTGCCGGCTGGTTCGATTCACTATTATCATTCCCGGCAAATGCTGCGATGATACCGATAAGCAAACCGGTTCCAATTAGTACACCTCCACCAATAATCAAAGGTTTTGTTTTCTTTAAATTGGCACTACTTGATTTAACTGTTGGTACTTTCAGATCCTCCTTTATAATTACTGTACGGGTAACATCTGCAGCGGGCAACCAGTCATTATCACCAGTTTGAGATGCTGTAACGGACACAATTCCAGGAGAACCGGGATATGCCATTCCATCCTTGATTCTTAATATTGATGAATCACTGGATAAGAATGTTAGCGGTAATCCTGATTGTGCTGTGCCACTCAAAACAACTGGTCCGTGACCTTCAACAATAGCAGAATCGATTAGAAAGGTTATCTGTTGAGGCTTTTTTTCATGAGCTACTGTTGTTACCGTGAAAACAGCTGTACTATCAACAGTATATAATTCGCTTCCCGAAGCTCCATTGTAATCAACCACCGCCAATCGGTAACCGGTTGAAGGAGAAAGCCCTTTAATTGATGCTGATGCATCATAACCGTTATAAACACAATACCAGTTGGTAACTCCAATTCGTGAACCTTTGCCATACTCCTGATTTGCAATGTATGTCACATTACGTTCTGGCTGAGGCAAACCGATTTCACTATCGGTCGCAAACACAAGATTTGCTGATCCAGACCCACGCACCCATGCAATTCTAATTCCATCCGGATGGGAATACGTAACCTCCGGATGCGTTGCAGCAACAACCGGAACAGCAACGATACGATCAACAAAACAGGTTTCATTATTAAAATTTATCAGTTTTGCGTGTTGTTTTTGTGATGAGTTATCAGTCAGCTTTTCTGTTGATACATCCGACTGGTGAACTGGATAATACAGAATCAGGCCGTCTTCTTCGCCAGTTAAGGAACTTTCAATATTGGTGCGAATTTCATCTGCACTTCGTGCCACATTCCAGATTCTGATCTCGTCCATAAGCCCCTTAAATCCAAATGCACCATTCTCTTTTTCAGCCCCAAGAAGCAGAGAAGCACTTGTTTGAGGCATATGCGTTGGAATGACGCCTTTTGCTGAAGCCTCTCTTGTAAGTGGACGACGCATTCCATTTATATAGAGCTTCTGACGCTCATTTTCAGAGAGAGTTCCATCAAAAACCATTGCAAGATGAAACCAATCCCCAATAGTAACTTCCGGATCCGGTGTATAATAATATGCCTGATTTCCCTCCTTGTTAATATTGGCATTATTATTAACACATACCGCAATTTTCCCTGGGGCGTTATACAACTGAAACTGAATACGATTTGCAAGGTTCTGAAACTTGCAAAAAAAAGTTCTCCATGCATCAAATTTATCAATACGTACCCACATTTCAGTAGTCAGAAACTGTGAGCTATCAAATGCATTAATATCTCCTGCATTAACAACATCATCAATACCATCAAATTGAAGGCACTTGTTTACTGATGATGCTTCTGAAGTCTGAAAAACATTTAATATTATA
>JAAZBG010000315.1 GCA_012513915.1 Fibrobacter sp.
AAAAAGAGCTTACGGTGCCTTTAAACCGTCCGGGAAGTTTACAACCTGATACAGTCTATTTTAAAACAATGTACAAACAGGTTGGTAAAAAAGAGGTCACTGTTAAAGCTGCCCTTGATGGTGATGGTATACAAAAGACATTTCCTTTTTCAATTCGTGTACTTGAAGCATCAGGATCGCTCTGGAAACAGGATACGATGACGATTGTCGTTCAGGAAGATACAACGATCAGTTATTCTCTTCTGACATTATTAAAAAATCCATCAGCAACAAATGTCATATTTTCATCACCAGATACCGGTGTAAATGGAACCAGCTGGAAATACTCTATCCCGAAGGGCGCTGTATCAAAGGACACTATCACTTTGGTTGCATCAAGCAGTGGTACAGAGAAGTCAGTATTAAAAGTATTTCTGATAGTTTTACCAGAAGGCACAGATGGGCCGACTATTAAGTTGTCAAGCCCAGTTCAGTCAACGGTTGAACAGCCATCTGTAACGCTTGTTGTTGTATGCAAAGATAAAAACGGTATCAGTGCGGTGAACTACGTATTCGGTTCTTTGAGTGGTGCAATGACTAAAGATAATGACAGCACCTATTCTGTCGCACTTGCAAATCTTGTAAAGGGCAACAACCAGATTACCATTCTTGCAACTGATGCATCATTAAAGAAAAATGTGTCAGATACTGTATTCACAATCGTTTACGATCCAACCATGGATGATACTACTGCTCCGGAGATTACACTTAAAACGCCTGAGAAGGACAATGCAACAGTCAGTTCAAAATCGATCTCTATTGAAGTGATGTGTACCGATGCATCCGGTATCGATACAGTTACCTGTAAGATGGGAACAACTGATATTCCGGTTCTCAAAGGTGTCGGAGGTGTTTATAGTGCATCGGTGACAACACTGGCTGTGGGTGAGAATACATTTACCTTTACAGCAACCGATAAGGCATCAACAAAACAAAGTGCATCAAAAGCGGTAACGGTTGTTTACGATCCATCAATGACCGATAATGTAGCGCCAAAAGTGGTTATTAAAAATCCGCTCAATGCAGATCAGCGTGTTTCTACAGATACGCTAACAGTTCAGATTGAATGTACGGATGACAGTAAAATATCATCTGTAACAGCGACACGCGGTGGTGCTCCGGTTACCGGTATTACGAATGTCGATTCACTCTATTCTGTAAAGGTAACAAAGCTCACAGAAGGAATGAGTGATACCATAAACTTTAAGGTTGTCGATAATTCATCAAATAAAAACGCAAAAGACTTTCCAGTTATTCTTCGCTACAACAGACAACCAGTAGCAGCGACACTTGGTTTACCAGAAGATGGCGCGACTGGTGTCACAAAAAGTCCGACATTTACATGGACTGGTGGTACTGATCCTGATGGCGATGCAGTTACCTATACGCTCAGATATGGAACATCAGATAGAGCGTTAGCAAAATCAGTTACAAATTTAACAGAAAAAACAGTTACTTTAACAACTGAGCTGAGTTCGTCAACAACGTATTACTGGCAGGTAGTTACCTATACTGCAGTGAATGGTGACTCTGCTGTTTCGGGTATTGCATCGTTTACAACAGTGGAAGATGCACCGGTTATTTCTGTTCAACCTGAATCTAAAGGAACAAAAGCAGGTGGTACTGTTACATTTTCCGTAACAGCAACAGGAGAGAATCTTAAATATCAATGGCAGAAGGATAATACAAATGTAACCACAGGAACAGGTGGAACGACAGCTACATACACAACCGCAACTGTGGGTACAGAGGATAATGGTTCAACATATCGTTGTATCGTGACAAATAATAGTGGTGCAGATACAAGTTTACCGGCAAAGCTCACTATTTTAAATAGTGTTACGTATGATGATAACGGATCAACGAGTGGTAAAGTGCCGGTAGATGAAGCCATATATACCAGTGGCGATGAAGTAACTGTTAAAACTAATTCCGGAGACCTTGCCAGAACTGGGTATACATTTGATGGTTGGAATTCAAAACCGGAAGGTAGTGGAACCGACTACACTCCAGGGACTGGGACCTTTCTCATGAATTCGAGTGGGGTTATTATTTATGCAAAATGGGCTGTCAAACCATACAGTATAACTTACACCATAGATGGTGCATCATATAATGGTACTCCATCAAGTTATACTATTGAAACAGCGACATTTAATCTCCCGGTGCCTGCAAAAGCTGGTTACTCGTTTAGTGGATGGTATGAAACGTCAATCCCGAGTGGTTCCCCAATAACATCAATAACAAGAGGTACAACCGGTAATAAAGCATATTATGCAAAGTGGACGCCGAATTCATACAATGTTACATTTGATAAAAATGATGCAGGTGCGACCGGGAGTATGGGTACTCAATCTATAGTTTTTGGCACATCTGCAAATCTTACTGAAAACGGCTACGCAAAAAACGGGTTTAGATTTACAGGGTGGGCAACGAGTCCTGGTGGGAGTGTGGTGTATGGAAACGAGGCTGCTTTTACAATGGATGTTGAGGGAGTAACACTGTATGCACAATGGCTGTTAGTTGGATACAGCGTCACCTATAACGCAAATTCGCCAACTAGCGGAACTGCGCCTGCGGGAGCAGTTTACGCTAATGGGAATACAGTCATAGTTCAATCGAACACGGGGGGGCTGGTAAAAGGAACGTCTTCTTTTACCGGTTGGAATACACAGGCTGATGGGAACGGTATAACATATGCATGCGGGGCTAAATTTACCATGGGGAACGAGCCGGTAACATTGTATGCAATGTATTCTGGGAATGCCGTTATGGATAATGATGGAAATTTGTATGCTACTGTGACAATAGGCACTCAGGTGTGGCTGGTAGAGAACCTTAAGACAACGAAATACAGAGATGGAACACCTATACCAAATGTGATAAATAATACTGACTGGAGTAATTTGTTGACACCCGGTTACTGTTGGTATAATAACAACGGGCAGAATAAGGAACCAACTGGTGCGTTATATAACTGGTACACGGTAAACACAGGTAACCTTGCTCCTGCTGGGTGGCACGTGCCAACGGATGCGGAGTGGGGTACACTCGAAACTTATCTGGGCGGATCAAGTGTGTCCGGAGGAAAGCTTAAGGTTACTGGAACTACTTATTGGGAATCACCAAATAATGGAGCTACTAATGAAAGTGGGTTTTCGGCATTTCCGGGCGGTGATCGTGATGGTGGGGGAGGAACATTTAGCAGCTTTTCTATGAGCGGCGTCTGGTGGTCAACTACGGAGCTCGATACTGACAATGCAGCGTACTGTTACATGACTGCTTTAAGTGCGAGGTTTTTTCGTTCTGACGGCACTAAGAAATGTGGGTTTAGAGTTAGGTGCGTGAGGGATTGACTATTAGTCTATTTGTTTTCCACGACTCGTAATGGATATGTGGTATGCTCAGGAAATAGTACTGGATTGGAAGGAAATGCTACACTGTAGTGTCATGCAGATATATATATGCTCTCAGGGAAACGTACCAGAGACAAAAGGGAGCGTCTTCTCCGGCGCTCCCTTTTGTCTTAATAATGCCGAGATTCGGTTACAGTATAATATACAGCTCCCGCATTACTATTGTAAACTGCAATCTACAATCTCTTTTGTCTGGTAATCGGCAGTGCAATCGTTTCTATTATCTATTTGTCAGATTCTGAGCCCTCTGCTTTACAGAGTAATTCGCCGAACTCTTGACAAAACGCATCAACTTTCCTGAATGATTCAGAATATGGCTTCCATTCGAAAATCTGCTGATGTCAATTGTTCGGCCAATACCATTCTGCACTGTTTTTCCCGGAAAGATTGGTGAGTGTCCAGTTTGATTCTGATGGTCGGAGAAATTTTATTAAGAACAATCAGGTGAAAAAATATGTTTACAGATGTAACCATCCGGATAACGATTGTCTGAACGATTACCAATAATTTATTGCTGTTACCAATTTTTTATTGTTCTTCTATGTTGTATCTCCTATTTTCCATGGTATCTAACTCAATAATTTGAAAATATTAAAAGTGGTAAAAGGAATACCTTATGAGAAAAAAGGTTTTGTCGGGCATCAGTCTTTTTTCGGCTGGTATTATTTTAATGATCTGTACCTGTAAAGAACTCCCAACCAATCCCTATAAAAACGGAGAAAATTTAAAAGTATCCATGTTTCTTTCAGATGGTTTACTTGCAGCGAACGCAGGGGACTCGCTGTCTGTTGGTCTTGTGGTGAATATTCCGAGTCTTGTAAAAAAACTGATGGTTGTACAAGGTGATGATCAAAAAGAGATTACGCTCTCACTGAACCGGCCGCAAAGCTTAGAATCTGATACCGTTTACTTTAAGACGATGTTCACCCAGATTGGAAAAAAAGAGATCGTCGTTAATGCAATATTGGGTGAAGATATAAAGAAAACGTTTCCTTTTCCTATTCTCGTCGTTAACTCTGCCGGCTCTCTCTGGAAACAGGATACTCTTACAATTTCGGTTCAGGAAGATACTGTAATCAGTTATTCCTTACCTGCATTATTGAAAAATCCATCAGCAACAAATATCGTATTTACATCATCGGATACGGGGGTAAGTGGTACCACCTGGAAATACACCATTCCCTGGGGAACTGCACCAAAGGATACGATATCTCTGTTTGCATCAAATGGTGAAAGCGGGTTGTCGGAACTGAAAGTGCTTCTGGTTGCTTCGCCAAAAGATACCGTGGCTCCACTGATTGCACTTGTAAACCCATCTGCAATAGAAGCAACCGTGAGTGACAGTATTGTTGTGTGTAAATTTACAGTTACCGACAAACAGGCCGGTGTCGGGACAATACTTGTCAAAAACGGAATAATAATACTCACCGACACACTACGCAGCGGAAGTACATTTCAATATACGGTTTCCGGGTTGAAAAAAGGAGATATAACGACAATTGATATAGTCGCGTATGATAAATCGATGCGGCAGAATTATTCAAAGGTGCAGATCAAGCTGACCTATGACCCTTTGATGCAGGATAATGTAAAACCCGAATTGCGTCACAGGCTGCCTGCTACAGGTTCTGCTTCAATTACGACACCACAGACGTCAATTGAGATCGTTGCAGTGGACCGTAATAGTGGTATTGATTCTGTATGGGCGTTTAAAGGTACGACCCGTTTACCAGTGATGCAAACTGATTCAGTCTACAGCGTTACGCTTGATAATCTTGTTGCAGGTAAAACAGATACCGTTATTTTTAAAGCACAGGATAAATCAGCGATTAAGAATGCCGATTCGTTATCAGTGTACATAACATATGATCCGTCCATGGTTGATAATGTTCCGCCAACAGTTGTGATAAAAAATCCGCTTAATGCAGATCAGCGGGTCTTAACTGATACAATAACAGTTCAGATTGATTGTTCTGATGATAACAATATCTCATCGGTTACCGCAATGCGCGGCGGAGTAGCGCTTGGTGGTATTACTAATACCGGTTCACTCTATTCTGTAAAGGTGACCGAACTTAGAGCGGGAAAGAGTGATACCCTAAACTTTAAAGTCGTCGATAATTCATCAAATAAAGTAGTAAAAGATTATCCTGTAATCCTTCGTTATAACAGAATGCCAACTACAGCGATACTTAGTTTACCTGCAGTCGGTGCAACTGGTGTTGCCAAAATCCCAACGTTTACATGGACCGATGGTATCGACCCTGATGGCGATGTTGTGACCTATACTGTACGGTATGGAACAGCAGAAACAGCATTAACCAGAGCAGTCTCTAATTTAACAGCAAAAACTACTTCACTAACAACCGCGCTGGATGCGTCAACAAAGTATTACTGGCAGGTGGTAACACATACTGCAGAAAATGGTGATTCTGCTGTTTCGGACATCGCATCGTTTACTACAGAGGCAGATAAGCCTGTTATAACAGTTGAACCTGTTACTCAATCTGTTGTTTTTGGTAACAAGGGTACATTTAGTATTACCGCAACCGGATCAAATTTAAAGTACCAGTGGTATAAAGGAACGCAAGCGATCTCCGGTGCAACACTTCCAACATATACAACTCCGGTGGTACTGGTATCGGATGACGGTTCGACATATTACTGCGTTGTTACAAATGGTGATGTTGAGACTAAAAGCAGCACAGTGTCACTCATCGTTCTGTTTGGGGTTACCTATGATGTCAACGGAGGACGTGGAACTGCACCGATTGATAATAATACCTATGCTAAAGGGGAAACTGTTGTCATAAAATCAGGAGTCGGTCTTACAAAAACAAACTATAGTTTTTCGGGCTGGACAAGAAGTGGAGTAACAAATTCCAGAGTATACTCAGCAAATGACACCCTGGTGATAGGGGCTGGGAATATTATTTTAGATGTAAAGTGGACATTAAATATTCATACAGTGTCATTCGATAAAAATGATGCGTTGGCATCAGGTACGATGAGTAATCAAACGATAGCTGAAGGAAGCGCTGCGACTCTTATACCAAATACGTTTGTTAAGCCAGGATGGGATTTTGCCGGGTGGGCAACCACAGCTTCCGGTTCTGTGGAGTATAAAGACCAGGTAGGTTTTGATATGGGTAGCAGTGATGTGACGCTCTATGCTAAATGGACTCCAAAGAATTTTACCGTATCATTTGACAAAAATAATAGTGATGTAACTACATCAATGTCACCACAAACGATTGCATGCGGTTCATCGGTAAATTTGAATGCAAATACGTTTGTTGATGGGTGTCGTACATTTGCTGGTTGGTCAACAAGTAAAACCGGAAAGGTGGAATATGCTGATAAGGCAAGTTTCACCATGGGAGCACAAAGTGTTACTCTTTATGCAATCTGGAAGGCAACACCTTTAAATATCAGTCCAAAGTTAGGGGATACAGTCGAGGTTTGTATTAATGATCCAATAGTACTGCCATCATGCGCACGTTCATACGAGTGGCATTTTGTTTCATTTGGCGGAGATCAAATTGTTACAGATTTGATCTCAGAATTTTCGGGGGCAGGAACAAATACATTAAGAATTAATACGCAAGCGGGTATGTATATTTATTGTAATATTACCGATCTCGAAGGTAATATAATAAAAACTGGTACATGGATGGCCGGTGGTCAGTGGTGTGATTATGAATAGTTGATTACCTGTTCTGTGTGTAAGGTAACCAGGTATGGTGGTATTTCATACGAGCGGAGGGCTGCATGTAGTTCTCCGCTCGTTTTGTTTTGTAAATTAATCAAAACAGAACATTCTTCGCCGAACTCTTGACCAAACGCATCGACCTTCCGGAATGATTCAGAATATAGCTTCCATTCGAAAATCTCCTGATATCGACAGTTTTGCCAACACCTTCCAGCATTGTTTTCCCTGATAGATTTGTGAGTGTCCAGTTTACCTCCGATGGTAGCATTATACTACCGTTAGCAATAACCGGTTTGATAGATGTACTTTTTGTAGACGCAATTGTCTGAACACCGGTTGTCTGACCAAGCAGGTTTGTATTTGTAAATTGCACCTGATAAGGCCACTGTTCATCATTTGCGTTGTTATCATCCCACTCATGGTGCCAGTGTTCCTGCGGTGCTCCCGAGACGACAAACCATAGTTTTGAACAGTTTGCGGGTACATCAAAGGAAAGTGATTTTTCAGGATTTGCAGAGCCCGAATAATTGGCAGTACCAATATCGCTGTAAACACGTGAGTTGTCTTTCAATAAAGCAACAAAACCAAAGCGCCATCCGCCTTTTGCCGGATTTTTTGACCTGAAACCGCTTGTCCCGATTTTTCCCTGAAACGTGACAGACACTGTTGTGGCCAATGCCGGGGCGTTAAGTTTAATGCTGTTATAACCATAGTTTTCAGGGCACGCAGATGCATCGATAAGCCAGAATTTGTCGGATTGAAGATTCATTTTCGGTTGTGCCCGTCGGTCGATATAATTTTGTCCGTAGGATCTGATTTGTGGAAGGTCCCATGTTGTCAAACGAGCCGCATGCTCGTATAGTTCATCATTGAATTGCTCCTGGGAGATTGCGGTCAGGCGTTTGTATGCCTCAACTGGATCCTCAGGGCTCTTTGATTCGCGCCATAGTTTCCCCTGAAACTCAATCCCCCTTTTGTAAGCCCAGTAATCACCGATAAAGTAATTCGCATATCGCGGGGTTTCGTGAAGAAAGTGAAGGTGATTGCTTTTTAGGTAGGTATTAAAATCATTTTCCGTAAACTGTTTTTCAGGGTACACTTTAAACGACATCCACTGAGCAATCTGTTCCCAGTAGCCGTTTCCTCCCTTGCCGTTATCTCCAAGCCCATACTGAAATCCATCAAGGCCATCACAGCCGGCAAGGTACTGAAAACAGTGGCCGATTTCATGGGCGACAACATTGGGTATATTTGCTGCGGCATTATTGACATGAAGCGTGCCGACAAGATTATCCTGGCCGGAACCATACGCAGCCCATTCCGTACTGTAAAGAAGAAATATCATCAGTTTATAGTTATCAGTAACGGATTTGCCTTTTAAAACAAATTTCAGTGAATCTACGTAGTAATCGTATGCTTTTTGGGCTTCCTGAAGCATTGTATTTATGTCAACTTTGTAACTTGCCGAGGCTGTTGATGGGTCTGAACCAAAACCGCTCTCCCAGAAAATCACGATATCATCATTTTGTTTGCTTCGGGCATTACAGAACTTACTTGATGTATTGTTTAGATTTATACCTTCGGATTTAAAAAAGGCTGGTTCATAAATGGTTTTTTGTGCAAGTGTTGTCAATGGTAGTATCAGGCAGAGGCCCAGTATGCCTGTAATATTTTTTTTCATGGCAAAATTTCCTTTATTACTTCAATGTTTTTAGATACCGATTAATATAATCTCATTTTGTGAAAATTGCGGTGTAGTCAAAAACAGCAGTATGCTTTCAACCCAACGTCTTTGGGATGTGATGCGTCAGTGTTTCTGAATTGTGTTTTGTATCTTTTTTTTACTGCTGTCGAAAAAACTGACACATTACAGGTTTGAAGTGGGTTGAAAAATTTTTTGATAATGACTTATACATAATTATATGGCTTGAGAATTGCTCATATACAGTTAACCTGAAAAACATCAACTGTGTGGGAAAAGAAAAACAAGCAATATAAAATTTTCACCGTGAGTATGTTTTTCGTAGCTTAAAGAAAATTTTTCAGGAGATATTACTATGAACGTTACAAAAACAATTCTCGCAGGGCTTGTGGCTGTAAGCTCTGTTTTCGCGTTACCAACATTACAGCTTGATATATCCGGCGGTGTATATAACGGTTCAACTGAAACTGTCGTTAATACATCGAATCAATTTGATCTGATTGCGCTATTGAATTCAAGTGATTATACGGGGACATATTACATTTCAATGGCGGTAACCCCAACGATCTCAATGTCTGCAGATATTGGATCATTTGATTTTAATGGCACTCCTGTAAGTATTGCTGACATGCACTATGGAACGCCCCCTGTTGCACTTGCAGAGGTAGGTGAATTACCAACACATGGCATTTTCCCAACCTATTTTTATGAATATGCATTTTCATTCAGTGGTGATCGGGCTTTGCCATATAATGTAGAGAATAACCCCGGGAGTCTTATGGTTGATCCGGCAGGAACACTCTATTATCAGGCGTTTACAGTTGATGTTTCAGCCCTGAATCCAAACTACGGAATTCATTTTGATCTTTACAATGAAGAGCTCAAGAATAATAAAAGCAAACTCGGATTTGCACCATTCTCTCATGATGCTGAGGCATCATATATAACAAAAGATGTTCCGGAACCAGCGACACTTTCGCTTTTCGGCATGGGACTTCTTGCTCTTGGCAGCATTGGTCTATTTCGCAGAAGAAGATAACTATCTACCTTTGAATTGTTTTTACTAAGAAGGCACTCTGTTAATCGCAGGGTGCCTTTTTTACGTTACAATAATGATTCTTGTTCCTACGGGGCACCATCTATTATATTCCATAGCACATTAGTTCGCACTTTTTTGCGGGGGTGGCGGAACTGGTAGACGCGCTAGATTCAGGTTCTAGTGGGCGCAAGCCTGTGGGGGTTCGAGTCCCCCCTTCCGCATTTTTTTTCTCTTCCTGTTCTATTCTGGATCACTTTTTAATACATGGAAACAAAAAAACAATCTGTAATACAGGTATTGCCTCAGTCGGTAATTGAAAAAATTGCTGCCGGTGAGGTTATTGAACGACCTGCATCAGTTTTAAAAGAGATTGTCGAAAATGCGATTGATGCAGGTGCGACACGGATCGATATCACCATTGAAGATGCCGGATTCAGCTTAATCAGAGTATCTGATAATGGCTACGGGATGTCTCAGGAAGATCTTGTCAAGTGTTTCCTGCCTCATGCAACAAGCAAAATTACCAGTGCCGATGACCTCTTCTCTATAGCAACAATGGGATTTCGCGGTGAGGCGCTTGCGAGTATCGCGGCTGTCAGCCGGACCACGGTAATTTCATCAAACGATTCCTCGGGGCTTGGGTACGAATTATCCTATACCGGTGGGGAAGCCGGTCAGGTGAAACCTCAGCAGCATCTTCAGGGGACCACTGTCATAGTTCGTGATCTCTTTTTCAATGTTCCTGCACGCAAGAAATTCATGAAAACCCGAAAAGGGGAGCAGCTGGCTATTACACGTCTTGTTGAACAACTGGTTGTTCCGTTTCCGTCAATACATTTTACCCTGACAGTAGAAAGTCGCCGGGTAATGGATGTGCTTGTTGCGGATTCGCCGCTTGCACGAATTGCTGATATTGCGGGGCATGAATTTGCAAAAGGGTTGATTGAATGCAAAGGTATGCGTGATGGCATGGAGATATTAGCTTTTGTTTCAACTCCGGAGCAGCTTAAAGAACGTCCGCGATTTCAGAGCCTTTATGTGAACCTGCGCCGTATTGATAATGATTCGGTCACATTCTCTATTCGTGAAGCGTTTGCGCAGTATCTTGGTGCTGCGTATAAACCGTCATTCTTCGCCTTTCTTGATATCGATCCATCGCGTATTGATGTTAACGTGCATCCTACAAAGCAGCAGGTTAAATTTGATGATGAACGGGAATTGTTCGGATTTGTGTATGGTATTGTAAAGCAGGGTATCGGAGCGGTTGTCATGAAACCGGATCAGTTTCAGACGGAACATGATTCGCTGAATTCGAGTTTTCAGTCGCTGTTTACACCACAGACACCGGAACCGCAGGCAGATGCAGTACCACTTAATCTGCCCCTGCAGTTTACAACCCGGTTATCACCGGTTCAGAACCTCGCAGCATTACCTTCAAAAGATCAACCAGATCCGGATCTGACATCTCAAAGTCTGCTCTCATTTCCACAGCAACTTCCGGGGGAACAAAAAGAAGTTGACCAGACTGTAGAGAAAGCGGTAGAATTAAGCGATGTTGGGAGCGGCAACAGTTGGGAGCTGATTCCATGTTATCAGATACATGGAATGTTTATCCTTGCTCCGATAAAAAATGGTATTCTGCTGATTGATCAGCATGCTGCTGAGGAACGAGTACTTTATGAACAGGCACTTGAGGATATCAAGAGAGGCAGGTCAGCAAGTCAGCAGCTATTGTTCCCGATTGTTCTTGAGCTATCACCGACAGAAAAGTCAGTTGTGGAATCTGGATCTGCTTTTTTTAGTGCGTTCGGTTTTGAACTGAGTGATTTTGGTGGAAAAGCACTTTCAATATCTGCGATTCCGGCATTTTTACGGAATGGAGCAGTGGAAGATACGATTCGCGGCATGATAAAATATCTGCTTGATGGAAAAGCACCTGAGTTCTTTTTAGAACCGGAGAAACGATTTGCGGCGGCATTCGCTTGCGGTGCGGCAATAAAAGCAGGTCAAAAGCTTTCGCAGGAGGAGATGAATGCGCTTATGAACCGGTTATTCTCTGCGAAAAATCCCTATACCTGTCCTCATGGCAGGCCGACTCTGGTTAGAATGTCAATTGATGAACTTTCGCGCAGATTTTTACGTTAGGAGTGATTCATGAGCATTGATGTGCAGGGTAGTGTAATGACCTTTTCTGCAACGCAGCATTTCAGCAGTATCTCTCTTGATACTGAGCTTGACCGCATTCGCACTGCACTCAAAGACGGGTCAATAACCAAGTGCGTCTTCGATTTTTCATTTACCAATCTTATTGATAGCTCGGGAATAGGCTCACTGGTGATGCTTGCCAGAGAATTCAGCACTGCAAATGTTTTGCTGGTTTTGAAAAATCTCAATGAGGAGATATTCATCCTGTTTGAGGACACCGGCCTTGATCGCCTTTTTACTATCGAACGCCGCGGCGATATTAAAAAGGGGTCTGTAAAGGAGTTTTTTGAAGCGGATGGAGTCGATATCCGATTGACAATAAAGCCGGAGTCTGTTGGTGACGTGGGGATATTTATAATGAGTGGTATATTGAGTCATCCTATTGGATCGAGTTATTTCAAACAACAGCTGTTACTCTTTCTTGCCAGGTATAAATATATTATTCTTGATTTTGAAGAGCTTACTTTTTTTGACAGTCTCAGCATAAGTGCTATTTTAAATATGAACAATTTACTTAAAGGAACCGGTGGGGCAATGAAAATATGCTCACCGAATTTTATTGTAAAGGATTTGCTTAATACGTTAAGTATTGATGTTGTAATTCCTGTGTACGATCAGCGCGAAGACGCGCTTGCCGATTGGAGAAATGTCAATGGTTAGCGGTTCCTGCGGAGGAAAGAAAGTTGCAATTAAATCAATTGGATGTCGCACAAATCAGGAGGAGATGGTAACACTTAGAATTCAGCTTGAAAAAAACGGGTATGCATTTACCGATTTAACTCATGAAGCTGATTTTGTTATTGTCAATTCCTGTGCAGTCACTGCTTCGACTGAATCAAAAACACGACGTTTACTTTCTGCACTATCATCTTCGACGCCTCAGGCAAAAATACTAATCACCGGCTGTCTCGCCCAGCAGAAGCCATCAGAATTAAAAGCATTGAAGAATGTTCATTGGGTCGTAGGCAATACCTTTAAAAACGATATCGTTTCAATTATCGCGCAAGATGATGGTGTTTTTCATGATTCATTCAACAGCACAACCACATCACTTGATCTTGACACTTCAGAGGTCGCATCACCCTTTGATGAAAACGGGAAAACCCGTTTCCCGCTGAAGATTCAGGAGGGGTGTAATTTCAGGTGTTCATATTGTATTGTTCCATCGCTGAGAGGTCCTTCCCGATCGGCATCATTCGGGTCTGTTCTTGATTTATGTAAAAAGGCTGTTACAGCCGGGTATAAAGAGATTGTTTTCACGGGTACGCATATCGGGCAGTTTGGTGACGGGGTCGATGCCGGTCTGGAACGTTTATTAAACGAAATATGCCGTCTTGATGGCGATTTCAGGGTGAGGCTCAGTTCGCTTGATCCGCGTGATGTCAGTGATGAACTTCTGGATTTAATTGTCAATAACGATAGGATTTGTGACCATCTTCATATTAGTTTTCAAAGTCTGTCTACAAAAGTACTGGGGCTTATGAAACGGCCTTACGGGAATATTCCCGTGATGCTGCAGCGGCTTAAGGATTTCCGCAGTGTGATGCCGTTTGCCGGTATTGGAGCCGATTTTATTGTGGGGCATCCCGGAGAAACAGATTCTGATTTTCAGGAATCGATAGACACTATAAGGCAGATTGGGTTTTCCTACGCGCATATTTTCAGATACTCTCTACGGCCGGGAACTGATGCTGCAGTGATGTCAAATCAGGTCGCGGAATGTGTAAAGACATCCAGAAGCGGGATTCTTCAAACAGTTATTGATGAAAGCAGGAATTGCTTTTTAAAAAAAATCGATGGAATTACAAAGAGAATCATTGTAGAATCGGAGAATCCGGTTAGAGGTTTGACATCGAATTATATCCATGTCGAGATTCCACTCTGTAAGGCACGCCGGAATGAATGGCTGACAGTGCGATTAGAATCTTTACGGCAAGGGAGATACTGTCTGGCTGAACCTGTACGATAAGAGGATGTATGAACCAGAGACCCTTGAATTCCCTGTCAGGAGCAACTCCTGAAGGCCGTCCCCACGTACCACCAAGTGCAGACACTGTTCCACGTTCGTCTACGTTACAATCACATACCCGTACTGCATCACCGGTTGCTGCACAAATAACGCCATCATCTGCACCGGTATTGCAGGGATCAACGAACAATGCACCATATTATAAAAAAGTAATTGAATCAATCGATCAGTTGCCATCATTACCTGTAATTGTCACCAGATTAATTCAGGTTGTCAATAATCCGGAGTCATCAGCGGATGATGCTGCGAAGTTGATTGAAAAAGACCCTGCCTTAACCAGTAAAATGATTCGTCTTGCAAATAGTGCTTTTTATGGTATTCCCCGGTCTATTTCTTCAGTGTCCAGCGCTGTGGTTATTCTGGGATTCAATACAATCCGTTCACTTGTGTTAAGCGCATCGGTGATGAAACTATTTGCAGGATCCCAACAGGTGGCCCTTGACAAAGAAAAGTTCTGGAGACACTCGATCTCCACGGCTATGGCAGCAAAAATTATTGTTCGTCATTTTATTAATGTGCGTATGATGGATCCTGAGAGTGCTTTTTGTGCCGGGATACTTCATGATATCGGTAAACTTATCTTTAATGAATATATGAGTAATGAGTACGCGGAGGTTGTTGCGTTTGCAGAGACGAATAATATCTCACTGCTTGATTCCGAGACAAAAGTACTGGGTATCAATCATGCTGCCATTGGAAAAGTTATCTCCGATAAATGGGCTTTACCGCTTGATCTTGAATATACTCTCGTGTATCATCATGAACCGGTTGCTGCGAATCATCTTAATGAACTTGTGGCAACAATTAATTATGCAGATCTTATTGCTCATGAAGCGGGTGCGTCATTGTGGGAAAATGAGCCGTTGTATGTTGCCAAAGACAACTACCGGTCAATTCTTAATGTCAGTGATGCTGATCATGAAAGAATTTACCAGACGCTTCTTGACAGTTTGGATAAATCTGCCGAGTTTTTCAGCATCATAAAATAGCGCAGGTAAACGTGTGGATTATACTACATTTGTTAAAGAGATCAGGAATCTGCCGACACCTTCACCGGTACTGATGCGTATTGAGAATGTTTTAAAAAATCCCGAATCGACTGCATCACAGGTAGCAGATGTGATCAGGCTTGATCCTGCCATTACCAGTAAAGTTCTTCGGCTTGCGAACTCGGCGTATGTGGGCGTTGTCAGGACAGTGACATCTTTACAAAATGCTGTAGTTCTTCTTGGTTCAAAACGGGTGCATTCAATTGTTCTGGCATCGGAACTCCTTAATGCTGTAACGATCAGACAATCAGGTGGATTCAGACTTGATTTATATTGGCTTCATTCGGTTACAACCGCACTTATTGCAGAGGGTATTGCCGGTTATGTACAAAAGGGAGAGCTCCTGGATACCAGCGAAGTGTTTGTTGCAGCACTGCTTCATGATATTGGTAAGATGGTACTGGCGAAGCTGATGCCGGATGCTATCAGTGCGGCAGCATTGAGGGCACAGGAATCAAAAACTCCATATTGGAAAAATGAAGAACCGGAAGTGCATCACACGGTAACCGGAAAGTATCTTTCTGAACACTGGTCATTTCCATCACTACTCACTGATTGCATCTGTAAACATCACCAGCCTGAAACATCAGCAGAGAGTGCACTTGTTGTGTCAATAATACATATATCTGACGTGACCGCGCACATGATCGGAAGGTCGGTGACAGAACATGAGGTTGCTCCTGAAATCAGTCCGTTTGCACTGAGTAAGGTGGCGTTATCACCGGAACAGTTTAAGGTTATTGCTACGAAAGCTATCGAAGACCGGAAAAGGGTTGATTCACTGCTTGAAATGTTCAATGTTTCTCCAGCCGTATAAAACTAATCTGTTTTGATGTTCCTGCCGGATGTATTTTACTGAGCAAGTTAACGAATTAAATACAGAATTGTTTTTTGTAGTACAGGATGTTTTAGAGATGAATTTAATTGCCCGCTTAAAGGATGGTTTAAGTAAGACCCGTTCACAGATTGTTTCAATTCTTGGTGGAAACGGAAAGTTTGATGACTCCTTTTATGATTTACTTGAGGAGGCGTTGATTGCTGCTGATATAGGGCTTGAGTTATCACTGGATGTAATTGACAGATTAAAACAAGAGATCAGGGAAAAAGGGATTACCGATCAGGCTGAGGCTTATGAGGCAATGAAATCAATATTGGCAGAGGATTTGAATGTTTCTAAAGATCCTGATGAGTTTCCGCCAAAGCCCTGGGTGATACTTGTTGTTGGTGTTAACGGAGTTGGCAAGACAACAACAATCGGGAAACTGGCAAATGAGCTGAGAGCTGAGAAAAAATCGGTAATGCTTTGCGCTGCTGATACATTCAGGGCGGGAGCAATTGAACAGTTACGGATATGGTCACAACGGACAGAATCGGAATTTGTTGCACAGCACGAAGGAGCGGATGCTGCATCGGTGGCATTTGATGCAATAGAGGCGGCCAAGGCTCGTGATGTTGATGTCCTGCTTCTTGACACAGCAGGGAGACTTCATAATAAAGTCAATCTGATGAATGAGCTTGAAAAGATAGTCAGGGTGATCAGACGCAATACACCTCATGCGCCTAATGAAGTACTGCTTGTAGTGGATGCAACAACAGGACAAAATGCGATTAAACAGGCAACAGTGTTTAACAGTATCATACCGCTTACCGGGCTTGTAATAACAAAGCTTGACGGAACGGCAAAAGGCGGAATTGCCCTTGCATTAACACGTGAACTTGGTGTACCGATCAAGAAAATTGGTGTCGGTGAAGGCATTGAGGATCTTCAGGACTTTGATGCACACTCATATGTTAATGCAATGTTTGGAGATATTAAGGGCTGAATGTTTTGTTATTCATTCAGCCTTTCATAGAAATCTGGTGGTATAGTTCTGCATTTACCGGTTTTAATTTATAAAACGATACTTCCCAATGGTACTTGTACCAGTACAAATAATGTGTCGCCGACCTCTTTTTCAAATAATATTGCGCTATAAAGGATTTGGGCTTTAAATTCAGGAGTAAATGATTTTCTACCGGAATTGTTCCAGTATTTAAGTAATGCAGCCCAGTGTTCAGCATTTAGTTTTGCTGCATTTTTTCTGCTGGACATTTTGGCCTCATCTGGAAACGATGGATTTGCTATCCCTTTTCCAACGATATGGAAGCAGTCGCTGTTTGTGTCAAAAGCAACTTTGTACAATTTTTCGAATGACTTGTTATCAGTTGTATGTGTAGCGTGTTGAAGCGTTTCAATAAGCGTTACCAATGAATCGAATCGGATACTATCCATCGAATCAGAGGCGTGTGTGGTTTTTACGAAATTGCTTGAAATTTTAATCCATTCCATCGGCATGTCATGTTTACAGCTTAGAAACATGAGCATTATTGTTAAAATAACAGTTAAATTAACCGGTTTCATCTAATGACCCCCCGTGAGTTGTTGCTGTGTACTGCGACATTAAGTAATTTTTGGTATCTCCGGACAAAAAACGTCCGGTTGTGATGTGGGGTGGTACAACGTTTAATCTTTATAGATTATACTCTATTTTTAAGATTTAGAAAAGAGTTAAAAAAAATAAACCGGATAAAAAAGGGACTTATAACCAATCTTTAGTTTTAGCCTTTTTTAGCTATAGGATGCAATGGGAAAAAAAGCGTTATTTCTTGATCGTGATGGAATAATTAACGAAGACAGTGCTTATCCGTATAAGCCGGAACACATTGTTTTTTGTGATGGTATCTTTGAGTTGTGTAAAAAAGCAATCGATAAGGGTTACATCCTTATTGTCGTTACTAATCAGGCTGGTGTGGCCAAAGGGTATTTTTCAGAGCAGGACGTTGAGTCGCTCCATAGGTGGATGAAAAATGAGTTTCATATCCGGGGTATCAATATTACTGCGTTTTATTTCAGCCCGTATCATCCCAATGGAACCGTTGAGCAGTATAAAAAGGAAACCGATTGCCGCAAGCCTGGTCCCGGTATGATTCGTCAGGCAGTTAAGGATCACGATATTGATCTCTCCGTGTCGCTTATGCTTGGTGATAAGGACTCTGACAGAATCAATATTGATGGCTTAAAAAGTTTAATAATAAAAAGTAACTATGTCAAAAGCGGATATGATTTAGAAACCTTGTCAATGGCAGAACAACATCTAAATTAACAAGAAAGTTTATATGCAAAACAAAGCAGAAGAAAAAAAAGCTGATGCACCAAGAGCATCACAGAAGTTATCACAACCGGCTGATAGTGTTGCAGTAGTGAAGAAATCGCTCTGGTCAAAATCATGGGTTTACTTTGTGATCATGGGGCTGTTGACTGCTGTGGTGTTTTCGGAGTTTATTTTCAGTAACGGGATGTTGTTCAGCTCTGATCAGATTGGCGGGTTTGATACGCGGGTGTATTTGAAAAATGCGCTTGTAAAGTTTGGGGAATTTCCGTTTTGGTTAAATTGCAGATTGGGTGGAATGCCTACTAATGATGCCTCATTTGGAGACTGTTTTTATCCATTATCAATAGTAGTCACCTATTTATTTCCTATTGCCAAGGGAATAAGTATAAAAATGATTTTACATGTATTTCTGGCTGGTGTATTGTTTTTCCTGATGTTAAGAAAAGGATTTAAGGTGTCACCATTTATTTCTTTGATTGGTGCAATATTTTATATGTTAAATCCTGAGTTTTTTTCCCATATTTATCCCGGGCATGATGGTAAGATGTATGTGATCGCATTATTACCATTTGTCATCTGGAGGCTTAAAGAGCTTCTTGACAAACCAAATGTACTGAATGTTACATTGCTAAGTGCCGGGATCGGTCTTTCCTTGCTTACATCACATGTTCAGATGACTTACTTTGTGCTTTGGGGAATATTCTTTTACTGGCTTGTCAATATTATTAATGTACTAATTAAAAAGGACACAAAGAAACTAATTCCTTTAACCGTAAGCTTTTGGGCTGCAGTATTTCTTGGAATTGGTATTGCATTGATCCAGTTCCTTCCATCATACTTATATGTACAGAATGCATATTCGGTTCGTGGTGTTGAACGGGGTTTCGAATTTGCATCATCATGGTCGTTACACTGGCCTGAATTTTTCTCGATGTGGGTACCTGAGTTTGGAAATACTCTTGATTATTACTGGAGTCAGAATCCCTTCAAATTGAACTCCGAGTATGCGGGTGCAATGGCACTGCTTCTTTCCGTTCTGGCAATTATCAGTAAACCAACGATGTGGAGAATATTCTGGGGTTCGGTAGCAGTATTTTCAATACTGTTCTCTCTTGGTGCTCATACACCTGTCTTTTATCTGGTATATTATATAATTCCTGGTGTTAAGAAGTTCAGAGCATGCAGTATGATTATGTTCTGGTTTTCATTTTCCACAATCCTGCTGTCGTCACTGTTTCTTAAAGATGTAGTAACGGGTAAACTTATTCAGTTTTCTGATACTGTAAAGAAAAAATGGTCGAAAGGGTTATTTGTTGGTGTCGGTTTATGCTTATTATTGACGCTACTGTTTTCGATGCAGGGATTTGTTCAGAGTCTGTTTGGATCATCCATACCGGATGCAAACAAACAGAATATTTTTAAAGTTAATTATTCGAAGAATTTCCTGCCATTTTTGTGGTTATGGTTTTTCTTTGCTGCTACGGTTCTGATCTCTTTGTATTACACAATTAACGGTAAATTAAAACCAGTTACTTTTGCAATTCTTGTTCTTGTTATAGGTATTGTGGATCTTTTACGCGTTGATATGCAGTTTGTGAAATTGTACAATCCTGCACCGTACTTTGTAACAGAGCCAGCCATAGCTGAGTTGAAAAAAGAGTTTGAGAAAGAACCATTCAGATGTTTTTCACTTCCCGGTTCACTTCCTCAAAATGGTGAAGGAATTCATGGGCTGGAGGGCGTAAGCGGTTTCCATGATAACGAACTCAGATGGTATCGCGAATTCAGAGGCGAGCAGGATCGTAACTACTTAGCGGGCATTGTCAATTTTGACGAAAAGGGACAGGCATTTCTTAGTTTTGAAAAATTATCTGCAGGCAGTCCGTTTCTTGATATAGCAAACGTTAAAAATATGCTTGTCAGAAACGGAAATGAGCTGGTTGCTGTAAAAAATGTTAATGCACTTGACCGTATTTCATTTGCATCAAAGTATGTTGTTATTGATACATTAAAAATGCTTGATGCAATAGCATCCGGCAAATATGATTACCGGACTACTGTTGCACTTGAAAAAGAGCCATCAGTTATAAGTGAAAATCAGGAATCATCATTAGGTACTCTTGTTACAAAATGGGAAAAATACACACCCAATTACCGTAAGGTAACTGTTAAAGTTCCTCAGGATGGTTTTCTCAGGATATCTGAAGTGTATTACCCAGGTTGGGATATCAAGGTTGATGGCAAGCACACAGAGATATACAAAGCAGATCTTGCCTGGATGGCTGTTGGTATAACAAAAGGGGAACATACGGTTGAAATGATTCCTCATTCAAGAAATTTCAAGAGTATTGCGGCTGTATCATTCGTTATTATTGGCATTCTCATTATTTATTGGACAGTTCTGATTGTACTACGAAGAAAAAAGTGAATTTTTCTTCAGGCGACAAGAGTAACGGGGACGTTACATTACAAGTTCTTTGTACGGGAGGTAGTAATTAGTGAAAAAACAGATCGTGTTGGTTGAGTTGATAAAGTATTACATTTGGTATCTAAGTATTAATTGGAAAAACATGATTATTAAAAGAGTGATAGGTATCAAATTAAGGAGTAAACAATGAAGATCGTTTTTAGTCTGTTTGGGCGTCCCAAGGAATTAAAATATTGTTTTCAAAGTTTACTATCTGCGAAACGGTTTAACGAATTCGAAGTATATATTGACATTAATGATTGTCAAAATCCAATAAATGAGGATGTTTGCAGGCAGGCAGAAAAGTTTGTATCTGAGTGCGGTGTCCCTTGTGAACTTAATAAACTCAATGATGGCTTCGGTGCAAATATCAACATGTATCGGACGTTAAATAAGTTTTCAGAAAAAGTACTTTATATGGCCAGTGATGTCTTAATTCATTACGAATGTCTTGATAAATATTTGATGTTGAATGAACGTTTCCCTGATTATCCAGTTACACTATATCATCCACTGCCACATCCCTTATATTACAAAGAAGATTTTGCAGTGATGCGATCAACAACTGTGGAATCTTTAATGTTTAATCCATCACTTTATTTTGATTATTGCCTTTTCAAGAATAAATTCGCTCTTTCAAAAGCTTCGA
The DNA here is from genome assembly GCA_012513915.1 of Fibrobacter sp. Lineage (GTDB taxonomy): Bacteria > Fibrobacterota > Chitinivibrionia > Chitinivibrionales > Chitinispirillaceae > JAAZBG01. The sequence goes on from JAAZBG010000315.1 coordinate 21,460, forward strand.
CAATTGACTGGATGTTGAACTGGGTATTCAAATTACGGAAGGTGCCGGTAATAACAGATCATTTTTCTTATGTGCAGCACCTTGGGTTATCCGGTGGAACAACATCATCGTTGTGGCCTCCGACATATTGTTATGATTACATTGATCAACCGGCTTTTTTTAGTATATTGAAAGAACTTGGATATGATCTCAATCTTTGTACAATGGTGAGGAACAGAGATCCATTTGAGGATTATCTGGCACACCAGAAGTAATGTGCAAAAACCTGTTGAAAATAACAACGTGTATGAATCTGAATGGTTTACATGATTGTTGTATTCTTTCACCCATACTGAAATTTAACCTTTTTGTAAGATAGTTCCATATATAAATAAAGATGAAAAAACTGTTTATAAACATACTAAAAATTACACTGATTGTTTTTCCACTTTGTTTTATTATTTCCAGAATACAACTTTCTGAGTTTACAATTGCAATTCATAAAGTGTCATTATGGACAATTCCGCTATTTTTACTTGTCACATTATGTGTTATAGCAATGCAAGGTTTCAGGTGGTGGTTATTAATTGTTCCTTTTGCGCCTGATGTAACCCTGCTAAAAACGATGTCGTCACATTTTGCTGCGCAATTTTACTCAATAGTTTTACCAACCAGTGCTGCTCAGGATTTTATCAGAGCGAGTCTGCTATCTGGTTGTTCAGATAAATCAGTTCCCTGGGCTGCAACCTTTATCACTCGGTTAAATGGGTTACTGGTGTTGTTTTTATTTAGTCTGACAGGAATAGTTCTTGTTGGTAAATCAGTTTTTCCTCCGGATGTTATTCTCATTTCTGTAGTTTTATTTATAGTGTTTTTGATTCTGGTGTTTTTTTCCTTTTCTAAAAAGATTACCAGGCCAGTCAGACTTTTATTGGAAAAAAAAATTCCCCATAAAATAATGTTTATACTCACAGAAATCAGACAAGCGATATACAATTATCGTAAACACAGGAAAATCCTTGCAGTAAATTTCCTTGTAACTGTTTTAACGCAATTTCTTTCAATAATTACTGCGATAATTCTTATTTATGGAGTTACAGGTAAGATCTATTTTGTTGAAACACTTGCGTTTATACCCATTATTGAAATAATAACAATTTCGCTTCCATTAACTCCAGGAGGAATAGGTGTCCGGGATATTCTTGTTGCGGGTTATTTCAGTTTTCTTCAATTGTCAATGGAGCAGGCGGGTGTATACATTATCCTTAGTTATTTGGGTGTTGCAATGAAATTAACAGGTATAATTCCTATTGTTATGGGAAAAACACAGAAAAGAGTAAAACCTCTTAAATAAAACAAATCAGGATGTTATTTTGCATAAAAATGCCCATCAGGAATATCTGAACCGGGTTTATCAGAAATTAAAATATCTCTCTCAATGTGCTTTATGCTATAACCACGCTGAAGTAGAAAATTAATTAGTGTCGATATATATGTATCCTTATCTGCTTTTTTTGTAAACCGGAATGTATGATTTTCGATAAATAACGCAGGCTTTTTACGTGCAATTAATTCATTCATACCCATGAGTACATCGTTTTCGAAACCTTCCACGTCAATTTTAATAAAATCAGGGTCTGGAAGAGAATGGATTTTTAATAAGTTGTCAATTTTCTCAATGGGAACCTCTTTAGTAAAGACTCTTTGTGATCCACCTGTACTGGTTACACTAACTGATGTTGATAATGAACCAGACTCTCTCATTGATTCATCAAATGTTAGTTGAGCAGATCCGGATTCATTTCCGATTGCAGTATTAAATACCTTAATATTTGAAATGTTATTTAACTTGATATTTGTATTTATTTTTGAGAAATTAATCGGATTAGGTTCAAATGTAAAAACGGTACCATTTTTTCCGGTGCATTTCGAAAAGAAAAGGCTGAAAATACCTTCAAATCCACCGATGTCAAAAACAGTTTGACCTGATAAATCAAGTGTTTGCAGAAAAAGTTCCTCTTTACGTAATGGGGTGATTTGAGGTATGAATTGCATTCCACCTTTACGTTTGAACCCTTTTCCGATTCCCCACCGGATCGTGTAAGTACAGTTGTTAAATAATGGTCTGATTATGAAACCGAGCTTTTGTAGCATATACCCTCACACAATTACTGTTTTATTGCCAACTACCAACAAATAGATAATGAAAATAATGTCTGCAATCATGTACTATGTAGAAATGCAATCAAGTGTTCGTGTTATTTTCCCTTAAAGACAAAAATAACGACATGATAACGCTATAAGAAATCGTTGGTAATCACATGGTGGTATAAGGTATAATTAAACTCACACTACAAACCCCGCTCTACATCCTAACAATATAGATGCAATAGATATATATTATCTTACATTCCGCGGATTAGGTAGTGCATTTTTTCGAATTTTACTGGCGGAAAAATTTTGATGCATCGATGTCAAGTAGCTGTAATAGGAGTTTTTGTTTATCTGATAAGTTATCAGGAATCGTTTTA
>JAAZBG010000024.1 GCA_012513915.1 Fibrobacter sp.
GTATTCAAGTAACGATAAAGACAACCTGCCGATCGATTCATACGATTGTATAATTGTTGATGAATGTCATCGTGGGTATACCCTTGATTATGAACTATCTGAGGATGAGTTGTTGTTTCGCGGTGAGCAGGATTATATATCGAAATACCGCCGGGTTTTAGACCATTTTGATGCTGTCAAGATTGGCTTTACGGCTACACCGGCACTGCATACTACTCAGATCTTTGGGCATCCTGTTTTTAATTATTCATATCGTAAAGCAGTCATCGATGGGTATCTGGTTGATCACGAACCACCAGTACGAATTATTACCAACCTTGCTGAAAATGGAATTCACTGGGATAAGGGTGATGTTGTTAAAATGATTGATCCGCTTACTGGTGACGTAGACCTTTCGGCAACTCCTGATGAAATAAATTTTGATGTTGATACATTTAACAGCCGTGTCATAACAGAAGATTTTAATAAAACAGTATGTAGAGAACTCGCACGCCACATTGACCCGGCGCTTGCCGGAAAGACGCTAATCTTTTGTGTCAATGACAGTCATGCTGATCTGGTGGTTTATTTACTGCAGAATGCGTTTGAGGAACAATATGGGGCGCTTGACGCAGAGACGGTGTTGAAGATAACCGGTTATGTTGATGATCAGAAAAAATTGATCAGACGATATAAGAATGAAGCCCTGCCAAAGGTTGCGGTAACGGTAGATCTTCTTTCGACGGGAATTGACGTTGAGGAAATTGTCAATATCGTTTTTATCCGCAGAGTAAAAAGCCGCATACTGTTTGAACAGATGCTTGGACGTGGAACTCGCTTATGTGAAGATCTGTTTGGTAAAGGACTTGACAAAGAGGTTTTTAGAATTTTTGATGCAGTCGATGTCTACAATGCTCTGCAACCGGTTACAGCAATGAAACCCGTTGTTGCATCACCATCTGTTAAGCTTCTTACGATGGTTGATGAACTTAACCGGCTTGCAGACCCAAAATTACGGGCTAAAGTTACTGATGATATTACCGTGCGTATTCGGAAAAAGAAAAAATTACTACTCAGACATGAGCAGATTATTATCGAACATTTTGGCGTATCATGCGCTGACATCGAAAAAATTATTGATAGCGGCAATCCTGATGCTATTGAACAATTATTTATCAGTAAACCCAAACTTGCAGCGTTTATTGATAATCTGGCACCAGGCACAAGGACTCGCGTACCGATTTCAGAACATGAGGATAGTCTAAAATCTGTTGAGCATGGATATGGCGTTGCGAAAAAACCGGAAGATTATATTGATGCCTTTACGCAATGGGTACAGGCTAATGTAAATGAGATTGCAGCACTCAATGTAGTTACTCAACGACCCAGAGACTTGACCCGGCAGGACCTTCGTGAAATTAAAGAAAAACTTGATGCAGCAGGTTTTACCGAGGCTAATCTCCGGACAGCCTGGCGTGAGATGCGCAATGAGGATATCGCGGCAAGTATCATTGGATATATCAGAACACAATCACTCGGGTCTGTATTGATACCGTATGCTGAGCGTGTTGACAATGCGCTAAAACGGGTACTTAAAAAGCACCAATGGACTAATCCCCAGCGAACATGGTTGCAGCGTATTGCAAATCAGATAAAAATTGAAATTATCGTTGATCGCGAGACTCTTGACAATGGTCAATTTCGTGCTGATGGTGGTTTTAATCGGCTTAATAAAACATTTGATGGTGAACTGAGCACCTTATTGCAGGATTTTCAACAGGAGATCTGGAATGAGATTGCATAGGAGTTAATGCATGACAAGTACTTCAGACATCGTAGCCAAGTTGTGGAATCTTTGCAATGTGCTACGCGATGATGGCATAACGTATCATGAGTATGTTACAGAACTTACCTACCTTCTCTTCCTGAAAATGGCAGAGGAAACCGCAACAGAAAACAATATTCCCAAAGGATATCGCTGGAAAGACCTTAAAGCAAAAGACGGACTTGAACAATTAGATTTTTATAAGGAACAGTTACTGCATCTCGGTTCCAAAGGCAGTGGATACGTAAAAGAGATTTATGCTGATGCATCAACTGCAATCCGTCAACCGAAAAATTTGCGGAAAATTGTTGAGCATTTAAATAACCTTGAATGGTATTCCGCTCGTGAAGAAGGACTTGGAGATCTGTATGAAGGATTGCTTGAAAAAAATGCCAGTGAAAAAAAGTCAGGCGCCGGACAGTACTTTACACCGCGACCATTAATTGACTCAATCGTAGAAGTGTTGCAGCCACAGGTTGGCGAGATAATACAGGACCCGGCATGTGGTACAGGTGGTTTTCTTATTGCTGCACACCGGTATATTTCTAAAGCAACCGATGAATTCTATACACTTACGCAAAGTCAGCAGAATTTTCAGCGGCAGAAAGCATTACGGGGCATGGAGCTTGTACCCGATACGTATCGTCTTGCACTCATGAATGCGTTACTTCACGGCATTGAGGGTACTATTGGCCTTGGCGATACACTTTCTGCTGATGGAAAACGACTTGGAAAAGCAGATGTAATTATCACTAATCCACCTTTTGGATCAAAAAAAGGTGGTGAGGCGATAACACGAGATGATTTTACCTATAAAACAAATAATAAACAACTCGCGTTTCTTGAACATGTGTATCGTTCTCTCGAGAAGGAAAACGGACGTGCTGGAATTGTTGTCCCGGATAATGTTCTTTTTGAGGGAAATGTCGGGGTTGACATACGCAGAGACCTGATGGACAAGTGCAGTCTTCATACAATACTCCGCTTGCCCACCGGTATTTTTTATGCGCAGGGTGTAAAGACCAATGTTCTCTTTTTTACCCGTGGTGCTTCCGATAAAAACAACACTAAAAAAGTATGGGTGTACGACATGCGGTCGAATATGCCTGCATTTGGAAAACGAACGGTATTAACAAAAGAGTTTTTTAAAAGTTTTGAACGATGTTACGGAAAGAAAGCTGATGGGACTGGTAAACGAACCGAAGGCGAATGGTCATGGGTGAAAAAGGGAACTGAAGAAACAATAGAAAATAGTCGCTGGCGCAGTTTTACCCGTGAATGGATTGCAGAACAAAAGGGAGATTCCCTGGATATCTCATGGCTCAAGGATGATGAAACTGTGGATTCTGACAGCTTGCCAGAACCGGAAACGCTTGCTGAAGAGGCAATGAATGAATTAACAGAAGCTATAAAGGAAATTAGTCAACTTATGGTTGCATTAGGTTGTGATGATATAGCAAAGGACAAAAGTAACAGTTTAATAGAAGCTTTGGGAACCATACTTAATGACAAACAATAATTTTACGATAGTTGAAAATGGTCCGGAATACTGGTGTACGACAGAAATCGGTTTGATTAATTCATATACTTCGAAAAGTATTAATCCATTGCAGTTTCCTAATGAGACCTTTGAATTATATAGCGTTCCAGCATTTACTTCTTGTATTCCTGAATATATAGAAGGCGTGAAAATTGGTTCATCGAAACAACTTGTTGAGCCTGGTGATGTCTTATTATGTAAAATTAATCCTCGAATAAACAGGGTTTGGAAAGTTAGCAAAAAAAGTAACTATCGGCAGATTGCGTCTTCAGAATGGATAGTAGTCAGACAAGGGTTAATTTCCTCAGAATTTTTAATCCATTATTTCCGTCACAATCGATTTAGAGAGCTATTATGCTCTGATGTTTCCGGCGTTGGTGGTTCATTAACACGTGCTCAACCAGTAAAAGTATCAAGGTACCCTATATATATTCTTCCTCGTGCCGAACAAAAAGAAATAGCATCACGACTTGACAACTTGTTGGCACAGGTAGACAAAATAAAAACACGTCTTGATGCGATACCAGTAATACTTAAACAGTTTCGTCAATCTGTTCTGGCTGCTGCGGTAAGTGGTGAGTTGACAGAAGAGTGGAGAAACGAAATCAATGAACCAACTCTACAAACTTTTTTATTGGGCGAAGTTACAACAAAATTAACTTACGGAACTTCTGCTAAATCAGAAAAAACTGGTAAAATACCCGTTTTACGAATGGGTAATATTCAAAATGGTAAATTGGATTGGAATGATTTAGTATATACATCTGATATAAAAGAAATCGAAAAATATAAATTAAAAAAGGGTGATGTATTATTTAATCGAACGAATAGTCCTGAATTAGTTGGAAAAACAGCAATATATAGAGGCGAACGTGATGCTATTTTTGCTGGGTATTTGATTAAAATTGAATGTAGCGATACATTAAACCCTGAATTCCTAAATATCTGTTTGAATAGCCCAGTTGCAAAGGAATATTGTTGGAGAGTAAAATCAGATGGTGTTAGTCAGTCAAATATTAATGCTCAAAAATTAGCTGACTATACAATTAATCTACCGTCCATTCGTGAACAGGATAAAATAATATCAATTGTAACTAAATTGTTTGATATTGAGGATACGATTGAAAAACATTTATTAAATGCCCAATCGTTTGTAAATGATCTAACTCAATCAATTCTTTCAAAAGCATTTAGTGGTGAACTTACTGCAGAGTGGCGTGAGCAAAATCCAGAACTCGTCACAGGTGAAAATGGCGCCGAAGCATTGCTGGAGAAAATCACGGCAGAGCGAAACTCTACAGTAAAAACGGTAGTTAAAAAAACTAAAAGGGCTAAAAAAGCAGGTTATATTATGCAGAAAAAAGAAATAATACCAATACTGGAAGTACTTAAGAGTGCAGAGAGACCGCTTGATTCACAAGAGTTACTTTCACTGGCAGGGTATCCCAACGATGCATCAACTGAAGATTTGGAGCAATTTTTTCTTGATATCAGGGAGCAGGTACAAGCCGGTACTATTAAGCGTAAACGGCAGGGTAGTAAAGAGATATTTACTTTGACCAAATAAGAGTATAGGTATGAAAATCGATTATCTTGAAATTCGGTCAAGATTTAAAAATCTTGAAAATGTTGTTGTAGATTTCGATGAAAACAATCTCATGACCGTTATTGTTGGACGGAACGGCTCCGGCAAGTCGAATGTTTTAGAAGCTCTTGTATCGATTTTCAGAAATCTTGACCTCGGGGAAGAACCACCGTTCTCTTATAAGATAAAGTATAAACTCGGTGAAGAAAGCAACACTCAATGGATCACTATTGATGCAGATCCAGCTCGCGGTACATTGACAAAACAATATACTGTTAACGTGTCGAACCATAAAGAGAAAGAATCGAAAGGGTACAAAGAAGAAACCGTTGCAATTTCCAAAATCAAACGGGATAGTAATGGGCTGGCTTCTTTATTACCCAATTATCTCTTTGCATATTATTCAGGACCAAGTGACCGCCTTGAAAAATACTTTCGAAAACATAGAACTGATTTTTACAAACGGTTATTAAAAAACGAAGTCGATTTGAAAGCAGATATACGACCGCTTTTCTATGCCAAACCGTATCATAGTCAGTTTGTGCTCCTTGCCTTTTTCTTAAGTGATAAAAATGACGAAGAAAAAAAATTTCTACGTGAACATCTTGGAATTGAAGGTTTGGATTCAATACATTTTGTTTTACGTAAACCAGGGTGGGTCAAGAAAAAATACAAAGAAGAACTTTTTTGGGGTGCACGAGGTGTTGTAAGAGAGTTCCTTGATTCATTATACCCCTATGCACTTGCACCTGTCAAAGTAACCCGAAAAGAAGATACATCATTGACAGGAAGTAATGTTAACAATGAGTTCTTTCACCTCTTCCTACCGGATGTTGGTACATTACGCGAATTTGCAAAAGGGTTACGCCCGGATGTCTTTTTCAAGATGCTAGAAAGTATGCTGTTATCAGAAATAATCGCCGAGGTAAATGTCAGAGTAAAAATGGTCGCACACGAGGCGCCGTTAACATTCAGGGAGCTCAGTGAAGGTGAACAGCAATTACTGACAGTCCTTGGATTACTGAAATTTACAGGTGGGAAAGATTCACTTTTTCTACTTGATGAACCAGACACACATTTAAATCCTACATGGGCCGTTAAATATCTGAAGTTTTTGCGCGAATTTGTACCAAATAATGAAACAAGCCATCTGTTAATGGTAACCCATCAGCCGCTTGCTATAGCAGAATTACAAAAAGAACAAGTACAGGTTATGTGGAAAGATGAAATTAACAATGTCCATTCACAAGAACCTGAAGAAGATCCTCAGGGTATGGGGTATGCAGGAATTTTAACAAGTGATATGTTTGGATTGCGTGGCACATTGGATGAACCGACAGAAGATTTACTGAGAGAGAAACGGGATCTTTTGGAAAAACCGAAGTTAAGCAAAGAAGATGTAGACAGAATGCACATCGTCGACGAAAAATTGGTAGGTCTTCGTTTTACTACTACACATTGGGATAGTGATTATCAGGAGTATTTGCAGGCTCGAAAGCAGGTTGCACATGAACTGTTTGCAAAAGATAATGCATCACCTGAAATCCAGAAATTACGCAAGAAGAAAGCATTGGAAATTCTTCGGAAAATTAAAAGCAAAGAGCATCTGGAGGTAGTTAAATGAGATACATAAATTATGATCACAAAAAGATTAAACTGCCCAAAAACTGGAAACAGGATGTTAAGAATATAGAGGAGCAACTAAATGCAGAGCAAAACCCATCAAAGCGTGCAAAGCTGATTGATGAAAATGACCATTTGTGGACGAATATTAAACCCGAACTTGCAAAAGTATTCAATCATAAATGCTGGTATACTGAATCACCTCAAAATGGCACAGACACTGATGTCGACCATTTCAGGCCTAAAAAACGTATCGCTGAGCTAACAAAAAAAAGTAAAAAGCATTATGGTTATTGGTGGCTCGCATTTAAACTCGAAAATTATCGGTATAGTTGTATCTTTGCAAATAGAAGACGGCGTGATGTTGAGACTGAAAAAGTTGGTGGCAAAGCAGACCATTTTCCAATCTTTGATGAAAAAAAACGGGCATTGACTCCAACTTGTGATTTTAGTGAAGAACAGCCTATACTTTTAGATCCATGCAATCCTGCAGATGTTGCACTATTGACATTTAATACATATGGTGAAGCCATGCCTCGTTTTAAATCAGATAAAGCGACCATCAGACAATTTCAACGGGCAGATGTTTCTATTACTTACTACAATCTAAACCACAGTGATTTTAAAAGAGCACGATTAGATCTGAGAGATGCTGTAGATAAAAAGTTGCTGCAAGCGAAGGATTATTATAAAAAATTGGAAACCGGCGATTCAACTCATGAGCGGTCATTTAGAGATGCTATTATTGATTTACGCAAAATGTGTAATATTAATTCACCATATTCAAGCTTTTGCATTGCTTATTTACAAACTATAGATTCTGAGTTTTATAGAACCTATCTGATGTTATAGTTTAATCTTATTGTAAAGTTACTACAATCTTCGTTACATCACTTCTAAGCAAAGCATTCAGAAAATCTGTCAGTGATGACCGTTTTAAAAATCGCAAAAGTATAAAGGATACCACAATGAATAAACCAAACAATATTCAGGAAATACCACCACTTATTAAAGATCTGATGGATGGACATTCTACGCAAAACCAGTTAGCATCAAAACTCTGGACAACGTTAGCTGTTGCATCAATAATCACCGTTTTACCTTACGAGATCACCAATACAAAAATTGCAATTCCGTTAATAGACAAAGAGGTGTCTCCTGATTATTTCTACTCTTTTTGTGCTATGCTTATTTCTATTTTGTTCATAACATTTTGTAATCAGCACGTTCAGGTTATTCGTTCAAGAAAATTCCTTCAACGGGCAATACAAGAAATGTCTGATCCCTATTTGATACCAAAGAAAATCCATATTCAGGATGTTATCGATTGCACAATCACATCACATTTAAATAGGGTCGCACCACTTGCACAATTATTTCAGGGTGATTATACGTTTTTCCCTGAATCAAATAATCGACCCAGGCATATAAGGATGCTCAGTTTTTCCTATTATGTAATAATTAAATCGTTGACGTTGTTAGTTTTTTATGGTTTACCAGTTTTAGCTATTGCTAAATCAATAAAAACAATTTCACTGTTTACAGCCGGTTTTGATAACCTATCATTTTTTAAGGTTCTGTTATTTCCAACCAGTATTGTTGCCGGGATTTCACTTATTTCCCTTCTTATTACTGAAATAAAATTTATCCTTTTGATTTCAAGACGTATTTTAAGATAGTTAATTTATTTGGGAAGGTGAGTTGGATGAAAAACTGGTATGTCGGAATTTCCGACATACCACTCCACATGGCGCTATTGAAGACAAAACGCAAACCAAAGATGTTATTTTGTTTTGACAAAGAGGTAAATAAATACAAACCAATAAAAAATCATGAAGGCTACGTAAAGAGTAGAATGATACATAATCAGAAAGTCCCATCATGACAAAAGAAAAATTCGCCCCACTTATCGACGCAAAGAATCTCATTAACTGAATCAAAAACGATGGTCCGGAGAAACTTCTTGAAGAGTTAAGTACGCAATTATGCAGGCACTCAATTAAGGTAACATAAAAATGAATAATGAACTAAACCATAATAAACAGGTTAAAAAAAAGACAGAACTTTCAAGTCGGGATGAATTAACCGATTTTTTACTTTATACAGCTCCTGGTGGTAAGATAAAAGTTGAAATTTTTGTGCAAAACGAAACAGTCTGGCTCTCTCAGAAACGGATGGCGGAACTATTCGGTGTTGATGTTTCCACTGTTAGTGAACACCTTAAAAACATTTATGCTTCAGGTGAACTGGAGGAATCAGCAACTATTGGGAAATTCCCAACAGTTCAAACCGAAGGAAACAGAGAAGTTAAACGAGAGGTACAGTTTTACAATCTCGACACAATTCTTTCTGTAGGATACCGGGTAAATTCCCGACAGGCAACACAATTCAGGATCTGGGCAACAGGAATTTTACGCGACTACATCATCAAAGGCTTTGCCATGGATGATGAGCGGCTTAAAAACGGTCGCTTTTTCGGTAAAGATTATTTCAGAGAACTGCTCGAACGGGTCCGTTCGATACGGGCGAGCGAACGCAGAATTTATCAGCAGATTACCGATATTTTTGCAGAATGCAGCATTGATTATGACCCCAATTCAGATATCACTAAAACTTTCTATGCAATGGTACAGAATAAATTTCATTTCGCAATAAGTGGACGAACTGCTGCCGAAATTATCTTTGAATCCGCAGATAAGGACAAACCATTCATGGGATTAACAACATGGAAAAATGCACCGGATGGAAGAATACTTAAATCCGATACAGTTGTCGCAAAAAACTATCTTAGCGAAGAAAACATTAAAAAACTTGAGCGAACAATCTCCGGATACTTCGATTATATTGAGCGGATAATTGAAAACCGAACAACACTAACTATGGAAGCACTTGCAGAATCGGTAAACAAATTCCTTGAATTCAATGAGTATAAAATTCTTGAAGGTAAAGGAAATATTTCTCATCAGAGTGCCGAATCAAAAGCATTCGCAGAGTATGATGCATTTAATAAATATCAGTATATCGAATCTGATTTCGATAAAATGCTTAAAAAACTTGCAGACAAAAAGGTAATCAACAATAAAAAGTCATCCCTATCTCCGGAAAAGGATCTTTAATATCGGACAAGCTTATCTATAGAATATTCATTCTCAGTATCTAAATTTTTGGAAAATCCGAAAGCCACTGAAAGAGAAGAATAATACATAATCAGAAAGCCCCCCAACATGACAAAAGAAAAATTCGCAATATTCATCGACGCTGAGAATCTCATTAACTGGATCAAAAACGATGGTCCGGAGAAACTGCTTGAAGAGTTGAGTACGCAGGGGCAGGTTATTGTTCGGCGGGCGTATGGGAAATGGACAAATCTGCATCTGAGCCAGCTTCAGGAGAATCTGAATCGTAACGGGTTTGAACTGCTGCATAATTTTCATCCTGTCAGCGGAAAGAATTCAAGCGATATTCAGATGACCGTTGACAGACAGACTATAATTATCTGAATGAATATAAAAATTAACAGGAGCAAAACACATTATGAAACAATCATTATTCATCCTGACTACAATATTGATATTATTATCTCTTTGCACAAAAAGTAAAACCAGCAGCCAGGAGAATAAAATTGCCACAGTCACTAAAAACAAAATAGATACAAATTCTTTAAATAATTCAGTTACAAATAACATACCTCAGGAGAATAAATATTTTCCTTTTTCCGCGATTAAAGTAGCAGTCGGTGGAAAACACAGCCTTATTGTTGATAGCGATTCCACAGTATGGGTTTCCGGTTGTAACGAATATGGCCAGCTTGGAATAGGCGATACTGTATCAAATATTGTTCATTTTAGAAAGATCATGGATGGTGCCTGCGACGTCGCTGCCGGAAAAAACCACAGCCTAATCTTAAAAAAAGACAGTACTTTATGGGCCACAGGATGGAACGAATACGGTCAGCTTGGCACAGGTGACAACAACGATCGGCATGGGTTTGAAATGGTGCTTTCCAAAGTTTTGGCCATAGCGGCTGGAAATCGTATGACCTTTGCTTTGCGAACTGACAGTATACTATGGGCAACTGGCGGAAATGGTTATGGTGATAACCCCAAATATGACGATTATGACAATAAAGAAAGAACATTATTCCGTCGTGATCTGGAAAATGTGAGATCAATTGCAACCTCCTGGGACGCGCAGGGAACATTTCAAGGATTCAGCCTGGCGATTAAAAATGATGGAACAGTTTGGGGTTTTGGAGGTGACGGCTGGGGCGTGTTTGGTAGAGGCATTTCTGAGTTGGGAAGCTGGAGTGAACTGCAGCATATGTAAATGTCAGGTTAATAGAGCTTAACTTGGAGGCAAGCAAGTCTGTTTGATAATCTTTAGGTATTCCTAAACAAACAGGTCAAAACGTCCTTGGGTCTTTACATAAAAATGTAATTCATGTAAAAAACCTGAGGTCAGACAGAATAAAAATTTTCAAATATTGACAAAATCAAACTTGAATTAGTTGAAGGATATATGTTAGTATGGAAAAAATAAAAAATCATTTAAGCGTAATTTGGACGCAAGTCCCCCTATATTCCTGCCACCTTATTTAACGCATTTCCCGTAAATGCCGTCTGTTTCTGATAATGTTAAGAAGGTGTTCCTGTTCCCAGATCCGCCATTGCCTGTAATATTTGTGAGCTTTCTCGGCAGTTTTGAATTCCGGACTGTGAATAACATTTCTGCCGTTTTTTTTATATGGTGGAATTTTAATATGCAACATTTCATGAAACATGACTGCTTCAATTGCAAACCGTGGTACATTATGATGATTGTAGCAACCGGCAATAGTGATAATTTGAATCGTGGTGCCATCAGTAGCTTTGCGTGTCATCTGATAGGATACCCCTGATGTCAATCTGCCCCATCTGAGTACTGCGGACAGTTCGTTATTGAAATACTCTCTGTTAACGGTATCAAAAACATCCTGAAGGTCATATACAGCCTCAATGGTATTGCAGGACAAATCACTTAATCTGTCAACATATAATTGAGCATGATCAGCATGATTGCATCTGATAAACTGCTGTACAGATTTTTCAAGTGCCCTTTTCTCATTCCGACAATCTGTGGTTTTCGCATGTGATCCAAGCTGCGGAAGCATTGCCCATGCAATAAGTGCCTTTTTGATGTCCAGCGGTGCATCATAAAGGTATGCGGGAATTGTCAGAAACCGACGATTTTCTGAGCGGGTAATACGCATCTTCCAGTTTTTTTTCATCCGTTGGGAAAAACTGACATCCAGATTCTGAATATGCATCTCCCTGATAAGTTCATCAAAGGTACGATGTCCTCCTGATGAATCCGGATTTGAAATATGTGTATTAGTCATGACATCTCAATTGTTAAGTTCAAAGACTGTATGACATTTGAAAGCTTATATCCTGCAGGTTCTGATATCAGTAACAATAATTCCCTTTGCACCAATATCTGCAAGGTTATCCATAATGCTGTTAAGATTGTTTTTCTTGATCATCGCTTTCACAGCATACCAGTTTTCTTTACTTAATGGTGATATTGTCGGTGATTCAATTCCCGGAGTGATGGTACATGCTTTTTGAAGCATATCTTTGGGGATATCATATTCAACCATTACAAATTCCCGTGCAACAATTATTCCCTTTAGTCTTTTTATAAAGGTATCAGCGATGGCGCTCTTTAATGAATCAGCAGAATGCGCGATAAGCAGCGCCTCTGAAACGAGGATCGGTTCACCAACTGTTTTCAACCCGGCTTCAGTAAGTGTACGCCCTGATTGAACAACATCCGCTATTGCATCAGCAACCCCAAGTTTGATTGAGATTTCTACTGCACCGTCAAGTTCAACTATTGTTGTTTTTAAACCACGGCGTTCCATGTCAAGTTCAACAATGTGAGGATATGATGTCGCAATACGTAAACCATTAAATCCGTCGGGGATTAATGAACTTGATTGTGGGACTGCATAATAAAATGATGACTGACCGAAATTGAGTGCAAGGCATTCATGAACCTTTGTACCGCTGTCGAGGGCAAGGTCGCGGCCGGTAATTCCAAGATCAAGAAACCCGTTACCAACATAGATTGCAATATCTCTCGGACGCAAAAAGTAGAATTCAACATCATTCTTTTTGTCAAATAGTACAAGTTCACTGCTGTTGCGTTTACATTTATACCCAGCCTCACTGATGAGCCCGATTGCGTCTTCAGAAAGGGAACCTTTATTTGGAATTGCTATCTTTATCATGTGAAAAACTCCAGTATTTCATAAATCATTGTTCAAAACTATACACTACTATAAGTATTTATAGACATCGTCAAGAGTGATCTCTTTCGCAATCATCATGACCTGAAGGTGATATAACAGCTGAGAAATTTCCTCTGCAGTCTTTTCCTTACCCTCGTATTCTGATGCAATCCAGACTTCACCGGCTTCCTCAATTATTTTTTTACCGATAAAATGAACACCCTTCTGAAGCTCTTTAACGGTACCACTATCAGGATCATTTTTTGCTGCTTTAGCTTTGAGCTCAACAAACAACTCTTCAAAACGTTTCATTATAACTCCAAATAAAACAATATCATAGGAGACAAAAACAACCTATGTTACTTTCAATAACTGTTTAATAACCCTATAAATTAATATATGCCATCATAAACTTTTCCGTTGAAATACCTGTCAAACGTAATTTTAATTGTTCCTAAACATAATTTATTTGATTGCATTGCCGTATTCCAATGGTACTGTAATTCAAATAGGAGTCGTTATGAACCGAATATTGGCATATACATCGCTATTTATAGTAGCGCTGCTTCAGGGGTGTAATGATGATACAGAAAAAGTATCGGTACAAATGGATATCAGTGGAATGTACTGTGCTGCCTGTGTTATTTCTGTTGACAAAGCATTGAAGAATGTTCCTGGTGTGAGTAACGTCAGGGTGAATGCAGCCCGTGCTGTCGCATCGGTAGACATTGATGTCGGAATGCTTGACAGTATTAAACTCATTGATGCCGTTAACAAAACCGGTTTTTCTGCCGCATTCCGCAAGTGACAGTTATTTGTGGAAGCGGCTTCGAAGGCAGCTGTATTTTTATGGCTGCTCTTTTGTTTTTGTAACCTGATCAACAATATCTTTTGTTATCATACCAGCCAGAAAAAAGCCGAAACTGGCTGTTATATGGACAGCAGAACCATTGATTTGTTTTTTAAGGCTGCACCAGTCGGTATCAGGATTATCGGGATCGGCAGAAACGGGGCAGATGCACATATCTGTACCGCATCCGTCAAGATGTTCACCAGTATTTGGCAGCATTTCGTCGCTGTAAACACACTGAATGTCGCCATTAAACTTTCTTTTTCTCAGACGTTTGCGTACAAAACGCCCCAGATGGCATCCTTCAGATTTCCAGAGGGAGCCGGTTTTAATTCTTGAGACATCAAGTTTACACGCTGCGCCAAGTGCGGTATAAACTTTGCATCCTGCTGTAAATGCATGAACTAATAATTCGACTTTGTTGCTTAAGCTGTCAATTGCATCAACACAATAATGATATTGTTCAATTGTAAATGATTGTGCACTGTTTTTGTTGTAAACTTTTGACAGAGCAGTAATTGACGCATCAGGATTAATTGATTGGAGACGTTTTTTTAAAACATCGACTTTAATTTTTCCGACAGTTTCAGATGTCGCTTGTAGTTGACGATTTATATTAGTGACACAGATTCTGTCACTGTCGACAATGGTAAGATTGCCAATGCCATTGCGTATAAGTGCTTCAGCACACCAGCTTCCAACACCGCCTACACCAAAAATGATAACTTTGGTGGCATTCAGTTGTTGCAGTGCATCTTTTCCGGTGAGAAGCTCTAGTCTGTTTAATGACTGTTCAAACATCATCTGTTGCTATGTCCATGACTGCTGTCGGTACCTGAATACTACAATTAAAATACAGGAGATAAATTAATTTATGACATTATATCGTATGATAAATTAATTAGTATGGTTGACCTTCAGAATTTTACGCTGTACCGGCACCTGCATGCAGGATGAAAAATGCTGCCTGACAGAGCATAAAGGGGGAACTGACTATAAAAGCATCATGTTGCAAGTGGTTCCTGAATTATATTATATATAGTTATACATCGGTGATGTCCGGTGAGAAATTATTTTGTAATTAGTTAAAATACAATATCTTACAATGTAAAAGGAATGTGTAACCCAGAATGATTGAGAGAAATGATGTGTGCTGGTGTGGAAGTGGAAAAAAGTATAAGAAATGCCACTACTTTGAGGATCAGGCGAAAGAACTCGCACATCAGACGCAGGGAAAGCCGCAAAAGCAAAAAAAAGGATTGATTAAATCGGATTCTGAAATTGACGGTATGAGACGGGCTGGAGCCTTTAATGGTGAAGTGATGGACTATATCAGGCCATTTGTCAAGGCTGGAATTTCAACAGGTGAACTTGACAAATTGGTTCATGAATATACACTGGCACATGGGCACATACCGGCAACGCTCGGGTATAACGGATATCCGAAATCCTGTTGTATATCAAGAAATAATATCGTATGCCACGGGATTCCGTCACCGGATGAATATATCCAGGATGGTGATATAGTCAATGTTGATTTGACAAGTATTGTTGATGGCTTCTATGGTGATTCATCAGAGACGTTTCTGATTGGTGATGTTTCAGAGGATGCGCGTCATCTGGTGGATGTGACTGCACAGGCACTGATTACAGGCATAGCAGTTGTAAAGCCTGGCCGACCCTTGAGCTCGATTGGTGAGGCAATTGAGCCGTTTGTAAAATCGCACGGTTGTTCTGTGGTACGACAATATACAGGACATGGAATTGGCACCCGCTTTCACGAGAATTTCACCGTTTATCATCATATTGATTCTGATTGTGAAAAGGTGATTTTTGAACCTGGTATGACTTTTACAATTGAGCCCATGGTCAATCGTGGCGGATATCAGGTTGTTACTGATCGTAAAGACGGATGGACGGTCCGCACCAAGGATGGCTCACTATCTGCTCAGTTTGAACATACCATTCTTGTTACATCAACTGGTGCTGAAATACTTACCATGACACCATCACAACGTAAAGAGAATGTTGTTTTGTCAGTTGATGGAAAGGTATACAAGAATCATGAGTAATCCAGTCATATGATTGAAAATAGAAAACGTAGTGAGAAAGTAGTGATTGCAGCGCTTCAAACCAGCGATGAAAACGAAGCATTGTTTGAGGAAGATCTTGCTGAGATGGTTATGCTTTGCACTACAGCGGGAGCAACAGTAATAAACACTGTCATTCAAAAACGGGATCAGCCGGTAGCGTCAACGTTTATCGGACAGGGTAAACTTATCGAGATCAAGGCTTATATGCACAGTAACGGTTGTGATACGCTTATTCTTGATGCCCAGCTATCGCCGGGACAGGTCAGGAATATTGAAAAGATCATTAACGGAAAAGTTATTGATCGCGGACAGCTGATTCTTGACATATTTGCAAAGCATGCAAAAACCAATGAGGCACGTATTCAGGTAGAGCTTGCTCAGATGAGAACTCTTTATCCGCGTTTGACACATGCCTGGACACACTTTTCGCAACAGGTTGGCGGAATAGGAACCAAGGGGCCCGGCGAGAAGCAGCTTGAAATAGACAGACGACTGATTCAGACAAAAATCTCTGACCTGAAAAACCGGCTTGAAAAAATTGAACAACAGCGGCTCACGCAGCATGGCAGCAGAAGTGATATATTCAGGGCTGCGCTGGTAGGGTACACCAATGTCGGCAAATCATCACTACTGAATACGCTGAGCGGATCACAGGTGCTGGTTGAAAATAAACTGTTTGCAACACTTGATACAGCAACCCGGCGCACGTATCTTCAAGGTGCCGGAAATATTGTTATTTCAGATACTGTAGGATTTTTACGGAAATTACCTCATCATCTGGTTGCATCATTTCGAAGTACCTTAAGTGTTGTCGCTGATGCACAACTTCTTCTTGTTGTCATGGATGCGTCAAGTGAGTGGACAGGTCAGCATCTTACGACCATAGATTCTGTGCTGAAGGATCTGGATGCAGAAGCTGTTGAAAAATTATATGTTTTTAACAAGTTTGATCTTGTCAGAGATCCGTTTGTTAAGAAAAAGTTATTACTGGATTATCCGTATGGTATTTTTGTCTCTGCCTTTGAAAAAAATGACATGCGTTTATTGAAAGAGAAAATTGCAGAAAGAGTTATCAGCTATCGCAAGGAAATGACTAAAAAGGATATTATCTACAAGCAATCAAAATCGCATCGTCAGGAGCGATCCGATAGTGATGCTCTGCAAGTGTAATCATCGTTAACATACTATCATAATGGTGTAAATGCAATTTTTTTCATGGTTGGGTGAATGAATATGGAATTACATATTCCTGCATAATAAACTGTTAAGAATACGAAACTATTTAAAGATTTTGTATGCAAACACTTAATCCCGAACATCTTGTACCAATCCGCAACCTTTCTTTACGGGCAAAACTAATTGTTGAAGGTGTAATTGCAGGTATGCATAAGAGTCCTTTTCATGGCTTTTCTGCTGAGTTTCTTGAGTATCGATCGTTTACAGCAGGAGATAATGCATCACGGATAGACTGGAGAAAATACGCGAAGTCAGATCGGACTGTTGTTAAACTTTTTGAGGATGAAACCAATCTTTTTGCAAATATATTAATTGACAAAAGTGGATCAATGGCGTTTACGTCATCAGGGGTGAGCAAGTTTGAATATGCACGTACACTGGCCGCTGCAATTGCATGGATTCTTATTCGTCAGCGGGACGCTGTAGGTCTCGCAGTATTTTATGACCATCTTAAAACATACCTTCAGCCAAGATCCACTAATATTCAATTGAAACATATTCTTGGTATTCTTGATAAAATCACACCACTTGAAAAGACGCAGTGCGCTGCAGCTATCAATATTCTTGCCAGTGGAATTAAAAAAAGGGGAATGACGGTAATTATCTCTGATTTTCTGGACAATCCCGAAGCAATTCGTCAAGGTCTTCGTCATTTACGATATAAACGTCAGGATATCCTGCTGCTGCAGATACTTGATAATACGGAAATACAGTTCAGGCAAAAAGGAAGATTTAAATTCAGAGATCTGGAGAGCGGTGTTGCTATTAAAATGGACGGTCACACTGCATCCGAATATTTCAATAAGGGAATGCGTTTGCATAACAGTATCCTTCGTTCCATGTGCAGGGAATTACAGATCGATTATGAACAGATCTGTACAGATGAGCCATTTTCCAGAGCATTGATCCGCATATTAGACAAACGGGAAAAATTACTCTAACCATGATCACATTTTTCAGACCTGAATTTTTATGGGCGTTGCTGTTTGTTATTGCCGTCATTATTGTGCATCTTATACGCCGTCCAAGATTTACACTGCTATCATTTTCAACGCTTATGTTTTTTACTTCTGATGCGGTAATGTCAAGTAAAAACAGACGTCTTTTCAAGCTGCTTCAACTGCTCATGAGAATACTTGCACTAATCACAATAATCCTGCTGTTTGCACGACCGTATCATAAAAATAACGTTTTAAGTGTTATTAAAAATCCCAATACACCACTATATTTCTGGATTGACAATACAATCAGCATGTCATACGTGACTGATTCAGGGGCGCTGAGCGATATCGCAATAAACTGTGTCAAAAAAACTGCATCTTTAAAAGGTTCAAATACAGTCTATCTGTTTAGTAATCAAGCGCAGGAATTTGTATCTGTTGATGATAGTTTCGAAACTGCTGATAAATACTATGGAGAAAATAATTTTCACTATGCGATACACTCCTTCTTAAAAGTTTCCAGGCAAAAAGAAAATGCGGTACTATTTATAGTAAGTGATTTTCATAAGTCAAGTGTAGATTTTATTGACTCGATAGTGAACGAAAACGATACTTTAAAAAATGGAATTGTCTTTATGAGTGTTACACCACAATCACCATACAATATTGTACTTTATGGCGCAGAAATGCAAAACGGTACTGTATATGGTTCTTTGAGTCAACTTGGTGGAAAGAAGGACACGCTTCGTGTACACTGTGTCATTAATGAAATAGAAAAAGGGTCAGTCAGTGTCATTACTCAACCCGATTCAGCAATATCATTTTCTATAGAGACCGGTTCAAATTCAAATACATCGGGTTATCTGCAGATTAAGGTTACAGATCCGTTACTTTTTGATAATATTGATTATTTTACAGACAATTTCAAACTGAGAAAAAAAATCAGCATTATTGGTGATACAAATGCAAATTATACCCTGAGAGCGGCTATACATGCAGCAAATAAAAATACACTTGTTAATCTTTACACTGAACGGGATGTCACTTTTAGTATTATTGATTCATCAGATGTGATTATTATAAACGCATTAAGGCATCCCAGTGGTGCATTGAATGCGTTTATTATGTCAAAAGGAACGCACTGTAAATCAATCATCTGTTGCGTGGATCCATCAGAAAATTACAGCGGATATTATCGTGATATTCTTTCAAAAGCTTTTAATGATGGGGCGTTGAGCCTGCAATCTGTACATAATAGTAAAGCTAATCCGGTTTTAAGTGACACGTTGACCGATATGTGGAGGAATTTCCGTTCATTGAGAATCGACGATGTGGAAATATATTCATATGTTTCAGGAATCAACGGAACTATTCTTTTGCGATACACGACCAATGATCCTTTTCTTATTTATAAACAGGACACGCAACAAAGAGATTGGGTGATTGCTACGACATCGCTTGGAATAACGGTTGATAATACGTTATTTCAAAGATCGTTTTACCTGCCGTTGATTGACAGAACAATACTGTTTACCGGCAAGTTAAAAAAGAACAGTGATCATGTATGGACTTGCGGGAAGGAGATTAAAAATCCGTTTTTTGATCTGCGTAAAAAGAATCTGTTGTACAACAGTCGCGGTGATTTCGTTGAAAATCTTTCGGAACTTTTCAGAATTACTCCTGCTGAACCGGGTATTTACAAAGTTGTTGCAGAAAACAGCGATGCAGTGTTTGTAAAAGTGCAACATGATTCTTTGGAAAGCATTCTGCTGTATCGTTCCCCTGACAATTTCATCGAGAACAGGGAACATTGGTATGCCGGAAGCTGTCGGGAACTGATGCAGGTATTGGATTCCAGTAATAAAGTCGATTTTGAGATGTTCTTATGGTTATTCCTGACCCTGTTTCTCCTTGGTGAGATTGTGTTTTCTATCAGACGATAAAATGTCGCATCGACGATCTGTTCCTGAGTATCACCTCTACTGTAGTATTGTATCATTAAGGCTTGCATTAGTACTGGTATCATTGTAAACTTAAAGTTACAGCATTACAAACGGAGTTGTTATGAAAATTGATATTTCTCAGAGCGGAATTTATCATATTTTTCGAATTGAGGAGGATCTGAATATTATATCTGATCTGTCCGAACTGAGAATTCTGATTTTTGGATATTTACATCAGGGCAAAAAATTTATCGCGATATCATTTACAAATGTATCCTATATCTACAGTGGTGCAATCGCGGTACTTGTCGATTGTTATAAGAAGGTAAAACAGGAAAACGGAAGACTCTGCATTGTTGATCCCCATCCCGAAATAGTTACAATTTTCAAGTTTTTAAAACTTGATACAATCTTTCCGGTCTATGCAACAATAGAGGAACTGCTTCAGGATCACATTGACTTTTTTTGATACATCATCAGTTTAAGCGCCTCCTTAAAGATAAGAATCGTTTGGATATCCATCGTGTGCACATATATTTTGTCATTATATTTGCAGTGAAAAACAGTTGTCAATGGTTAACAAAATAATGGAAACAGCAGTATTTTTAATCCAGTGTAAAGATCAGCGCGGAATTGTCTCCCGGATATCAGAATTCGTTTTTCGGTATAATGGGAATATTATTCAATCTGATCAGCATACAACAGACCCGGAGAACGGGCAGTTTTTTATGCGCCTTGAATTTTGTTTTGATCCGGATTTTGTATCACATAAACATCTTGAGGATGAATTCGGGATTCTTGCAAAAACACTTAATGCACAGTGGCAAATACATTATGTAAGGCAGCGCTTGCGAATGGGCATTCTTGTATCGAAACAGGATCATTGTCTTTTGGATATATTGTACCAATGGAAATCTAACGAGCTTGCTGTCGATATCCCGTTTGTAATCAGTAATCATGAGGATGTCCGTGAATGCGTTGAACATTATGGAATTCCTTTTTTCTGTTATTCAATGGATGGCATATCAAAAACGGAGCAGGAAAGTAATATATTGTCAATGATTACCGGAACGACCGATTTTATAGTACTTGCGCGCTATATGCAGATTCTCTCCGAATCGTTTATTACATCATTCAACAAACCAATCATCAATATTCATCATAGTTTTCTGCCATCATTTAAAGGTGCCAATCCCTACAGGCAGGCATATGAACGGGGTGTCAAGCTGATCGGTGCAACGTCACACTATGTTACTGCCGATCTTGATGAAGGACCGATTATTGAACAGGTTGTTGACAGGGTTTCTCATCGGGATAATGTTGATACGCTGATGCGAAAAGGGAAAAAACTGGAACAGATTGCACTTGCAAATGCATTAAGGGCACATACAGAATTCAGAATTTTACGTTACAGTAATAAGACTATTGTTTTCTCATAGATATAGTAATAGAGTGCGGTAAGTAGTGTGTACTGCATCGCATTCAAGAAATTTGTTTGCGAAAGTCTTTGCAACCTGAGTGTACATCAAAGGTACTTGATTACTCTGCCGCATATCATAAGCATGTCATACGCAACTTACTTTTATCCCAAGGGTGTGAGTGCTGACAGGTACGATACTATAAGGTGTTATCGTCGCATCACCATAAAGAATTGACTTATACATGATGATGAAGAGCTCAAGGAGTCTGAGGATCAACAGAATGCTTTTTCCAGTGTCTCAACCATCTCTTTTTCTGATTTAGAAATCTTGTGTCCAAGTCCTAAAAATCCGCCGCTTGCAGAAGCGATTGATCGGGCATGGCCAATCAGCTCATTTTTCAATTCCTGAACCTCATCTTTTGAAAGCTGCTCACACAATCCTTTGATATAATGGATCCAGGCATCAAGAAGATCTTTGGTTGGTTTGCGGGTCATCCATTGCTCAAGAATCTGATAATCACCGCTATCTTTTGAAAATCCCATTTTGTCAGCACTTGAAAGAATCGCCATTTTCTCATGATCATCCAGTGAACCATCAGCCCAGGCAACTTCAATTAATGGAACGAGCGATAGCGTTGCAAGTGTTTCCGGGCGGACATTGAGTTCAACGAGTTTCTCAAGAATGTGCTCATTTGCAATACCGGACACTTTTCTTAGTTCTTCTTTGGTTTCTTTCAGCTTTTTCATAGCTTTAAGTTGATTAATCAGTTTTTGATCTTCTTTAAGAAAAAAGAGATCATCGAGCGTTTCCGCCATTTTTCCGTCAAGATCCATGAAACCTCCAATTAAAATTGGTCATGATTACACCAGTTTTCGTTAATATATTATATGGTTTGTAAGGAGTGAAAGATCACAGGTTGAAATTATTAACAAAAAAAGAGTTGATACTGTTTGAGAAAAACGTATTCTACAAAGCATGGTATTACTGCAACTGATCCGGGTATGTCGTTATAACAATTTGATTCTTAAGGTGTTAAACCTCAATCGTTTGCGTTCTCGTACATGAAGTGTCTGGTGTTTGGGCGGTCTCTTAAAATCTGAAAATCTGAAGGTTGTCAGTGCCGGTGCTTATGAATTTATGAAAAGTCGTATGGTTATTTGAAACACTGAGTATTTCTTTTATCCTTAAAGGAACTGCCTGTGGAATTTTGCTTTGCTTTTGTTATACAATATTTTATTGTTAACCGATTGACACCCAAGATGGCCTTTCGAATTGTTGATCCGAAAGTTGATAAACCGATTGTTATTATTTTAACAATTACATGTATGAATATTCTGTTGATGTGCCCTATTATGAGTTTTATCACAACGATTATATATGATGGCTTTACGGTTAATTTTATTGCAGACTGGTTTCAGAAAGTGGTTATCAATTTCCCGTTCGCATTTTTCATCCAGATATTTGCTATCGGCCCCATTGTACGAAAACTATTTCGAATAGTTTTCAAGTATCATTATCAAAAAGTAAATCCAGCATAAAAACAATACAATGCCAAACGCCAGTAGCGGCGAAAGGTCTACTATGACAATATTTCTGTGCTGCAGTAAGGGCTTTGTGTGAATCACATTTCATAGAATTGTCTTAGTCAGGAAGAAATAACCTGATAAATTTGAGATGCACTCTTTTCAAATGCAACACTTAATACTATATTAAACCAGATTGGCGCTGATCGCAGTGTTTGACCGTAAGACTTTTA
>JAAZBG010000316.1 GCA_012513915.1 Fibrobacter sp.
AAAAAGACTTTTAGCATTATTAGCATTTTCAGCATTTTCTTTGGCCAATTTTAATTGCTCGGTTGCTTTCCGATACTCAGAAATATCCTGCATGATAAGGATCATACCTTGTGATGGATTTGCGGGATCAATAGCTTTTGTGACAATGCTGACCCAAAATTGTGTACCGTCCTTATGACGCACAATCGTTTCGCTTGTAAATACGTTACCGGCAAGCAGAACCGGATCCGCGCTTACAACCATTTGCCTGTATGCGTCTACAGAATCGAAAAGTATCTGTACATTCTGATGTTCAATTTCTGAAGTTTCATAACCAAACATTTCGCACATCTTAGTATTTGACCAAATTAAAATATCTGATTTTACAAATGCAATGCCTACACCCGAATTATCAAGAATCAATTTGTGAAGAAGCGAAATCCGGTTGAGGTCAGTTTCCATTTTCCTGCGTAAAGTAATATCCCGGGCAACCCCGACAAGCCCGACAATCTCATCACCGCTGCGTAGTGGAGCTTTGACCGTTTCAGCAAGAATTTCTTTACCATTTGCATAGGTCAGGTTAAGCTCTGTAGATTGATTTTCACCCGTTTTTAAAATAATTGCATCCTGTTGACGAAACTGTTCTGCAAGATTACCGGGGAAAAAATCGAAATCGGTCTTGCCGACTATTTCATTGACATGTTTTCCGGTGAATTTTGAAAATTCAAGATTCGCACCCATATAAAAACCTAAGGTGTCCTTGAAAAAAACAAGATCAGGTATTGAGTTAAGTAGTCCGCTTAATAATACCATAGTTTTGTGTTCAGCGTTTTGGGCCCGTATGCGTTCGGTTATGTCGAAGGTAATGGAAAAAAGGTGCGCTTTGCTGTTGAATAGTAATGGTGTACTGTAAATCTCCACATCACGAATAGATCCATCGGCACGGCGATGCTGGTATACGTGATGATTTTTATCATGATTGACACTTTCGGACATTTCCTTTTTGAGTCGTTCCTGAGAAAGAACACAAATGTCGAAAATGGTTTTGTTTGAAAATTCCTGTTCTGTCCAACCATAGTACTGAATTGCTGCCTTGTTGACACTTGCAATATTTCCGGTTATTGGTTCAATAAGCAGAATCACAGCTGAGTTGTCTTCAAAAAATGAACGATATTTATTTTCGCTTTCTTTAAGCAGCAGTTCAGAATTTTTACGAGTTGATATGTCGCTGTGTGTACCATACATTTTCCATGGTTTGTTATCGTTTGTCCACTCAACAACCTTTCCTCTTACGTGAAGCCATACCCAGTGACCATCAGCGTGTTTCATTCTGGTTTCAAAATCAAAAAAATCCAACTCCCGATTGAAATGTTTTTCAAGCAGAAGATTGATAACACTATTATCATCAGGGTGAGTCAGGTTATTCCAGGTAGTGATATGTGGCTGTAAATCGTTTATAGCATATCCGAGCATCTCGGCCCAACGGTTATTAAAAATTATTGTTCCTGTTAAAATGTCCCACTCAAAGGTACCGATGTTAGTCCCCTTGATTACATCTGCAAGACGATCACTTTGTTTTCGTAAACTAATCTCCGATTCTATGAGTTTTTCGTTTTGTTCTTTGGTCATTACTATCATATTGCGGATATCGGAATTTAGTTCACAGAGTGCATCCTGTAAGATACGTAATGGGTGATTAGCCGGGAATAGTTCAACGTTTGTCTCGCTATTTTCCCAAACAGAAGAACCGGTCTGCCGGACAAGTTTATCAATGTCAGAGAGGCTGACCAGTACTTTTTCGGATTTTTGAGGTTGGAGGTTTTCAAATACGGTTTTTTTTTCTGATGATTCCATGTTGTTAATACTATCGAATGCTTCGTCGATTGTTTTTACAAAGACATAATTTTGTTTAATTATGGTTTGTGAAAAGAGAAGTACCGCTTTTGCCCATGTTTTTGCACCACAGATAAAGGTAACTTCAGGAAAACAGTTGTATTTTTCATTGAGACGTTTTAATGCCTGGGAGTATTGCCAGCGTGATTGAAATGAACCACCTGTTATGTCGGTGTAATCAGTAACCCTGTAATACCTTTTTCCTTCAAGTCCAGCGTCGTGAAATACACGTTCAAACGTTTCCAATCCGTTCTTTGCATCATCACCCTCAAATAGTCCACCAAGTTTTGAGAAAAACACTTTTCCCTTGATTACCCCGCTATGGTAATAACAGTTGTGCTCGGGATTTTCAAATTGCCAGTCAGGATGGAATTCAAGGTCCCTGTATGAAAAGTTTGTTGACATAGTGTTGTACTATATTTCCTGATTACAATGAGTTTTAATACTTCACCCGTTACCTGGACGTTCCAGTAATTATAAACTGAAATATATAAATATAAAAGGTATTTTCTTTTACTTTTCTATGGAATATAGTAATTTATAGTCGAAATTTAGAGCTACAGTTTGCGGAGAGGTGCCCGAGCGGTTTAAGGGACACGCCTGGAAAGCGTGCGTACGGGCAACCGTACCCAGGGTTCAAATCCCTGCCTCTCCGCCATTAAAATACAAAAAAGGCTTCCTGCACTTATGCAGGGAGCCTTTTTTTTGCATTTTAATGATCCTGTGTCCATCCTTATTCACTTCTCCTCAGCCCCGGTAATATCTGCTATTTCACCCTTGCATTCCGCAAGAAACGTTTCCAATCTCTTTCTTTTTGTTTTGTCAACACTTCTATTAAGCATCCTTTCAATTTCATACATTTTTACCCGAAGATAGGTTAACCGGGACTCGCCGACATCAATACTGTCCGGTGATGGGATGGTAAGGCAGCTGTTTAAAATTGTATATGCTTCGCAAAACCGTGCGCAGACATTCTCTTTTGTACGTGAGAAGGAACCATGCATTACATCAAGTGACGGTACTTCCCAAAGTAGTGTAGATCCATTATATATTGAACCCGGCAGGTCCCTTGTGTTCCTGATGTATTTAATTGTAACGAGAATTTCAGTCAGTTCTTTATCGGTAATCTCATGACATTTCCAGCTCTTTTCTTCCGTATACCTGGGAGGAGCTGCGAAGTTGTTGATTTTTCTCTTCCGGTAGACGGTGAAAGTCCAATTATCAGAAATACTTTTAATGATTTGAAGCATCTGATTCCGAACGCTGCCGATTGCAGGTGATGCAAGTCCTTCAAAAATCTGAACTCCTGAATTGGTATTATAGGTTACCCCCATTGTGATAGTGTCGAAATCTTCATAGGTAACTGAAATATAAAGGTTTGGCCGGTGAGATTTTTTTGCTTCATCAATAGTGTTTAGTTGTGGGTCAGCAAACATGACCCATGGTCCTTCCTGATGCCGTGAAACCCACGTATCATAGGGTCGATTTTCAAATTGATAATGAGTATCACGTAACTCCTGGATCCATCGGTAAATTTGTCGCAGCGCATCATCTGCACTTGAGAAATCAGGCATGAGCGGCTCCTTTTTAATGCATTATTTTCACAACTGCATTAATTATTAACATGTTAACTGGATAACCATGAAATTGCTAATTCCGTGAACCGTAACCTCTATTGTACCAATAATTGGTACTATCAGCAAGTAAAGAACTGCGGAGCACGTTAATTATACAATATTTTAACCAGGAATTGATGATGTAATGAAAAATAGGCCCATCGTAGCCAGAGCCCTTGTGGCTCTGGTATTTCCGGCAGAAATAAAGATATCCCCCGCTGGAGGCGCCCCCCTTGATCAAGGGGGGATTAATTTTTTCTTTTTAACTGTTTAAGCGCTTTGTCTTTTGCACAACTATTCCAAAACTATCAGCACATGACTTATATTTTTCAAATTATAGAGTAATGGATTAGTTATTATCAGGATTATTGATTAATTTATGCTTATTGATAAGAGCAGTGCCTATAGAATACTTGATGCAAATTGTAACCGTTTGAGAGAGGGTATCAGGTTAATTGAGGAGTATTATCGTTTTGTTGAAACTAACGAAACGTTAACGATTGCATTCAAATCACTGCGTCACAAATTAAAAAATATTGAGCAATTACTTGGCAGGGAGAATCTTTTATTGAATCGCGATACCTCAACGGATTGTTTTTCAAAAGATAACAGACCGGAGGAGTTGACACGCAATAGTATTGACGATATAGTTAATGCTGGATTTAAGCGGGCTCAGGAAGCGAGCAGGGTTATTGAGGAATATGCCAAAATTACAGACACTCCCGATGTTTCATCACTGGCAAAACTGATCCGATTTGAACTTTACACTTTTGAAAAAGATCTCTGGATACACGATCATGGCAAAAAAAAAGCAGGAAACTGAGCAATCAGCAGTAAAAAAATCAAACTTTGGACATGAGATCTGGGGCTTGATTTTTCTTGCAGCTGCAGTCCTCATTCTCATATCGATTATTTCACATTATGCTGATAAAGATCAGAATATTCTTGGATATTACCTCGGTACAAGTTTAAGTGAAGGGCTTGTGTTCTTTTTTGGACATATTCCGGTCTTTATGATCCCATTATCAATTGGTTATCTTGGATGGACAAGGTTACGCGATGAGCCGTTCAAAATACGTTCAATCACCTATGTGATTCTTTTTACTATAGAAAGCTGCCTGATTCTCTCGATTTATCATCTGCCGTTTCTTGCGGAAAATCCTGAATATTTTGTAAACAGTGATTATATCGGTTTTCTTTTCGTTAAACTGATTTACCCGGTCTTTGGGCCTAACCAGTTCGGTCCGTATTTTATTACGATATTGGCCCTATTTATCACTGTGTTAGCCTGGTTTAGAATTTCGCCCAAGAAAATATTTGCAGCATTAAAGGGTGCTGTTATGTGGATAATCTCCGGGCTGCTCAGGTCGTTTTCGCAGTATCGCGAAAGGCTCAAACAGGAGCGTATTGAAAAAGAAAAACGGCGCGAACTTGCAGCAGCAGAAAAACGGAAGTTGCTTGCTGAA
Organism: Fibrobacter sp.; assembly: GCA_012513915.1. GTDB lineage: Bacteria > Fibrobacterota > Chitinivibrionia > Chitinivibrionales > Chitinispirillaceae > JAAZBG01. The sequence continues at coordinate 4,955 of JAAZBG010000316.1, forward strand.
AAAGCAGCAGTTAAGGTTGCGTCATCAGTTGTTTCACAGAAAGTATTGAAAGAACCTGCACCGCAAAAGAGTAAAAAAGGTAAAAAAGAGGAACCTGTTGAGGATGTTCCGTTTCCTCCTGAAACGCATCTTCTTTCTATTGAGAGTAATGATAATGAATTGGACTCTCAATTGGGTACTACGGCAGATGCTGCAGACAACGGGGATGAAGCTAAAAAACAGCTCGAACAGGAGCTTGCTGCTTTCAGAGCCAAAAAACGTGAGCCAATCAAAATTATGTCGATTGAAACGACAGAGGTTGAGGTTGATGACACACATGCATCAAGCGTCGAAAACGTTCAATTCAAGCATGTTAGCAATGATATTGATGATGAGTTGTTAGAAACGGTTCCAATGAATCTTACAGAAGATGGTGTTGAGGAAGTTGATATACCTATTATTCCTCAAAAACCATACGAAATCCCAAAACCATCAATTTTACCTGACCCACCTCCTCAATCCAGTTATGTTGATAAAGAATCGATAGAGCGTAACTCTATGATTCTTGAGAAAACACTAATGAATTTTGCTGTTGAGGGTAAGGTCGTTTTTGTCAGCCCGGGACCGGTGGTTACACGATATGAAATTGAACTTGCACCAGGTGTCAAAGTCAGCAGGGTGCTTAATCTTCATGATGATATTTCTATGGCAGTAAATGGTCAGCGAATACGCATTGAAGCGCCTATTCCTGGTAAGTCGGCAATTGGTATTGAGTTACCTAACGCCGAGCGTCAGATAGTTCATTTTAAAAATATTCTTGTTTCCGATGCATTCAGTAAGACAAAGGCAAAACTGCCTGTTGTTATTGGAACCAATATCAGTGGTGCACCATATATCACTGATGTTACAAAAATGCCGCATGTACTCATAGCTGGTCAGACCGGATCCGGAAAAAGTGTTTGTATAAATTCTGTAATTTGTTCATTATTAATGACTAAAACGCCAGACGAACTTCGGCTAATCATGATTGATCCAAAAAAAGTGGAGCTTGCATTTTATGAAAATATTCCGCATCTTCTCTCCCCGGTGGTTACTGAATCCAAGGAAGCAGTGAAAGCGCTTCAGTGGGGTGTCATAGAGATGGAGCGTCGTTACAGAATGCTTGCAAAGGTAGGGGCCCGAAACATCGATTCTTTTAATACAAGAGTAGAAAGCGGAAAAATTTCGGATATTCTTGATGATGCCGATAATAAACCGCTGCCGTTTATTGTTATTATAGTTGATGAGCTTGCGGACTTGATGATGACGGCATCGAAAGATGTTGAAGGTTTGATTCAACGTATTGCTCAGCTTGCCCGTGCAGTTGGTATCCATCTTATTGTGGCGACACAACGTCCCTCTGTTGATATTATAACCGGACCGATTAAAGCAAATCTTACATCCCGTATTGGATTCAGAACTATCCAATCGACAGATTCACGAACGATACTTGGTCATGTAGGCGCTGAGAAACTGCTTGGAATGGGAGATATGCTGTTTCTTAGAAATGGTGCACCGGAAATAGAGCGTTTTCATGGAGCATTTATTTCAGAAGAGGATGTTGAGAAAATTGTTAGTGATATACGGCGTCAAAACTACAAAATTGATAAAATTGAGAGTTTTCATGAGGCAACAGGCAGTAATGATAATGAGGATGACCAGATGTTTGCTGATGGGGACAGGGATGAGCTTTTTGAAGAAGCTGCAAGAATTATTGTTTCTATTGGACAGGGATCTACATCGCTGCTTCAGCGCAGGATGAAAATCGGATATGCCCGTGCGGGGCGTCTTATGGATGAGCTGGAACGTGCGGGATTTGTCGGTCCTCCTGATGGCAGCAAGGCCCGTGAGGTTTTAGTGAAACCGGATGAGCTTGATGAACTGTTGTGCAGGATACGATAATTACCAGATTTAACGTCAATTTCTGTGGTACATAATAAGCAATAATGATTTTTATCGGCAATTAATTAATAAAATACCCGAAATCATAACATTGCTCTATAATTTAACCAGTAAAAATGGCGATCAGAAAATTACCAGCAACTACAAACAGGTATGTCAATGAATTGTAATCGATTGTGTATTCTGTTACTGCTCCTGTTATCAGGCTCGTTTGTTCACGCGCAGACTATTGATGCCGTTAAGGCGAACTATGATAAAAAAACTTTCTCGTTTAAATTTGAACTGTCTACCTACTGGAGTGTGAGAGAAAAAACGGATAAAAGAACCGGTTCGCTTATTGTTACACCGGATAATAAATTCAATGTGACGCTTGGTGATGATATATACATTAGTAATGGTGATACATTATGGTCGTACAACAAAAAAGCTGCACAGGTAACGATTCAGAATGTTAAAAAAATGGACCTTTCCTCATTACCATCAGGGATTCTAAGTCAGTTTCTTTACAAGTATACCTTTGTTCCAGGGGTGGTAAACAACGGTACTGTGTATGAATGGGCGGCTGAAAACGGAACACAATCACGGTTTGTAAATTTGAAGCTCTGGGCTGATACTAAAAATATTATTACAAAAATAGAGACTACGGATGACAACAGTAATGTGAATACATATATTTTTAGTTCAATTGTATTTAATCAAAAAGTATCATCAAAGATGTTTGCATTTCAAATTCCAAAAAACGTACAGGTGCTTGATAATTATGAATAAACTTATGATAGCGACATTTGGACTCATCGCTCTTTGTTGTGGAGCCTGGGGACAAAACAGCGGTTTTTTTTCAAATTGGATTACGGGTATTGCATCATCGGGTGATACGATATCGTTACTTAGCGGAAAATCTGACAAAATAACAAATAATTTTAACTTTGCAGTAAGTTATATCCCGAAATCAGATTCTGCGTACGTTGCAAACGATCTCAACTGGAAATCATTTGTTTTTCCAAAGAATATCAAGCCGCAGAGTTTTACCTACGGTGGCGGATATTCAGTTGTGGTATTTGAATTTGATACGCTTGATAAAGACAGAATGAATACAGTCACTTTGATACATCACAAAACAGACAAGACATCAGATTTCACAATTCCCTGGAACAAGGCAATTATCGCTGATTCCTCAAAATGGGTCTACTCAACGGATGTGGCGTATCTTGACAATGCATTCTATTTTGCATGCAGGGCAGGTGGAATAGTCAAGTGGGATATCTCAACCGATAAAAAGACCGCGCTGCTTCCGGGTGTCGCCGGTGAGGTTTCTTTAGACACAATAAAGGGTATAACCGATTCAACAGGCTGGATCAACGAACTTGAAGTTTCGAATAATCAGCTGATAGCAACAAGTTCATCAGCGATATGGGTATATTCACCGCAGGGTGATACATGGACAGAGTATCCAAAAACATCTGCTGACCCATCATTGACTATACGGTCTTTTATTTATGCAGTGACTGATCCGTATACTTTACCGCATGCACTTTATAGCGTTGCAAATGTTACACTGCCGGGTGCAGATACTGTAATCATGATGAAATACTCTGTCAAAGAGGCAGGATGGAAACCGGTACTGGATCATGCAATTGCCGGATTGACGTTTGCGACAAAAGGCTATTACTATACCTATTTCGAGGATGATAGTACCAATTGTAAAGTATACAGGGATACTCTTGGTGATACCGCTGTTCAGTACAAACCACTTCCTGTTGATGCCTATTATTTACCGGAACGTCTGAAAACCGGGGTGGAGAACCCGCAGATTCTTGAGATATACTTTTCGGCGACAACGGATTCATCAGGTGTTCTCTATGTGGGGACGAC
>JAAZBG010000317.1 GCA_012513915.1 Fibrobacter sp.
AACTTGTATTCAAAAGTATGGCCTGCGCCGCCTGATACAGTACAATATGCAGTGATAAATTTGTCTCCGTGTTTATCCTTATTGGTAGAAACGACCTGATGCGTGAAACTGCCTCCTGATGAAAATCCGTAAAGAAGAACTTTCTTACTGTCAACTGAAAATTTCTTTTTTGTTTCAAGCACCATTTCTTTTACATTTTTTGTATCCGGAGATTTTGGATCACTATCCCAATAAATATTTTTCGCGTGTGGTGCGATTAGAATAAATTCTCTCTTTTCTGCTTCATTGATAAAATTTCTGATAAAATTACCATCCGTGCCACCAAGCGGATGAAGCACAACCATTAAAGGATATTTTTTATCAGCAGTGTATGATTTTGGCAGATAGACACTTCCAAGTTCTGAAATACGAAATACATCACCGTATTTTATCTCAGTATACGTATAATTTTTAGCGTAAGAAAGTCCGTAAAATAAAATCACAAATAACACTGAAGATAGTGCTACTATATTTCTTGACATTGTAATCATTTTTTAAATTCCAAAAGCTAAAAGGTATCCTGACACGTGCATGAAATTTCTAAGATACTATCCGGAGCATGAACAATGCAATGCACGCACCTGCCGGTACTATCACCAATAACCGAATGTATCATACCCGTTAATCGAATGAATCCAACCTTTGATCTTTAAGGATTATCTGTATGCAAATCACCGTGATAATTGAAGTGCCTGACCTTGCAGGTGTAAAGACATATAAAAGATTAGTTGTATCATCAGAAAAGCATTGACATGGATATTGACACAACATATTTAAATAAAACAGTGGCTTAAATTGAAATGCCCGGTGACAATGATATCATCCTTATTTTCAGCAGATAATTCATTGACAAAATAATGATTGATTACTATAATGAGTGAATTAGGAAATAGTTATAATAGTCATAAATAAACCTATAAGGAGTATACCTTGAAAACGAGATTAGTAGTAAGTACCATTTTACTGTTTAGTGTGTTAACTTTTGCAGCCGATCCGGGTTCACTCCGGTCATTAGCGGATAAAAAAAATAAAAGTATCGGGGCTGCAATAATGCCAAAACAGTTGGACGATCCAGAATTTGTCAAACTTTTAATAGAAAATTGTAATTATATAACACCTGAAAATAACCTGAAATGGGATGCCGTTCACCCTCGTGATACTGTGTATGATTTTTCAGGTGGTGATAAGATTGTGGACTTTGCATTAAAAAATAACATGAAAGTCCGCGGTCATAATCTCCTATGGCATCAGGCAAATCCCGGCTGGATAGCACTGCCAAATATGACTGTTGAAAAATGGAAAGCACTTGTAAAAGACCATTACGTAAATGTAATGACACACTACAAAGGCAAAATAGTCGATTGGGACGTAGTCAACGAGCCTATGGATGACAATGGCCAGATACGCAAAAGTTTGTGGTACGATTTTTTAGGAGAGGATTATATTGAATTTGCTCTTAGAACCGCACGGGAAGTTGATCCAAATGCAAAATTATACTTAAATGATTATGCCATTGAGGAAATGTGTCCTAAAGCTGATGGTTTTTACAGGCTGGTGAAAGATTTGATGGCTAAAGGTGTACCACTTGATGGTGTCGGTTTCCAGTTTCATATTGATGGAAACTTTATGCCCGATTTTGCAAGTATAAATCAAAACATCAAAAGATTTGCGGATCTCGGGCTTGATATCCAAATAACAGAACTTGACGTACGTTTAAAAGTTCCACCGACAGAAAATGCTTTAAACAAACAGGCAAAGATATATGGTGAACTGATGAGATTAATGCTTGCATATAAAAACATCAATGCGTATATCATGTGGGGATTATATGATAAACATTCCTGGGTCCCTAATGCCTATGCCGGTTATGGAGCCGGATTAATCATCGATGAAAAAGCAAAGCCAAAACCGGCGTATTTTGCAATAAGAGATGCTCTTATGGAAGAGAATCCATCACCGGATTATTTCGATAAATACATTACCAAATCAGAAGGAAGAGTATTTCCAGCTTTCAGAGCAGTTAAAACAGCGAATGAACTGATTATTGACGGCAATGCTGATGAAAAAGATTGGGCCAACGCATTTACCTATCCATTCTTGTACAATCAACTGGATCCTTATGATCTCCGGGTTCCACAATCACAGAAAGATGTATACGGAAGCTGGAAAATCATGTACAACGGCAATAAATTGTATGGTGTCGTTAACAGAAAAGATGACGTAACAATAACATCAAATGGAAATATCTGGGAAACTGATTGTTTTGAACTCTTTTTTAATGTTGGCGGAAAATGGAGCCAATACAGAGCAGTTGTCGGAAGCGACTGGCAGCGGGACATGAATGTACCCGGTAAAGCAGTCTGGAACAAAGAAGGAACTGTTTGTGAATTTGAAGTTGAACTGCCAACAGAAACTCTTTCCGGCTTGACAATCGGCTGGTTGATGGCATTAGCAGATGCAGATGCACCCAATAAAGGAAGAAAATGTCAGCTTTATCCGATATCAGGGTCTAACACGGCCTGGACAGGAAAAGGATTTGCTGAAATCACCTTTGAAAATGAGGATGGAGTGTTTGTTGATGGACCAAATGTAGGCACTATTCCTCCGTTTAATGCACTGAGTATAACGACAAAAAATCTCCCTAAAATTGATGGAAAAGCGAAAGAGGCTTGCTGGAAAGAAGCGTATACCTATTCATTCGGTTATAACCATGTTTCACCAACTGATAAAAGTCAGCCTGATGATGCAATTATTTCCGGCGACTGGAGAGTTATTTATAATGGGAATACACTTTATGGTTTAGTTAACAGAAAAGCACTGAAAACAATTACGACATCAAAAGATGAGTCAAAAAATGACAACGTCGAAATAGCTTTTATTTCGAACGGTGTATTTAAAGAGTATCGTACTGTTGTCGGAAAAGATTTTACAAATACTGAGAAATCAAAAAAAATGAAAGCTGTATGGAGTCCGGACGGAAAAGTTCTCGAATTCATGATAGAAATCGGGAATGACGATATGTCGGGAAAACAGATTCAGTGGTCGATAGGACTTATCAATAATAACAATGCTGTTGATGCGGATCCTCAATTTGCGTTGTATCCATTTTGCGGGTACAATCTTGCAGTAAAAGTTGATCCTAATGATCTTGGCGCAAATATGGCCAAAAAGGGTAAAGAATTCGGTCTACTCAAACTTCAATAAATAGTTTGCTAGATTAGCAGATGGTAATTTCCGTTATCCGTCTGCTAATCTTTTTTCTTAACAGGCAAATAATTGACATAGTTGGATTAAAAATGACTTCTCCCAATGAACTTCATGAGATGACCCTGGAAAAATTAGGTCAACTGTTTCCAATTATTCTACAGAATTATTCAGATACATGGATTAGTTTATATGAGTCAGAATGCAAACTGATACAAAGCTGTTTTTTGCAGTCAGATATCATACAAATTGACCATATTGGCAGTACCGCAATTCCTGGAATAAAGGCAAAACCAACGATTGACATTTTATTACAAGTCTCTGAGCATATTGATAGCAATACATTAAAAAAAATATTCACATCACTTGATTATCATAGCAACGAACGTCCTGATAATCCATCCCCACATTTGACTTTTGTTAAAGGCTATACTCCTCAGGGAATTAAAGGACAAACCTATCATGTACATATCAGGTATAAGGGTGATTGGGATGAAATACGGTTTAGAGATTATTTAATTAATCACAAAGAGACTGCAAAAGAATATGAAACCGTAAAACTGAAACTTGCCGACAGATACCGCAATGACAGGGAAGCATATGCAAATTCAAAGACGGATTTTATTGAAAAAATTAATACATTGACACGAAAAGAAAACGTTGTAGTCAAAAAGCTTTAATTCCTTTATTATCAATAAAGACCCGAAAGGAACCGGTTTTGGATTGTATCATGCTGTTCTTGGTATTACCCTGCTTCCTGCCAGTTTAATTGCAGGTTTACTGTACGACAAAGTAAATTTAAATGCACCATTTTATTTTTGTTCCCTAATGGCGTTGATTGCGTCATCGTTAATAACAACATTTACAGTTGTTGACAGAATCAACAAAAGGAATAATAATCTGACCTATTTTCCCTAACAGTCAAAAACACCAACTACTTGCTTCCGGATTGTTTCCCTTCCCGAAATCATCCTTGACACACTCATCAACCATGAATGATTTTTTATTGTAAGGCGACTGAGTCCTGTGGACTAAAACAACATATTTTTATAAGGAACAGTTATGGCAGGTTATGGAAAGTATGAGCATTCGACAAAAAGAGAAACGATCAACATTGTTCATCAAAAAGTAACACCTGATGCATACATTGAATTTTTAAGCAGAACGGACCTCGGAAAACAGTATCCAAAAGAACGATTCAACGAGAGGATTACTAAATTAGTAAACAACACCCAAATAAGTCTCATCGCTTACAATACCCACAATGAAATAGTTGCAATCTGTTTCGGGATTACTGACTTTGCGTATTGGTTAATGATTACTGATCTTGGTGTCGATCGCGCTTATGTAAAAAACGGAATTGGTTCCAAATTGCTGAAAATTGCACGGGAGGAAGCTGGCGGAGAAAAAGATATCATAGTTTTTATTAATGCGAATGATGACGCTATTCCATTCTATGAGAAATGTGGTCTGCAAAAGTCCAAAAGTATGATGGAATTATCCGATATTGAATGGACTCAATTTGAAGTAAAAAAAGGTGATACAAAATTGACATTTAAAGAAAGTACTATTCTGCCGTAACGATAGACAAATGCTGTTGATAACAGCAACACAATCAGTGGATATATTGGTTGAATCAGTAGCAGGCAGGTAGAGGCAAAATGGACAATTATTGAAGAGTTATAGGTAAGAAATCGGAGAAAGAATAACAATAATGATACAACTACCACCAGAAAAGTATGTCAACTTGCAGGAGACATTAGCAAAAGTTACGTTTAACTGCTATTTTGCATTATCAGTCATTAAGCACCATTTAAATGGAAAAGTATACGTAGATAATGAAGATATGCCGGCGAATGCATACATTTTACATCCATACGGTATGTCCTTATTAATCGGTGATGGTAAAAACGCTGAGTTTAAAAAATGGTTTGTTGAATATATGCTCAACCTGAAAAAAGAACGAATAAAAAATGAGTGGATGCAGGTATTTTCTAATAATTGGCAGGATATCATACAGAAAGAGCTCCATGAACATTTGCTTTCAGCAGACAGGAATGTGGGCCTGAATTATTCTGATTATATCGAAGTAAACACGAGAGTTAACTTTAAATTCAATGATGCTTTATATAAAGAAAAAGTGCAAAATTACTCAAGCGAGGAAAGTATCATTAAAAAGCTTGACAAAGAAACTACCGGTTCAATTAAAGGAAGTGTTATTCCTTTAAATTTCTGGAATAACGAAGATGAATTTTTGAATAGAGGGATAGGTTTCAGTGTATTTAAAAATGGTGAACAGGTATCAACCGCATATTCTGCATTTGTCCATGATAAGTATCTTGAAATCGGAATTGAAACTGTTCAAAAATATAGAGGTTTCGGGCATGCAAAATCAGCATGCAGTGCCTTGATTGATTATTGCATTACAAATAACTTTGAACCAATATGGTCATGTAGATTAGAAAATGCAGGTTCTTATAGGCTCGCCTTGAGTTTGGGGTTTGAGCCTGTGCTACAATTGCCATACTACCGCTTATGTAAATGTATGTAACCAAAAAAATAAGCGCATGGGATATGTATAGTATCATTGACACACTGCATAAATGATACAATACGTTCAGGTATATCATTCCTTCTGTTGATTTTCAGAATAAGAGCATACAAATATTTAAATAATTCATTTTTGTCCCGTAGGACAATATATTTATAGAAAATGCAATCAATAAATAAAAACCATTGTCCCATAGGGACAATATATAAACAGGCTATTTAATTGTATGGCAAACACATTCAAACAGTTCTATCTTGTGTGATGCACAATAACTTATTCTCAGTGTAAAAAACAGTAATGTAGATGAGCTCGTTAAATAAACAGCTTTAAAAAAGGAAAATTCAATGTCAAGAAAAGCATTTACCGCTGAAGGTGCAGTATCAGTTGGTCCATATTCTCATGCTGTCGAAGCTGATGGTTTTGTCTATCTTTCAGGGCAAACACCAATGGATTCAACTACAGGCAAAATTATAACCGGAGACATAACCACACAAACAAAACAATCATTCAAAAATCTATTCAATGTTTTAAAAGTAGCGGGCTTAACATCTGATGATGTCATAAAGGTTACGGTATTTCTTACCGACATGAATAATTTTAAAGCAATGAATGAAATATATGCGCAACAATTTATTAGTCCATACCCTGCCAGAACTACAATAGGAGTAAAAGAACTACCGCTGGGCGCGCTTATTGAAATAGAAATGATTGCTAAAAGAAAACCATAGAAATTGCTGAGAGGATTAAAAAAATGGAAAACAGTATGAGTCAGATTGAACAGGCTGGCATTGACAAATTAAATGAAAAATATTTGTGCAAAATCACCGTTCTGAAATGTGATTTTAATCGGGAGTTCTATGAACAATATTCATACGGGTATGCGGGGAAATGTGGAAGGCTGCATGAGGGTCAGGTGTTCATTACAAAAAGTAGATGGGATCCACCGGAACATTTTTGCACCTGGGCCTGGAGAGATCTGTTACCAGGTATCCATAGTTACCATGAAGGGAAGGAACATCCATCTATTGCATGTTGTACTGATGGTCTGCGGCCGGTAACATTCAAACTTGAAAGAGTTGAGAATATTTGATTGTTTTAATGAAGCTATTCAAGAGAAATAAAGACACCCTCCATAGCTAAATGCCAGGGAGGGCACAAAGTTAATTACTGCTTTTGATTGACAGGTGTAGAATAATTCAAATTTCTAAATGTCGATATAGCTGTCCTCCCAGTCAAAGAAAAAACCTTTGATGAAGAGTTTTCAGTCTGGTTTATAAATACACCCCAAGGTTTTGAATCTGCCCCACTATTTTTCGAAATCAACAATTTTTGAGTACTGATAGTTGCCTTTGCAATCGGAACTATTTTAAAAGATTCTGATTGTGAAATAGCTGAAACCCCCTGAAAAGCCCGTTGGGCGAAGTTGTAAAGCTGACGGTTCCAGTTTTCAGGCTCGTGATTTAAGCCCGCTTCAGATAGAAGATAAAGGTTTTTTACACCATTCTGGTTTAGATAGTTATGGTAAGTCCGGGCGGTATTCAAGTAACCAGCATCACCACTTCCTGTTCCTGCAGCAAGATAATTCAGATGAATATTTGCTTTTACAGATGCCATATCTTTTATTGTGGTTCCAGCAGCGGTTGTGTTAGGTGCTGGCGAAAATGCACCAATCCAGGTAAACACTTTAGGATACTTATACCCAAAATTTAATGTTTGCCCAGCACCCATCGAAAGACCTGCAATGGCTCTCATATTAGAATCTGGTGAGGCATTAAAGTTTTTTTCAATATATGGGATAAGATCCTTTATCAAAACGTCTTCAAACTTTGCAAATTTATCAAACATGTCAGTCCCGAATGCACCGCCATGAGGCATCACAACAATCATAGGTACAGCCTTGTTATCCTTGTATAGATTGTCCATCACATTATCTGCATTTCCTTCTGAAGAAGTCCAGGCTGATTCGTTTCCACCAATACCATGCAATAAGTAGAGAACCGGATATTTTGTTGCAGCTGTTGCGGAATAATTTGGTGGAGTATATACTTTTACTGGTTTACTCTCATTTTTAAACTGAGTAGCAACATAATTGTGTGAACTTACTTTTCCATGTGGACTATCGTTTTTCCTGCTCGAAAAGCCTGATGGTGGTGCTGGCCACTTAACTTCTTCAGCTATAATACTAAACGCTGTTAAAAATACAATCATTGATGTCAACTTTAAACTCATAAAAGACCCCCTCTGAAGACATTCCTGTCTATTAAACTAATAGCTACTATACACTTGAATAATATAAAGACAAAACAGTACTTGTATAAGACTTATTGAATTGATTGCCGAAATTTCTGTGGACATTTGTTACCACACTTTTTTAGCAAGTGTGAATAATTGGTGTAGTAAGTTTGATCATCAATCCTCATGAATAGCGATTAACAGTCCTTTAATTAAAGTTATCAATCGTAAAACGGATTCAGTTTCTCATCCATTTTAAGTAACAAGAGTAAAACTGAATTTGTTTTTATCACCTCCCCACCTCCGTATTCCTTTCCAGGTTTGGTATCAGATCGTCAGGAATTGATTCCATTATTTATTCCAACAATGTAAATTTATAGTTGACAGGTTTAATGGTTTTATGGTAACATCGGAGTTAAATTTTGGTCAACGTTATACTTTAATTCCTTTTAGTAATATTAAGGTCATAACGGTCAATGGGAATACAATTGCAAAGTATAAATAAATGCAATTAAATGTTTAAAATTATCAGCACTATAGATTGACACAATGATTAATTGATCTTTTCTGATCAATACAGTTACCAGGAGAGAACCAGCAGCTCTATAATTATAGTATAATACTATAAATGTACTATACACACTATCATCAACCCCTTTCACATTAACAGGAAGACTAATATGTCTACACAAAACACTTTCTCGTTTGGATGGGAACGTGACCTTCCCGATATCCGTGACCTTCATGAGAGTCATAAGGAAATCAGCCCTATTATCAGTAAATCATCGAAATTAAAAGCTGCAAAAAAAGCTTTACCTGCAAGTGTGGATCTTCGCAGCAAATGTTCACCGATTAAAAATCAGGGGGAGCTGGGCTCATGTACTGCTCACGCAGGTGTCGGATTAATGGAATACTATCAGCGAAATGCATTCCGGAAGCATATTGATGGATCCCGCAGATTTCTTTACAAAGCAACAAGAAATCTGCTTGGCTGGACCGGTGATGATGGCGCGTATCTTCGTACTACGATGAAAGCAATGGTACTTTTTGGCATCTGCCCTGAACAATACTGGGTTTACGATATCGAAAAGTTCAATGAGGAGCCATCAGCGTTTTGCTATGCTTTTGCACAGAACTACCAGGCAATGAAATACTACCGGCTTGATCCATCAGGTACTACCACCGGCAAGCTGCTTCAATCTGTAAAGGAAAAAATTGCAGCCCAGTTGCCATCAATGTTTGGATTTTCTGTTTACAATTCGATCTCATTTGACCCCGGTTTCCCTGATATTCCTTTTCCCGAAGGGGGTGATCAGCTTATTGGCGGCCATGCGGTTGTTGCAGTTGGCTACGATGACAAGCGTAAAATCGGTAAGGAGACTGGTGCGCTGCTGATTCGTAATTCATGGGGTAAGGAGTGGGGTGATAAAGGCTATGGCTGGCTTCCTTACGAATATGTACGCAGCGGTCTTGCTGTTGACTTCTGGTCGCTCATCGAAGCAGAATTTGTGGCAAGCGCACTTTTTGAGTAATGCTTGATATTTATTGAATCAATCATGAATAACTATGACAAGCATCGAAGTTGGATGTATTTTAACCAGGTTCACAAACAGAAATGCTACTTTAACGACAAAACGAGATGTTAGCGATGTCTTTTGTAAATAGTGAAATTTTAAAGGATAACATGATACAATATACAGCGATTTTAATATCATTGCTGTGTATCAATACATTTTCGAAAACGGCGGGGTTATAACCTACGCTTACTTTCAAAAAGTACATTTTATTATAGATTCGCTACTAACCTGTGTTGTAGATTACAACCAATTGTTGTGACACATGTGGATGGTAATATCTATACGCGAACACAACATTTCATACATCTTACTTCAAGGTCTCAAGGGAGCAATAAAATGTTACTAAGTAAAAAACTGCTGATTATCATCAGCATAATTACTCAAAGCTGTATCGCATCTGATTATGTTAAATTTCGTGGAATTGCTGAATTTGGTTTTCTTAGTGTACTTTCACACCAGATTCAGTTAAGTAAGACCGGAACAAACTTCGATTATGTCGAAGATGGCGGGCAGGATGTATTATTTCCGGCAACCCGTTTTTCTGCTGAGATGGATATCGGTAAAAGAAACACCATTATCCTGCTTTACCAACCACTCAGGCTGGAGACACAGAATCTTCTCGAACATAATTTAATTGTTGACAATCTCACCTTTCCGGATTCAACAGGTATCAAATGCCTTTACGATTTCCCATTCTACCGTGCAAGCTACCTCAGAGAGCTGCTGTCCGAAAATAGCAGTTATAAACTTGCGATTGGCCTGACACTTCAGATCCGCAATGCCACGATCTCTTTTGAATCAGCCGACGGCACCAGATACCGTACCAACCGTGATGTTGGATTAGTACCAGCGTTGAAAGTACGGGGCTATAAAAATTTCTCAGAGAGGTATTTCATCGGACTTGAAGCAGACGGAATCTATGCCCCGGTAAGTTATCTGAATGGAAGTGACAATGAGGTTGTCGGTGCTATTCTTGATGCCAGCTTACGGGCAGGTGCAAATATTCGTCAGGGTACACTTTTTGTCAATGCACGGTATCTTGGCGGAGGTGCAACCGGAACAAGTACGAACGACATCTGGCCCGGTGATGGCTATGTTAAGAACTGGCTTCATTTTCTTATCGTATCAACTGGATTTATCTATACATTTTAATCCCGGCACTATGCAAAATGTATTTTTGCATAGTGTAAACAGATATTCATATCTGCAGATAAAATCAGACAGAAATCTTTTATAGTTTCTTTCAGACAACTTTGACTGTTTCCGGTATTACTCTGGCAATAGTACCAATACTATATTTCCATCTTTTTAACGTACCGATTAATTACCCGTTGGGATAATTCTCCCGATTTAATAATTACATTAAGCGTAGTTGTCAGACAATTTAGCGTCTGCTGCTGTCGATCTATTTAATAAAGTTTTTATTAAACAGAGTATCGTTTTTTTTCTATATTCTGAGATATCATTATAACACATAAACAGAGGATTCCGGTAATCCGGATGCCTAATACCCACGGGGAAATTAAATGCATAAACTTATTTTTGTCCTTACCATGGCAGTTACTCTTAACGCAGCAATAGTGGAACAATCTGATATCACGAATGTCTGGTCTTCACATTTTGTTGATTTTGCACTTGTTACCGATTCTTCTGCACTACTTCAATATGTTGGATTCTATGACAAAGACCGCAAAATGACCATTGCGCAGCGCAACCTGTCATCAAAACAGTGGCAGCTTAAAACACTTCCAGTAACAACCGGATGGGACAGTCATGACTATATATCGGTAGCCGTTGATGACAGCGGGTATATTCATGTAAGCGGCAATATGCATAATGTACCGCTTGTCTACTTTCGCTCCTCAAAACCGCGTTCGATTGATACTTTTGAATCACTCGCCATGACAGGTACCAACGAGACAATGGTCACCTACCCTATGTTTATTAAAGGTATCGCAAAAGGAGAGCTGTACTTTCAATATCGCGATAATGCCAATAGTACCAGCACAATATTATGGAATAAGTACTCGGTAGCAACTAAAAAATGGACCCGCCTGACAACAGAGGGATTTTTCAATACAGAAGGGCTCTATAGCGCCTATATGACTAATCCGGTAAAAGGCCCGGATGATTATTTTCACGTTGTCTGGATGTGGCGAAACACACCGACCGCAAATACCAATCACGACCTCTCACATATCCGGAGCAAAGATCTTGTCAATTGGGAAACCATGAACGGTACAATTGTTACCCTTCCTATCAAGCAGTCTACTCCAGGAGTTGTTGCTGATCCTGTTGATGCCGGAAACGGGCTTATCAATATTGCCTTTGGTATCGGATGGGACAGTCAGAAAAGGCCTGTTATCAATTATCACAAATATGATAAAAATGCAATAAGTCAGCGATGGAACACACGATGGGAGAATGGCGCATGGAAAATCTACCAGACGAGCGCGTGGACATCATTCAAGTGGTCACTTGATAGAACCGGTACACTTGGTATTGATATTTCCGGAACTCCGGTAAAGCAGGATTACTCCGGACGGCTTGTTCAGGAATATCAGCATGTAAATTTTGGCAGCCACATGTGGGTTCTTGATGAACAGACACTGCAACCCTTGAAAGACACTCTTCCGATCCTGATCCCGGGTCTTGACTCATTGCATAAAGTAACATCGACATTTGCCGGAATGCAGGTTCATATCAAGGTTGATGGCGATTATTATTTCAGATGGGAAACGCTGCCGGAAAATCAGGATAAAGCCCGTAATCCGCCGCTTCCTGACCCGACAATGCTAAGCGTTTACAAAATAACATCAACAACAAGTACCGGAACTCGGACAGCCCCAACCGTTAATAAAACATCATACCATGCAATTGTTCAGGGTTCAGTCGTTACAATTGATTGCATGGATGAGACTACGCTTGTCGAACTTTTCACACTGGAGGGGAAACGTATTGGAGCATCAAAGCGTACCGGATCGATTCAACAGTATTTCAATCTTGCCCGGGGAACGTACATTTACAAAATTGACAACCGGTATACAACGTCACCGGTTGTCAATAAGATTATTATTCATTAAACCATCTCATCTGACCGGTTGACTCAAGTACACTTCGCCAGAGCGGTCGCGTCGGGTCAACCACTTTTCTTCGCATTGTTGCCACTCTGATCGGAATATGAACATTGAGTCCATGCCAGCGACCAACCACGAGATTTGTTTTACCTGCCATCGCAGCATGTACGGCATCATGTCCCAGTTGTAAACAGTAAACGCCATCCGCAGCATTCGCAGGCACAGATCGGATTATATAGCTTGGATCAATATACTTAACACTATGCGAAACATTTTCTTTCTTCATATAATCTGAGATAGCATCACGTAGAAATACACCGACATCCTGAAGTTTTTTATTCCCTGATGCATCAGTAGCATTCACTGCATCCATAAACTCCTGCCCTGCACCTTCAGCAACAACAACGACTGCATGATGACGCGTCTCAAGCCTGCGGTGAAGTGCACGTAAAAATCCGTCCTCACCTTCAAGGGTGAATGGTACTTCGGGAATAAGTACAAAATTGACATCTGACATTGCAAGTGCTGCACTGCAGGCGATAAATCCGGAGTGACGTCCCATTAGCTTGACAAGACCAACACCATTATATGCACCTTTCGCTTCGATATGTGCACAAATAAGTGACTGCACAGCAGCTTCATACGCAGTCTGAAAACCAAAACTCTCATCAATAAACATAAGGTCATTATCGATTGTCTTTGGTATCCCAATCACCGAAATCTTCAGGTTCCGTTTCTTGACTTCATCGTATATATCAGCACCACCACGCAGAGTACCATCACCACCGACAACAAACAGAATATTTATACCCATCCGTTCAAGGCAATCAACAATATCAGATGTTGGCTGAGGACCACGGCTTGACCCAAGCTTTGTCCCGCCGGTTTCCTGCCATCCATCAACGACTTCAGGATTAAGCTCTATGACATCATGGCCGAATTGTGCTAAAAATCCCTCATACCCGTAGCGGAATCCATAAATGTGGCGAACGCCATAAATCCTCGATAGTGCTATAGTCACTGCACGTATGACATCATTGATACCCGGACATAACCCACCGCACGTTACAATTCCCGCCCGGGTTTTACTCGGATCAAAATAGATCTTTTCCCGCGGTCCGGCACGTTCCATACTTACCTGTGTTACAAGCGTTGATGCGTTATCGGTTGTGTGATCAACAACATCTTCATAAAGAACGCGATCTGTCTCATGGATAAAACAGCACACGTTGCCTTTAATCGTCGGATTGTCTATACGGGCAGGCCCGAGCTGTTCGATATTCATTTGCTCCGGTTTTATCTCAAAATCAATCATGTAAACTCACTTCTAATAGTTAAAAAACACAATAACGTATCATGGTCATATGTAAAAGTTACAGAAAGTATACAATCTGCATCATCAAATTGAAATATAATATTTTACTTAACATTTAATAGACATTTAGCGCACTGAGAAAAGATACACTACCCTACGACTCCCTATTAACGTACTAAAAGCCTCTCATTTATGATGCAGCTGCCGGAACGGGATATCTTGACAATGTAGGTACCTCTTACCAATGTGCTGATATCAAGTGAAGTATACGAATTAATGGTGGTATGCAGCATTTTTTTACCTTGAACATTAAACAGTTCTGCACGGTAATTTTCTGCATCTGCAGTTAGATATAACCTACCGTTTGCAACAGTAAGCATAGCTTGTCTGGTAAGCGGATTTTTCGATTGATATCTGACATCAACAGTATATGATGACCAGCCGGGCATCTTATCCAGTGTGATAACATAGTCGTTATTCATTATGGACATCCAGTCTTCCGCTGTATTATCATGTGCCCATCCATCCATTGTATAATCTCCATACCATGGCATAAAATATGACCATCCGGCCATATCTTCCCTGAGACTATCCGGATGAGGTACAGAGCCGTTTTCACTAAGCGCTATAAGTTTTTTTCCATTGTAAATATCCTTGATTTTTTCAAATGATGCAACGAGTGAACCATGATTTGCCACTCGCGGATAATAGTAATAATCTCTTCCTATTATATCAACATACTCATCGCCAGGATACCAGTCGAGTGCATCACCGGATTCATCTGTAGTCCATACCCAGATAAGATTATTTAACTTGTGGTAACTTGTCATACGTTCATAAAGAAACCTGTACAGTGATACACATGGTTTAGCTCCCGCATACCCCCACCAGAACCACTTTCCTGATGCCTCATGTAGCGGACGCCACAGTACTGCAACACCGGAATCTGCAAGCGACTTCAGGTACATTGAAACAGTGTCAATATCGGCAACAATTGCCTTATATTCTGCACTTTGTGTGTTAAAAACCTCACATACATTTGTATCTGTAAATGCGTTCTTAAGATTGAACGAGGTGGTTGTTGCATTACCTGATGATGGCGAATAGAATGCCTCAACACTTTTTTGCGGATCTTTCCAATGCCAGCAATATGCAGGAATACCACCATTTCTGTACACATCCTGTGCAAGCACAACTGTTGCATTTGTATACCCCTTATACCATTCCCCATCTGAGTTTTTCCCGGTACCATGCATAAAGTCAAGTCCAACAAGCGCGGGAAGTTTACCGGACTTTTCCTTAATCCAGGCAAGCTCCACCTGATCTTCATACGTATTAGGTGTATATCTGCCATCATTTTGCATAACAGTGTTGGTCATCACACCACTGACAATTTTCTTTTGGAAATTTTCTAAAAGAAAACCATACATTTTAGCCGCACTCTCAGACGCATTTTTATTCACAAGGGATGAGCTTATAGCAAAAGGTGTATCAACATAAGGTGTAATTTCAACAAAGTCAATATCAACCCAACCCCATGATTTTGTTATTGAGACTGTATTTTCACCTTGCGAAAGCTTAATTTTTGCAGATGCTTTTAGTAAAACAAAGGACTCGGCATAAGGAAATGAGATCTGTCCACGTTCAGAACCATTGACCGACAGATTCTGAATTTTTCCATTCTTATCATTTGGCTGTTTATAGTGTGCCCAGACGGTATAAAAGCCAGAGCTTTTTGCATTCACTTTAAACGCAAGAGATCCTTCTTTCATACTTATATAAACACCACCTGATGCATTTGTATCAGATACTTTTACAACGGAGTTTTCATCAACAATAGCATTCTCTGCTTCATAACGGTCAGCAGCAACAACCATGAACGCAGCAACCGCTATTATCGAAAGTACATTTCGAACCATAAAGAATCCCTTTTTAGTTTTGGTAGTATAGTATCTGATAGCATAAGAAACCTTATTAGTAGCCAATCATCATCAATTTGATCACATTATCTGTGTTTATATCAGAATAAGTATTATTTTAAGTACTATTGGATTTAAAATCAAAAAAAATAAAAAGGTTTTTATCTTTTTATACCTTTTTTATAAATTCAAATGTATATTAAAAAGTAATGTTGTTTATTAACAGGTTTGGTTTTATGACAACAACGTGCATTTGGTCAGTGTTAGTTGGTGATGTACGGCACCTGTTAAATGAATTGTTGAACGAGTTATCTTTTAATAACTCAATGTTTTATTGATCGTAAGTTGATTGCAGAATGATGATTTTTCAAGTTTTTATTGGTATACTTCAAAACGCTGATTTTTTCGCATTCCTTCCGAACGTTTCCAGTTATTACAAACGCCTAACAGAGAATAAACTGCACTGATTATCCCTATTTTTGATTGTGTTCTGTTTTCAACAGATAGCTGCAGGCAAAATAAATGTTTTGTGTCAAAGATTCATTTTTCTTTTATATCTGCACAGCGATCATTATTATCTCGCTTTTTTCTGTCAGATGTTATTATAATTAATTTTTTACAATCTAATTTTGAAAAGGTTCAGTATTACCGCGGTGGTAATTTCTGATTTTTTATAATCCTAAAAAGGAGGCCTTTCATGGCTAAGAAACTGTATGTAGGAAACCTTTCCTTCGGTACAACAGAAGATGGACTCAAACAGATTTTCGAACAGCATGGTGAAGTTACATCTGTGAAAATCATCACTGACTCAATGAGCGGAAAATCACGCGGTTTTGGTTTTGTTGAGATGGAAAATGCTGATGCAGCTATTGAAGCTCTTAACAATCAGCAGTATGATGGCAGAACACTTACTGTTAATGTTGCTCGTGAAAAGAGTGAAGGTGGAAGCAGAAGCGGTGGTGGTGGTTTCCGCGGTGGACGCGGTGGTGACAGAGGTGGTCATGGCGGCAGCCGTGGCGGTGACAGAAGAGAACAGCGCTGGTAGTTTTCTGCCGGTTTGCTAAGTCGTGGTGTCGATAGCTTATGAAAGGTGAAAATTATGTGTTTCACAGTTGATCGTAGCAGAAAACGCCATTGGTTTTGTATGGTTGTACACAGTACAGGTATCATTTCAGATTTCCCGAATGGTACAACCATATTACTCTCATCATGTCAACACGATGCAGTTAAAAGCTGCGTATAGATACATCTTCAACAAAGATTTTTATACGCAGTATTTTTCTCCCTCACTTGTTACTTTTAATCACCTTCGAATATCTTAAATCGGGCAGACATTACCGAAATACGACTAATTTGTCAATACCCTAATTACTATTAAACGTATGATAGTATTATGCGGATCAAATCGATTGGTAGATTTCACTAACAGACTGGTTATAATGAAGTCTGTTAATGGTTGATGCAAATCTGCATGCCAATCCATGTACTTTTACGAAGTCAAGATCAAGAATAGCCTGCATTTGTGGAATGGTATTCGTTGTATGAAGTTCCTTTAATCCATAGTTGTCGTGAAGGTCTTTAATTACCGGGATATACTCATCGTTCAATTTCAAATGACTTATTCCGACATATATTTCCCTGACACCATAGTTTGTATAGAGCCATTTTACAGCGTTTGCGATCGATGACGCAGTCACCGTTTCATCATCAGTGATTATGGCTTTCGTCTTACCTTTGAGATCACCAATAATCCCGAGTAAATTGACACGATCCTTACCTGGTCTGAATTTATTTGCGATTGCATATGGAATGTTCATGGCATCGGAAAAATGTACCGTTGATTTTGCTCCTCCTGCATCGGTTGACACCGCAACAACATCACTATTCCCTTTGAATTCACTGAACATATCGATAAAAAGATCGAGGCCGCTTAAGGAAACCAGCATCATGTCAGGTTCATAAAAACCGTATAAAGAATATGCATGCGGATGATACGTCAAATGCGCATTCGCGCCTGCGACTTTCAATTGGTCGGTAAAAAGACTGGCCAGAGTTGCTTCCCGGGCAAGAAAACTCGGTTTATCCTGACGCGAATAGGGACAATACGGTGTAACTACAGTAATTGTTCTCGCCCTGTGTGCACGCAAGGTACGCACAACCTGCAAAAGCTGTTGAATATTTTCATTTACCGTATTTGATGTATGATGCTCATGAACATTCTGAAAAACAAATGCATTTGAACCGGCAACGTGCTGATCGAGCCTGGGACATGTTTCAGTATCTGCAAATACCGCAGTAATCGGATTTGCTGCGCTGCCGATTATTGGTATATTATCAAGACCGCTCCCATTTTCTGCAAGCATCAGCTCGTACTCACGCTTTACTTCTTCTGCAAAAGAAACACCTG
Organism: Fibrobacter sp.; assembly: GCA_012513915.1. Taxonomy (GTDB): domain Bacteria; phylum Fibrobacterota; class Chitinivibrionia; order Chitinivibrionales; family Chitinispirillaceae; genus JAAZBG01. Next base: position 18,322 of record JAAZBG010000317.1, read on the forward strand.
CATTACATGCGACAAAAAGAAGCCAGCCGTTAGGTCCGCCAAGTTTACGCTTTTTTAATTGACTATCATACCCTTCAGGAGTAATAAACCGATCTTTTGCAAATTTTTCAAATGTCATATACACTCTTTTTTGTTAAACAGCCACATTTATTGTTACCCGACATATCCAAACTATTTTAGTTTTCAAGTATCTGACTTAGTAAATACACCACACCACCATTCATGCTCAACCGTTTCCTTAAGCAGCTTACATGATGCAATAATGGCAGCGTTATCTATTGCAGTCTCCTTTTCATCAACAAGAATTCCCGACCAGACAAGTAATCCACCAGTTCGTAAAAACTTATCCACCTGAGGAAGGCATGGTGTTGATTCGTTAAGCAGCATATTCATGACAACCATGTCAAACACAACATCATCTTTCAAACAATCAAGGGTACCAATAGTAAATTCCATCATACCCCCGGGACTATTTTCTCTACGGTTTTCATCAAGATTCTCAAGACAATCAGGATCGATCTCAATTCCAAGACAGCTTCGGGAACCAAGTTTATCAGCAACAAAACAAAGAACACCGGACCCGGTCCCGATATCAAGCACATTTTTTCCGGACATCCATTTTTTCTTTGAAATAATTGCCCTGGCAGCAAGACGTGTTGTCTCATGATGCCCGGTGCCGAATGCCATTTTCGGTTCAATTTTTATCCACTGATCACCCTCTTCGCCATCTGGAGGAAGCCAGGTTGGTGACACCCAGAAGTGAGGTGCAAGTTTTGCCGGTTTCATTGACTCACGCCACTTTGCGTTCCAGTCCTCATCAACCACTTCTGTAAGCGTTACCGGTGACAATGGGGAACGCTTCTCAAGATCAGTCTTTGCATTATCGGCAGCCTCAAGATCCGCGAAGTAAACCTTTACCCGAACATTCTCGTTTTCAACAACTTCTTCAGAACCCTGCATGCCCAGTGAAAACCAGTAGCTGGTCGCAAGATCCCGTTCATCGGGGGTCAACACACAACTGACACAATAAGAACTCATCAGTTTTTCTTCTCCGTTGAAACATTCTTTGATCTGCGGATCGCACAAAATTCCCCGCACATACTGCAATGATTCTCTACGTCCTCAGAGGGAGGCAGTGATTCACGGTACCGCCTGGCTTTATCAGGGTCGATGCACAGATCAATCACTTTTTTCCAGTCGAGATCAACTTTCGCCTGAGAGATTGCATGATCCCACTCAATCGCTTTACGGTTGCCGCGAGCAATATCAGCAGCATGGGCGGCTATCCTGGACGCAATCGTACCTTCACGTACATCGTCAATTGATGGAAGACGAAGATGTTCTGCTGGTGTAACGTAACATAAAAAGTCGGCACCGGCCATTGCTGCAACTGCACCGCCAATCGCGCCACTGATGTGATCATAACCGGGAGTAACATCTGTTACAAGCGGTCCGAGAACATAAAATGGTGCATTCTCGCATAGTGTTTTCTGTATCTGCATATTAGTTACAACCTGATTTAACGGCACATGCCCCGGCCCCTCAACAAATACCCCGACATTTCTTTTACGCGCACGCTTAACAAGCTCACCAAGCACCACAAGTTCCTCAATCTGAACTCTGTCAGTTGCATCCTTAAGCGCACCCGGCCTGAAACCATCACCAAGACTTACAGCGACATCATACTCTGCCATAATATCAAGCAACCGGTCATATTGCTCATAAAACGGATTTTCTGCATTATTAACATGTATCCATTCCATAATAATAGTACCACCACGACTCGTTGCCCCTGCAAGACGATCTACTTCCTTGAACCGTTTTACGGTCTGCCGGTTGACACCGCAGTGTATTGTCAGGAAGTCGACCCCAGCCCGGCAGTGATCCTCGACAACGGCAAACATGTCATCAGCAGTAATCTCCAGCACCGATTTACCCTTACGTCTTGCACGAAGAGCCATTTCGTAAAAAGGAACAGTCCCGATCGCAACCGGACACTCTTTTAACAATTCGTTGCGTATTTTTTCAAGATCACCCGAAGTCGAAAGGTCCATTATGGCATTCGCGCCATGTTTTACTGCGACATGCATCTTTTCAAGCTCTTCATTAATGTCAGCAAGTGATGATGACGTTCCAATATTTGCATTAATTTTTACTCTGGATGGAGCTCCGATAACAAGTGGTTCAATATTGCGTAATTTGTTTTTTACAATACAGATGGTACCGTTGGCAACCCCTTCAAGCATCTGCTCAGGTTCGATCCCCTCTCTGGCAGCAGCTGCCTTCAACTCATCTGTCATTATACCGGCTCTGGCCTGTTCCATTCGTGTCATTTTGTACCAATACCTCTACGATAAAAATTATAACCCTGATAACCTGTAAAAATAGATAAAGGGTGATGCTGAAGGGGAAGAAACGTGAGGAGTGATTATGATAATCAGTCAGGCCTTCTTTGCTTGCCAACTCTTTGCCACAGTGATATACTATAGTGATACTCTATACTGGATATGGACTGCCACATCACGCGGTGAAATCGATAAAAAAAGATACAGCATAACATATTTATCATGTTATGATTAAAAAAGTTGGAATAATGAGTGCAGTTTATCTATTTTTTATCACTTAATTTCTTTACTCGAAAATAATGGAGGGATGAAATGAATAAAAAACTAACTAAAAAGCAGCTTGAGCATTTCAAAGCAAAACTTCTTGAAGAGAAAAAACGTGTACTTGAGGAAATGGATGAACTCCAGCAGACTAATTTAAAGCAGTCTATCAGTGACGCATCCGGAGAAAACTCTCGTTACAGTTATCATCTTGGTGATGTTGCATCCCTTTCCTATGGGAGAGAATTCTCCATGGGACTCGCAGAACGCCAGCAGAAATACCTCGAACAGGTTGATGAGGCACTGCAGAGGATAGAGGATAGCACTTATGGCATTTGCAAAGTGACAGGTGAAGCTATCCCCGTTGAACGTCTTGAGGAAGTCCCTGTTGCAAAGTACAGTGTTAAAGGTAAAGAAATTATGGAACGCAGAAAACGTCAGGGTATTTAAATCTCGTTTTTTTTCCTCCAGTATATTGATTACTAAAGGTTCCTGATATGATATTTATCAGGAACCTTTTTTTATCGCTGTTTTTTAAATGTACCCCGTTCGCAGTCATTGATAACATGGTTGTCAAAAGAATCCTGTCTGGGAATTGGACTGACACTATTTGCAGTAGTTGAACGAATATTTACAAAAAAAGGATGCTCACAGGTAGTACCTGTTACAGAGCGAAAAAGCAACATACACGTTTTTTTTATGAATTCGCAGAATTTTGTGATGAAACACATGCTGGATTTTAAAAAAACGTACTGTCACAGGATAAAAGACGTGATCTACCGAATATATGCCTATACGTATATCATTTTATTAGCAGTCCTGGCTGGTAAGGCGTTGGCACAAACGTCCACTACCCCCGGCCTGTCGACATCCATTACGTGCATATACCCCGGTGATGATTCCGCAAGTGCAATCATTAAACAACTCACAACAGGTATTCACAAAGATTCATCCGCACAGCTTATGCGTGTATTTGATTCCCTTGGCTTTACAAAAGCATCATATGACAGCATCAATAAGGCATTTAACAGCGGATACCGCGCAATTATCACCGGGGATACGATAATTGCCGATGATTCCATCTACAGGATAATCAAGGGCAGTACCTTGTATCCATATCCGTTTGATCGTTCTGTAATAGATAACAAGGCACTCAGTCTGATTCGTATCTACGCCGAGAACGGGTATCCGTTTGCATCAATAGATATAGAACTGAAATTTACCGGCGCATCCCGGGACAGAGATTCTCTGTTTGTTCTGTTTACTATCAACAAAGAACAGTTTACACGAAATACACGGCCGCACTTCCGGACCCTTAAGGGAACATCACCGGCACTTCTCCTGCGCTATGTTGACATACAGGACAGTGAACCCTTTGATATCAGACAGGTCGAAAGCTCCATTTCAAAATTGAAAATGAACAGCATTATCGAAAATGCATCCTATTTTCCGCCGCTGCTGATAGAAGACACAATTGCATCAGATGCTGCTGCAATCGCAACAGTCCCCTTTACGATTATTGACAAATCAGGACTCGGCTTTGAAGGGGCGGTTGGATTTGAATCCGATCAGGATAATAAGCCATCAGTAAAAGGAAGTGCATCATTATCGTTACTGAATATGTTTCATGGTGCAGAAGCACTTGCGTTCACCTACAGCGGCTCTGATATAAAGCAGCTCTTTGATGTTATTGTGTCGAAGCCATTCATTTTTAACCTCCCGCTTGGAATTAATGCCAACGGAGGTATGGAAATTGTAAAGGATGATTACGGATTCATCTATGGTAACGCCAGGGCGATTATCACCTTCAACACATTCTGGATCGGTGGATTCGGAGTCGAATACAATGAAACGACAACAAAGAGTGTTGACGGAGCAACCGGAAGCGGCAGCTATCTTGGAGGTACACTTTTACTGCTCCGCAATTCTCCTGACTTTACAAAAGGATTGCTTCTTCACCGTATCCTGTTTGAATTCGGAAGTGGTATAGCTAAAAAGGAGATACGCTACAACCGTTCACGGATACTATTTAATGCATCAGTGCAGGTACCGATTCTAAAATCACAGGCCTTTGTATCCCGACTGATTACATCACACATACTCTCCAGGGAAACAACGCTCCTGCCGGTAGAACTTATCCGTTATGGCGGCAGCACGAATCTGCGGGGCTACTCAGAAAACCAGTTCGCATTCCGTACCGCAGCAATCGGACAATTTGAACTACACCACTATTTCAGTACCAATGGTACAGTATTTATATTCATTGACGGTGGTGCCGGTTTTACCGGTGATATCGCTTACGACAGTCACGCATGGACATCACTATTAGGTTACGGTGCCGGTATAAGGATTCCATCCAGGGCCGGGATAGTATCATTAAGCTGGGCTCGCAATAAAGATGATACCAAAAGCATTGGACGCATACATTTGCAGTTTCAGAATGATTTATCCCGATTAACAGAAAAATTCCGGTGACATCATGAGACAATCACAATCGCAACTGCATTTCGTCAGTTACAATAAAAAAACATTAAATGCAGCATCATTTATAATAATTGCAGTTATGCTTTTATGCCAATCGCTGCGGGCAGCCGACTGCCCCCCGGACTCATTGTCATCAGATAGAAAAATACTGTCAATTTCAGAGCATGTCCAAACAACCGATGAATCATGTTTATTGACACTTCTAAGTGAAATTGACACTTGCAGCAGCGCAATCCTTGACACGTTAGCAAGCGTTCTCAACCACTGGACAGCGAATCACCGTGTATCATCAAAGCTTCTCTGTACAGGGTACAACAACCATATTGTCCATCATCATGAACAGATATGGAATACACTATGGCGAAGTTTTCAGACATCACATAAACCATTATTTTTAGAGGCATACAGATTATATAATGATGGAGCAATATATACGGCTGATACACTGCTCAGTATCTATGACAGCGAAGGGGAAATAGACAATCAGGCATTATCACTGTGGATTAAAGTCAAGACAATCACCAAAGACTATAAGGAAATCCCGCCACTGTATTGCAGATTGTTTACGCTGGTTTCTCAACCATCCAAAGAATTGTCCCAACCCGGAAGCATACCTGGCAGTATGCATAGTATCAAAACTCAGTTTCAGCAGACACTTGACGAATCAGGAAAAGATCACATCCCGCAGATTCTGAGTGGCTTTAAAAATTGCATAGTATCAATGAAAAACTTTCACGATCCTGAATTACTCCGGTGGCTGGCGTACCTTTCAGGCAATTATGGTCTTTACGATGATGAACTGGAGATCACCCTTGCAATCCGAAGCAGTGACGACGACTTTTCAATAAGCGGTGAATTTGCAGATATTGCACGAAACAGATTTCTCGATAAATCATTTGTCCATGCACTCAGGGCCGGCCGCGAAGCATTCAAGCAGGCAGATAATGATAACGACCGGAGCACTGCCGGCTCACTCATCTATCAGTCGTTTGTTGCACTCGGTCTCAATGACAGTGCATTACAATGGATAGGATACGCAAAGCTTACAAATCAGAACAATTTACAAAATGCAATCAACCTTTATCAGCTGAGCGGTCAGACTGCACAAGCACAGACACTGATCAGTACGTTGCAACCATCCGTTACAAAAGATACATTAACCATACGGCAAGCCATCTTTTCCCAAAATATTAAAGCCGCATATGAGTTACTTCAGCATAATGATTTCCTGAAAAGTCACAAAAGTGAATTATATCTCTGGAAAGTTCGTCTGGCACTTTTCAATAAAGAATCTGATAACCTTATGAAATTACTGGACTCATTGCCTGAAATTCCACAATTCAGAGGAGCAGCGGAAGTTCTTGAATACAAATACCGTGCTCTTAAACTTATTGATTATCCTGAAGCCCTTGAAGCCTGGCAACTAATAGAATATAATATCTATATAAACAGATTTTCGGCAGCACTCGCATTGTTTGAGCAATTACAATGTGATATATATTGCAAGACAGAGTGTGCACGTGTTATAGTACATCGTCTATTCGAAAGGAAAAAAATTGCTGATGCACTTGCTGTCTTAAGCAGCTTTGATGAATCCGGCATTTCAGCCGAATTACTTTACCTGAAGGCACTATGCCTTCTTAATCAAAGGAAAACGGATTCAAGCAGGTTAGTACTGGAAAAAATTTTGCTTGATTTTCCAGATGATATTTATTCAGGTAAGGCACGCATTGTCCTTTCTGTTTTAAAATCAGGTCAATAACGGCACTTACGAAGTTTTTTACAAAATGTTGATATATACAATCTCCGGGGAATTATTACATCATGAGTATAAGGTGGATCAGAAACGTTCTTGTCGATGATGAGAAATGCACTGTAGAGATTCAGATTGGGGACAGAAAAATTGGTGACAAATGTTATACCCGGATCAACACTGAAGTTGAACAATGGTTCGAAAATATCTTTGATACAAGGGCGGATATTATTGCGCAGGGTATTGACATTCTGCGTAAACGTCTTGATGGTAAAAAATTAACTTATCCCGATGGAAGACCTTATGACTGGCAGTAATCATAAAAAATACATTATCGTTCATGGACATTTTTATCAACCACCACGTGAAAACCCGTGGTTAAATGAAATTGAACAGCAACCGTCAGCGGCACCCTACCATGACTGGAATGAACGTATCTATGACGAGTGTTACAGACCAAACGCTCATTCACGTTTACTTGATGCGCATGGTATGATAACCGACATTTACAACAACTACGAAACAATGAGTTTTAATTTCGGTCCGACATTGTTTTCATGGATCGAACAGTATCACAAAGGTACCGCACAGCGTATCATTGATGCAGACAAAAAAAGTGCTGAGATGTTCAACGGACATGGTAACAGCATCGCGCAGGTTTACAACCACACTATTATGCCTCTTGCATCGCGTAAAGACAAGCTTACACAGCTCAGATGGGCAAAACTTTTCTTCATTCAGAAATTCGGTCGGGAGCCTGAAGGTATCTGGCTTGCAGAAACAGCGATCAATATGGAAACAGTCAACTGCCTTATTGAGGAAAATTTCAAGTTCGTTATCCTCTCTCCCAATCAGGCAGAAAGTTTCAGACCTTTGGATCATCACTCGCACTGGACCAGCACTGCACACCACCCAATTGACACAAAGAGAACATACAGAATTGTACCGCGTGATGCATCCGGGAATCAGACAACCGGCGGCCATCTTGATGTGTTCTTCTTTGATGAAGGATTGTCAAAAGAGGTCAGTTTTATGGATCTTCTGAAGGATTCAGCGACACTTGGAAACAGAATTAATAAATGCTATGATGGTACATTCCCGAATCAGGTGGTAACCATTGCCACGGATGGTGAAACATTCGGTCATCACAAAGCCTTTGGTGATATGTGTCTTGCATACTTTTTCAAAAAAATAGCTCCTAAACTCGATATTACCCCCATAAACTTTGGATATTACCTCGAGCTGTATCCGCCGCAATTTGAAGTTTCTTTACGTAATGCACATGGTGAAGGAACTGCATGGAGCTGCGCACATGGTGTTGGACGATGGATCAGGGACTGCGGATGTAAAACCGGTGGTGAACCTCAATGGAAACAGCACTGGCGTGAACCGTTACGCAATGCGCTCAACAATCTCCAGAAACACATTGACACTTACTACGAAGCATCTATGTCGCAAATTGTAAATAACCCGTGGCTTATTCGGGACAAATACATTACCTGCGATAAAACATCATGGGTAGGCCTTAAAGATATTCTTGACACTGACGCCCATGTGCAGCCGCTTGAAAAGGATCAGGTCTATGTATGCATGAGGCTGCTTGAAGCCCAGAAGTTCATGCTTTTCTCATTTACATCATGTGCATGGTTTTTCAGTGAAATAAGCGGTATTGAGGCAATGCAGAATCTTTCCTACGCTTGCCGGGCGCTACAGCTGGGGATAGCACCTGAAAATCAGCACGCAGTGCTTGAGAGTTTCCTTAATGATCTTGGAAAAGTACCCAGCAATTTACATAATACGACAGGGCGTTCTCTTTTTGAAAATGCTATACTTCCATTCTATAATCATGAACAGGTATTGAGCTTTACTGCTGCTGTCCATCGTGCAATTACTATCAAGACGGGCACAACGTTTAATCTTTTTGGATATCAGATAGCAATCGAGCAGGTACTCCAGCAAAAACCGGGCTCCATTACCTATGATGGCTACATAGTACATCTTGACAACCCGTCGTCAGGTGAAACCGGTGTATTTCAGGTACTTATTTCTCACCGTGATTACGCAGAAATTACCGGCTGGGTTATACCCTACCAGGATCCGGGAAAACTACGCCGAGAGATACCGCGTCCGGAGGTATGGATGACTCATCCGGCGGCGAAGCAGTACTCGCTGAATAATCTGTTCTTTATATCAAGCCAGGAGCTTGAAAGCTTTATACTTCAGAAAATCGCCAAAGATACCGGTATCCGCTTTACATCATGGATGAAGAAAAATGAACTTGAACTCGACTTTCTATCAAGGCTGAATATTCCGGTTCCATCGTATTGTACCGCGCCAATGACCTATGTTCTTCAATCTGAATGGACCAGGGTATGCCTGATGATGTGCACACAGGGAAATGAAGACAAGGCATTTGCCGAGTTGCTGGAATTAAACAGGCTCGCGAAGCAGTTTTCACTTAAGATTGACACTTCCGAGGGTGCCGGAATACTGGAAGAACTGTTACACACAGAAATAACACACCTGGCAACAAATCTGACAGCTGAACGGTGCAATAGAATCAGGTACCTTATGAATATTGTAGACCGGTTCGATATAGCGGTATCAAAAAGCCTTTTGGAAGATTTATTCCACCCGATTCTTTACGGAAAAGTCTCACAGCTCTATAATGATGTTACCATAAGTAACAAAAAAGGTAATACATCAAATAAAAATAATAACAGGGAACTACTGTTGCAGCTTCTCAGTTTTGCACGCCGGATGAATTTTAATACCGATTCATTTCAAGTAGCATAAAAGCTTGATTTAACCGCGGCTGACGATACTATCGCAGCCGCCTGACACAGATCTCAGTCAATTAAGACCTCCGATACAATGCTTCCCGTTTTTCATCAATTCCTATTGGACAATCAGGCTTTATTATTTAGTAATTATTGCTTTTCTAAAAATCGTGTCATATATTTAACCATAGAATATGATGTTTTTGAATCGTCTGAGAATTGGATGAAGATAATGGTAGAAAATTTTATGTTTCTCTGGTTAATTCAAGGTTTTATTCTAATTCTTGGAGTTGCTTTGGGACACAGCGCAATTCTTCTTAAGCTTCGTTCAGAAGAAAACAGGAAGAAAGAGCTTGAGATATCCCTCCTCGAAAAAAGGTCTGAGATTCTTCAACAGGGTAAGAAAATCGCACAGGACCTTGAAGATGTACTGTATAAAGCCAAAGTTCAAAAAGAAATAGATGATATAATCAAAAAAGATTGATCTGTATACAGCATACGTTTCACCTGACTGACTGCATCGTTGATTTTTTCTTTTATTAAAAACCATCTGTGTGTTGATTAAAAAAATTGTGTTTTTTTCAATTTTCCGGTATAATTTTTTATAGCGTTTAGACGTACATTAGGTGGAATAGTTTATTAGTAAAGTATTTTAAAATATTTATCTGTATTATAAAAAAAAGATTGACATTAATTTTGGAATTCATTATTATTTGATCTGAATTTTAGTTTTTTTGACATTTGCAGATGTGTGAGGGGAGGTGAAAACCATGATTCTGGATGAACAATTCGATGCAGACGAAATCTTACGCGATGTTGATGAACGCTATGTCGATGAAGATGTAGATGCAGAAGAAGATATGCGGGAGCTTAATTTTGGAAATTTGCATGATGAGAACGCCAATTTCAGTGACATGGCTAGTGACCTCGACAGCCAGGACGATCTGTGGGAGTAGAGTTCCACTTACGTTTGTACTGTTAATAAAGCACCGTTGAACGTCATAAATTTCAGGCGGACATATCTAATGTTCGCCTTTTTTATTGTCTGAAAGGAATTTATCACTTTAGCAGAAGGCACATTCTTATTTTACAATAAAGCAACAGGGTACCTTTTCAAAGTGATAGCATAACATATGAGTAATTTATCAACTGCCTTTTTTATTTCTGATGCTCATTTCGGGATCAATCTTACAGGATGTGAAGACAGGGAAATGCATTTCTTTACATTTCTGGATACATTCAGAAATCAGATGTCATCTCTTTACATAATTGGAGATCTTTTTGATTTCTGGATTGAATACAAGCGGGCGATCCGTCCCGATTACTTTAACGTCCTGTATCATCTTAAAAAAGCAATTGATAACGGTGTCGAGATTCACTACCTCGCGGGAAATCATGATTTCGCGCTTGGCTCGTTTCTCTCAGATCAGCTTGGTGTGCATATCCATGAAGACCACTATCAAACTGTTATACAAAACCGCAAAGTCCACCTTTATCATGGTGATGGCCTTCTTAAGCAGGATAGAGGCTACCGGATTCTCAAACGCCTCCTGCGTAACAAAACAAATCAGTTTTTTTACAAAATGCTTCACCCCAATATCGGCGTTAAACTTGGCACCGGGGCATCAGGATCAAGCCGTAAGTACCAGGAACGGTATACACCTGAGTTCAGGGAACAGGTGAAACGGGAGTACCGCGAGAATGGAATCAGGTATTTGCAAAATGGTACAGAGATCGTTATGTTTGGTCACAGCCACAATGCTGAACTGGTAACATACGATAACGGTATCTACTGTAACACCGGTGCATGGCTTATACATTATAATTATGCAACAATGTGCAATGGAGAATTGAAACTGTGGACCTATCCCCCAACTGCCGGTTCACCGATTGAAATTCCGGCCGTAAGAGGTTGAGGTTGAGGTTGAGGTTGAGGTTGAGGTTGAGGTTGAGGTTGAGGTTGAGGTTGAGATTAAGGTTAAGATTAAG
>JAAZBG010000318.1 GCA_012513915.1 Fibrobacter sp.
TAAAACGATTCCTGATAACTTATCAGATAAACAAAAACTCCTATTACAGCTACTTGACATCGATGCATCAAAATTTTTCCGCCAGTAAAATTCGAAAAAATGCACTACCTAATCCGCGGAATGTAAGTTAGTAATTATTTTGTGTGAAGAGAACCGTGAATTGTGAACCTTGCGCTGTGAACTGTGGAGCTTGTCAAATCATGAATGAAACAATAAAGATCGTCTCACCCCACAAATCCGGAACTGTCCGCGATGCATCCGGAGCTATTCTTACCATACCGGATAGCTGGATGTTTCTTAAAGCTGGTGATTCAGGACTCACACGAAAAGTAACTGCTGGCGGTTTATACTGGCGTGTTCAGATCCGTAAAGGAAGGCGAGACATCTCCCTTGGTGTTTGGGCACCAAAAGAAACTATTGAGAACGCAATAATCGAAACTGAAAAAGTTCGGTCAACTGAGTCCTATAAAAAAAGTATAGCCAGTGCAAAAATCCGGCGTGATAAAAAACAGGAGTCCTATGCGGAGCAGTTTTATTTCGAAGTCAGACTGTTCCTCTCTTTCGCAGAATGCTATAAAGAGTATGAAGATACAATGGCCAGAGCGATTACTGCACATGCGATTCCCATTGGAAGCGGCACCGTTGCCCGAACAGAAACAATCCCCATCGAAGAGCGCGCGGCAAAAGCAGTCATCGCCTGGATGCGTCATCAGACCACCGGCTACGACACAATGAAAATTCCCCGTGTCAAGGGAAAACGACGCGAGGTTCGACGGATGCTTGCAGAGGCATCGATGGAATTGTTGTCAAATTATCGGCGCGGTGATCCGATAAGTCCTGGTTGTCCGTTGAGATGCGCAATTACGGCAAAAAACCGGGACTCCGCAAACTCGTTTAATGTATGAATTCTTTATTTGTCAGCAACAAATCCAGCAATCTGATACAAGGTATAAAGCAGTTTTGTCTCTATTTATTACAAAGGATACCGCCACTAATGACAGTATCTTTGTAAATGAAAAAACGAATCAATAAAGAGAGATCATTTTTCTTTCAGGCGTACTCCCTGACACATCAGAAATACTAATAATGTAACACCCGCGCATCAGTGATGAAACATCAATACTGATGGGGTTGTCTTTTACAACCCGTGATAGTACCTGCTTCCCGGATAAGCTTGACAAAGCAACATAACATTCACCACTATTCCCGCTGATAATCAGTTCACGACCAAAATTGGTCTTTACTTTTACATTTGACAATGTGACTAGTGTGCTTTTACGGACAGTATTTACTTTTGATATAATATCAGGATTCCACATATTACCAGAAATAGCAAGGAGGTACAGATTCCCAAGATACCCGCTGTACCAGTAATCATCCTTTAGTTTTATCATTTCTCCAGCAAAAGCATCGACAACGGCCTGCGAATTTGCCATAGCGGCCACACCAAGCGCACCAACTACCGCCATACTATGACCTGTACCTTTAACTGTCCCATTAAGCTCGTATTCATCCTTAATGTTAGTCACACCCACATTATACGCCCATGAACTGATCTTTTTACTCCATATACCTGCCGAAGCTGTACCATTCCACAAATAATCCATAGCCTGTTTGTATGGAGCGCGGATTGCATCAAAGCTGTAGATTCCTCTTCTACCTGTATTACTCCCCGGAGTTCCATCTGCATATTGCCAGTCAGGTACAAGACCAGTTGTGGCATTTGCCGCAGCATCACGGAGCAACTGTGTATCATCGGCAAGCTTTGTCCACTTGGTATTACCTGAAATTTTTGCAAAATACCTAAAAAATGCCGGTGCATAATAGGAAATATCAGTCTCGGAGCAACCTCCCCAGTTGCGGCTGTTGCAACCCGGGTAAAGGACGAGTTTTCCGCTACAGGTTGTGATCATTGACTCCAGTTTTGTTATCAGGCTTTTAGCCTTCTCAAGATATCCTCCATCCGGCCACTGCCAGCTTGCTACCACCAGCGCGCAGGCAACGTCGATATCTCCATCAGTTGCACTGCCAAATCCATCAGATTTACCGTTTTCAGCCGGAACAACGCGGTCACAATAGACTTTCCAGTCCATGAATCCACATGCCGTTGATGAGCATCTTTTTACATAAAAAGCATATAAACTATCAAAAATGCCTTTATCGCCCATATATGCGACAGCAACCATGGAGAATCCCTGGGCTTCCACGAGCGATTTTGTAAGCGGATCTACACCGGGTCTGAGTGTATTTGGCTCACATTTCTGAAGGTATGTTTTTTTCCAGTTATCATACCAGCTCTTAACAAATTCATTGGTAACAACTTTTGAAATTGTTCCGAATGGATATGTGACATTTTGCGGAAATGGATATTTTGCTCCCTGGGCATACAGGATGTTAAAAAGAAAAAGGACAATCAGTACCTGCCGTATCATCATTGAACCACCTTTCCTGTTGAACAAGAAAACTTGACATTTTAATTATTACTAACAGTAATTTCCATCTTTATTGAGAAAATATCATTATCAAGGAAATTTTATTACTACTGAATATAAACTTTGATGTTGATCATTAAAAATTTTTACTGTTTTAGAAAGTATCAAGACTATGCAAAATCTTTACGTTCGCACTAAAAATACAAACCGAATTATATCGAACTATTTTATTTTTTCGGTATAGTAAAGGTAATTATTTACATATTATGGTTATAGTAACTTATTTCAGTAAACGTATCGCTGCTGTGGTTTTAAATGATTCAACACAATTTCTGTATCCCACCAGGATACAGAAATTGTAATAAAAGTTGAATTTGATTAATGTCAAACCGGTTTTGCGACTGAATAGTTCTGCAGTATCAACTTTAATCCCTCTGAATGTGCAACTCGTAATATGCAAAATACATCTCCACAGTTTCAAAACTTGCGGCTACAATTTGTAAAAAGGAAATACCAAACATATAATTTTATTCGCATCAATAAGATTGCTCTTTCAACTATAAGGATGTACTATTAAAAAAGGAAATTCTCGAATCAAAAGCTCAACGCACCAAACGAATAAAATTCTTAATTATAAAAAATAAACCAACAAGCAGGTGTACTTATGGCAACAAAATGCGGATCAGGTTTCAGTTTTAAACGCAATCCCGAAGAAGCTGCAAAAGAAGCGTATGACACAGCAATGCAAGCCGCCGGTGCAACCCAATGTGACATTGTCGTTCTTTTCTCGACGATTGGTTACCAACACGAAGTTCTTTTATCGACACTGGCATCACTTAGTAATGGCGCAAAACTGGTAGGTTGTACCGGTGAGGGAGTAATTTCATTTGATTTTATCAATGAATCACCCTTTGCATTGTCCGTAATGGTTATCCAATCTGATGAACTTACGTTTAATGTGACCAGGGTAACCAATGTTAAAGCAGGATGTGAGATTGCCGGAAAAAAGTTAGGTGAAACTATCACACCATTTATTTCCGATAAAACAATGAGTATCTGGATATTTCCGGATCATCTCTCAATGAATTATGATGCATTTTTAACAGCGTTCGAAAACAATCTCTCCGCAAAACATCATATACCGATTTTTGGTGGAGGCTCCGCTGATAACTGGCAATTTAAAAATATGTATCAATTTATCAATAATGAAGTACTTAGTGATAGTGTTGTGTGCCTCGTGATAACAGGTGCATTATCGGTTGCATCGGATATAACTCATGGTTGTATTCCTATCGGCCTTGAAAGGGAAGTAACAAAATCAGAAGGTAATATAGTCTATGAGATCGACAATCGAAAGGTCACTGATGTTTTACAGGAGTATGTACCTGAAGAGGATGTTGCGAACTGGCATAAACTTGGCATACGTTGTCTGTGCCTGGGATTGAAAGCTCCTGAATCCTTGCAAAAAGTACATGATGACTATATTATACGTGCAATGCCAATTGTTGATTTTGCGACGGGCAGCGGCAGAGTATCAACAGAATTGAAACCAGGTACCAAAATTCACATGATCAGCCGCAACCCGGAAAAACTATTGCCGAATGCTGAATTAATGGCAGAAAATATTTCAAAACAACTTAATGGTGCACAGCCAAAGTTTGTGCTACAGATCGATTGTGCAGGCAGAGGTAAAGTGCTGCGTACCGATGAGAAGATGGCAATCCAGAATAAACTTCAATCGTTTACCAAAACCGAAGTTCCATGGATAGGACTTTATTGTTATGGAGAGATGGGTCCGGTCGCAGGGAAAAATTATTTCCACAATTTTACAGTAATCATTGCTGCATTCTATTAAAATCATACAATTCCTGATTTAGTATCGATTGGAAACAATGGAGAAATATTTGTGACTGCGGATGCATCATTACACCCTGAAGACCCTGAATATATTGAGCACCTCATTCAGGATAATACCAACCTTGCAGAACAGGTCAAGCGACTGGTAAGAACGGAGTATGCGTTATATAACACTCAGCTTGAGCTTGACAATCAAATGCAGTTATACAAAGAGCTTTACGAAGCGGGCAAAAAACTATCATCAACCAATATTGATTCTCTATTTTACGAAGCAGGAAGTTTTATTACTGATCGTCTTAATTTTGGTGGTTTTCTTGTTTTGGAAAGAAGCAATTACTTATTTCGTGTAAAGATATCAGGGGGATGCTGTTCAGGAAGCATAGTACCTAATGCAACCACCAGTTTCTACAAGCTGTTTACCGATCCTGAGATTATCCAGCAAACAGGAAATGATCATATTATTTCCGCCACATCAGGTAATTCCCTCCTGTACGATGGAATCAAAACACATTGCTTTTTCGACAAACTTGTTACACACCTTTTTTATATTGGAACAGATAAAATTCCTGCATATGTACTTATTGTTGGAAATCCGGTCGAAAACGAATTTTATAACGATCTTATAGAGAATTCAATTCACATGATCGGCCTTGGCAGTCTGGTCAGTTTATTAAAAAATGCTCTCAACAATGCATTTCACTATCAGGAACTTGTCAAAGAACGGGAACTACTGGAAATAAAGGTACAGGAACGCACCAATGACCTCAATAATGCACTTGAGAATCTTAAAAGTCTCAACAGTAAATTGGAAGTTCTCTCATTTCAGGATGAATTAACTGGTCTTTACAATAGAAGAGGGTTCTACATTTTTGGCGAAAAATTTTTCAGCATGGCTAAAAGGAAAAAGACCTCACTGTTGATTATGTACTGCGATCTTGACAAATTCAAACTTATTAACGATATTTACGGGCACAAAGAGGGCGATTGTGCTTTGAAAACCACAGCTTCGATTTTGAAAAATACCTGTCGTGATTATGATATTATCAGTCGTTTCGGCGGTGATGAATTTGTTATACTGCTTGACAATATAGCTATTGACGAGTTTGAAATGCTTAAGGAACGAATAAATCGTACATTCTATGACTATAACAATCTGTCAAACAAAGGGTATCAGATCCTTATTTCTCTGGGATTTACAACCTACTCACCTGAACTCGATCAAAGTTGCACGTTTGATGAGCTGATTGAACAGGCGGATAAGAAGCTTTATGCTGAAAAAAAGAAAAAGAAGAACAGGTGAAGCTGTACTGTAAATGTCAAAGTAGTTTTAATCCGGATTTCTGGTACTGCTTAAAAGCACTGTCTTTGGAAAGTAGGTTTTCATAAATTTAGCATCTCATCAACAGATATCTTTAAATCATCTTTTATCTTAAACGAGGCATTTCCTCATCACACCCCACACTTCTGTTACGAATATTTATAATACATTCTCAGTATCATAAAGTAATCTTCCCATCAACCGGGGGGATTATCAATAGCAAAGGCTATTGCACCTGATCATTACGAAAATACGATTTAAAACACTGTTCGTAAAGTGTTTTTTATTCCAGTTTTTATCATATGACAAAGCTACTATTTGTTGACATACTATACTTTGACACACAATGTTGACATAGTGGCATTTTGCATTTTCTATTATTCTTGCCATAAATGCAGAAAATTCTATTGATCATTGTATCCTGGCAGGATACAGAAAATTTAACAGTGTCGCATAAGAACCACTCACATACAGAATTTTAACAATATATTTAGGTGGTATTGTCTTTTTGTTAAAAAGGTAATCGTATGGCGAAGTTACTACATAAAAATTAATATATAGGGGGGTATAGTGTGTCGGGGGTACTTTTTAAAGAAAAGGATAACAATGAATAAGTTCAAATCCATAGCGTTAGAAATTTTATTGTGTACAAGCCTGATTAGTGCGGCAACCGCAGTAAACATCTCTGGAACAGTTACAAAAACTGGTGGAGAGCCGTTAAAAGGTGTTAAAGTCTATCTCGCGAGTTTAAGTAATGTTACTAACACGACCGATTCTCTTGGAAAATTTCATTTAAGCACAGTTAGTGTGATTCGTATGAATACACCAGCTATTATTCCATACCAATTCGCTTTCAGAAACAATGAACTTGTATTTTCATCTACTGGTAAGCTCACGGGTGCGATTGCAATTTTCTCTGGTAATGGACAATTAATTTCCACTATTAATTTTTCAGATCTTAACCCCAGTACCCAGTCAATCACCCTGCCGGAACTTGCCCCCGGACTCAATATTATTCGTTTGACTCTGAACGGCATAACCTCAAGTTGCCAGGTTCTTCGTGTTGGCAATGAGCTTTATCTTCAGCAGAATTCGGGTGGTAACAGAAGTACTGATTTCCAATTGAATAAAAGTGGTGCAGTAGTAAGTGATACACTGATTGCTACGAAACCGGACTTTTTAACTAAGAAAATACCAATAACATCGTATGACACGACCCTGACTATTCAGATGGATAGTACTGCTTCTGATCCAGGAGCAATAGCGTGGGGGAAAAAAGAAAATCCCACTGCCGGGCTTAAACCAATCAGCACATTCCCCGGGTATAATAATCTCAAAGCTAACTCGAAACTGCCCGATCCATTTATGATGCTTGATGGTACTCGCATTACAAAAAAGAGCGAGTGGGCAAATCGCCGGGATGAAATACAACAGCAGATTCAGAATTATATTTATGGCCAAAAACCAATTCCTGCTAAAGGCTCTGTTACTGGTGATGTCAGCACAAGCAAAATTACTGTAAATGTCAGCGAAAATGGGAAAAGTTGTTCATTTAGTGTCTCTGTTGATATGAATGGAGCAACCGCCCCTGCCCCTGCAATCATCTATTATGATGGAGGTATGGGGAGTCCATTGCCGATACCAAAAGGCGTTGCAAAGATCAGGTTCAATGCAATTGAATCCACAGGTGGCTCCGGAGCAAAAACAGGCCCATTCTATACTTTTTATGGTTCTAATCATCCAGCCGGATATATGGCAGCCCAGGCGTGGCAAATCAGTCGTATTATTGACCTTCTTGAACAGAAACCGACAGTTATCGACCCCTATAAAATTGGATTGACCGGGTGTTCACGCAATGGGAAAGGTGCTCTTGTCGGAGGCCTTCTTGATAACCGTGTCGCCCTCACCCTTCCTAGTGAATCTGGTATTGGTGGTGCAATATGTTTGCGACTGGTAGAACAGCTTGGTGGTGGCGAATGGCCTTACCACTCAATCAGCTATGTGCGCTGGCTATCGGAAGTAGCGCTAAAGGATTTCGCAAAAGCCAACAACGCCAGCGGTGACAACACAGATCGGTTACCAGTTGATATACACTCCGCAATAGCGTTGATCGCCCCGCGGGCTATTTGTATAATCGATAATCCATCAATTAATAACTTATGTCCGAAAGAGGCATGGGTAACTGCAACTGCAGGGAAAATGGTTTTTGAAGCACTCGGAGTAGCTGATAATTTCGCATATGTCGGAGCGGGAGGAAATCACTGTCAATGGCGCCCTCAGTACGACTCTGAAGTAAATGCAATGATTGATAAATTTCTGAAAGGCAACGCATCTTCCAGGACTGGCAGTATGACGGGTGGAGTTTCTGTAGATACTAAGAAGTATATCGATTGGAATGCGCCTGTACTTAGCGGTGGCCTTTAATTCCGGTCAAAACGGTAACAAACATGCGGAATGCTTTATGCTATTGTAAAGATTCCGGATAGTGTGGAAGTACAATTGTTATAAACAATTGTACTTATGGCTATAGCCACATGAATAGAGTGTGTGCTGATTATCACAAAAACAAATTATTGAGATCAATTTTAATCGGGAGGATCAGATGATAAAAACCAGAGGATTGGTGGGGGCGCTCCTTTTTGCCGGATATTCGCTTTTAAGTGCACAAACAAGTGATACTTTAAGTGGTACAGTGAAAGATAGCGACGGAAATGCTGTTTCGGGTGCCGTTGTAAGCCTGAAAGTTAAAACAACAGTAAAGGACACAACCGACGCACAGGGTACTTTCAGCATGGTTGTATCGACAACCCGCAGTAATGTTCCTTACAGTTTGTCAAAAGGTGATAAACTGCAGGTCGGCATTCAGGGTAGACAATTGCAATTTTCTATGACATCTGGTTGTCAGAATGCAACAATTGCTCTTTTTAGAACAAATGGCAGTCTTATATCATCTGTAAATATGGGCCATTTGAACGCTGGTGTTTACAAACATACAATTCCTGAACTTTCCGCCGGTTTTTATGTAATGCAGATGGTAATTGACAATCAAAAGATCCGTCTCAATCTGGTTTCGAACGGAAAGGGCTACATTCTCAAGGATGAACAGTCTATTGCAGAAAGTAGTGTTGTGACAACCGCTGCAGCTGCAGCTTCGGTTGATACAATTGTAACAAGTAAATCAGGTTTTGCAACCATAAATACACCAATAGACGCTTATAATAAGAAAGGTGTGGCAATAGTACTGACAAAAGAGACTGTTGCTGATTGCAAATTGTCAGTTCTGCCCGAAACTTCAGGCCTTAAGGAAAATAAAAAATTACCAAATCCATTTGCATTTTATGATGGTAGAAAAATTACTAAAAAATCCGAATGGCCATGTCTGAGAAAAGAGTTTTTGGCTATGGCCTCCAAGTATTTTTACGGCCCTATGCCACCATTTGAGGCTCCTGATGTTAAAGTTGAAGGAACTGTTTCTGCAAGCGGGATTACTGCTAAGATTACCTACAATGGTAAAACCGAGACAATGAATTTCAGCACAAGCGGTTCAGGTGATATTCTATTGATTTCTATGGGTAGCGGTTTAGCTCCGGGAAGCAGCTATAAGTATAGAACTTTAAGTGTTAATACCAGCACACCGAACAGCTGGGGAGGCGTATGTACAAAACTCTTTGGAAAGGCTCCCTGTGGGGAACTTGCTATCGCATGGGGATGTAATATCGTTTGCCGGGCAATTGCCTCCGACCCTGATGGCGGTATCGATACAAATAAAATTATGACGACCGGCTGTTCCAATACTGCAAAAGCCGCTTTTATTTCAGCTGCATATTGTGAGGGTATCAAACTGGCGGTTGTTGTTGAATCAGGCGGCTGGGGTGATGCAAGTCCCAGAGTTGCACAATACTTAAAAAGAGATGCTAAAATTTGGCAATGCGGTGATGATCCTCAGGGGCTTTGGAAACTCGACACAGATGCATCCCAGTTTTTAGCCGCACCCTATATGGATCAGAAAACAGCAAGCTGGGTAATTGGCAATAATTCGGGCAATGTTTATAAACTTCCATTTGACACCCACATACTCATGGCCTGCATTGCTCCCCGTTACTTTTGCGGCCTGACAAACGGTAATGGTCCCAATTCCTGGTGCCATCTCAACGGAACCGGTTCTGCAGTTGCTGCGTATGCGGCAGAACCTGTATTCAATGCTCTTGGAGTTCCTGATCACTTCGGGTTTGATATATCAAAAACATATATGCATTGCATGGAGGCTCAGAAGAATTATGGTGCTGTAGCGGAAGAGTTTTTCAAGAGAGTTTTTAAAGGTGATAAAACTGCAAAAACCGATGTGTTAAACATTCCAAAGGGTAATGTACAATTGGATCCTGCAAAATGGAAGGAAACCTGGATAGATTGGGATATGAATGTAACACTTGAGTAAATTAACGATAAATTTATTGTTCTGTTTACAAGAGGCACTCCAGCGTAACTGCAGTGCCTCTTTTTTTTCTGATCTGATCGGGTTATTGTTTTCAACCATAAAGAAATTAAATACAATTCCATGGTTTCAATATTCACACAATTGACACCCCACTTGACATCAAGGTATTTATCCTGTATAACCTGTTGATCCACCTTAAAGTTTGGTTTATTTAATAATCATTGTATCCTTGAGGGATACAGAAAATACATCAGTAGTACACCTGAATAACGCCAGAACAGTATTTCAACGGTATATTATCTAAGTGTTACCTTTGTGATGGAGAATATTGGAATCGTTTCAGGTCCTTGTTATAAGTTATATATGATTATATATGATTTATAAATTGCATTTCTGTTACCAGAACCAATTATTTGTCACAAAATGTCTTTAATAGCAAATCGGGGGAAATGCTTGTAAGGACTGGTTTACAGATTAAATATCTGAGTATGGCAGTACCTATTATCCGGGGGGAATCTTTGCACCATGGACATTCTTTTTACATTATACGATTTCTTCCTTGTACGTTTTCCTCATTATTGTCATTTAATAATAACAGTTTAGGGATAGTGTCATTCACCTTACGCGAAGGAGTTGTATGTTAAAAAGTAGATGTGAATTACAGAATGTTTTCTGCTCGCAGCTTTTGCTGCTGGCAGTGATTGCAGCTTTATTTTTTACCGTGAAGAATGTGCACGCAGTAATTGATGAGACTATGCCATCAACCATCCCTGCAGAAATTCTTGCTGACTGGAAAGCTCAGGGGGGAACTGCTGCTGACATTAAAGCATCTCTTCCTGCTGAATATCAGGCAAAATGTGATGGGACATTTGAAAGTGCCTGTCACTGGAGACGTGTTTACAGAATGAGCAAATATCCTCAAATGGAATCGATTCTGTTTGCAAAGCATCATAATATCGGCAGCACCGCTGTTGGGTTCTGGGTTAATGTCGGGCCATCAGATGTTACCGATGCGCATTTTGCAACCAAGGGGTCACTCTGCCTCCTTAAGTTCGACAATTATTATTCAAATTATAAAGAGATCCTTAAGAAAACTGATATGGCAGTAAAAGATCCCTGTATATCACTTGACGGGAAAAAAGTCTGCTTTGCAATGTCTACCGGAAAAGGTAAAGGGTGGCTGCTCTATGAGATGAAAATAGATGATCCAAGCTCAATAAAACAGCTTACGTTCAATCCATCAGGCTTGACAGTTGCGGACTACGAACCATGCTATTTACCAAATGGTGATATCATGTTCAGTTCAACGCGTTGTTTCGGTGTTATCGATTGCGGGTGGCAGCCTACGTCAAATATGTTTGTCATGGACAGCACCGGCAAATACATCCGGCGCCTTGGATATGATCAGGTACATACATGTTATCCTCAGTTGATGCCTAATGGTTCAGTTCTTTATACACGATGGGAATACAATGACCGTGATGTTTCAAATGTCATGGGGTTGTTTTCAATGAGGCCGGATGGGTGTCACCAGACAGAGGTGTTTGGAAATCAGACTGTATGGCCCCAGTCATTTATACATGCCCGTCCAGTACCGGGAAATTCGAATAAATTTTTTGCTATCGCAAGTGGACATCATGGTGAATATTCCGGTGAGGCAATGGTCGTTGATAACTCTATTTCATCCAATGGCCCGGAACATGTTACTATGATAAGCCCTCCACGAAAAACAGAATCCCGTGATGCAGACCCATGGGCACTTGGAGGTGTCTACAGAAACTCAGAATATCCCTACCCGCTTGATGAAAACTGGTATCTTGTTTCTTATAGGGAAGATAACAAATTACCATCATTTGGCAGTATTAGTTCAGGTAAGTACAAGGTGTATTTGAAAAGTATCGATGGCAAAAGCCGTGAGCTTCTTGCTTGGGGAGACCAGTCATTGCATCACCCGGTACTGGTTGCACCCTGGAAAAAAATCTGGGGATCGGATCCGGTTCAACTTGCTGAGCAGGCAGATTATAGTGACAGTATGGGTACGTTTACAATGCTGGATGTTTATCATGGTGCAGGCATGAAAGGTGTTGACAAAAAGAGTGGTGTAGCAAAGACACTTCGTGTTGTTGCATTGAAATACCGCGTATCGGGGGCATGTGATAACAGTGGTGGAGGACAGGTTTTTGGACAGGTTATGGGTTCAAAACCGGCAGATGTTATCTTTGCAGCTCCGAATATATGCCCGGTCTCTCTCTGGGGTGCATCGTGGGAAGCTAAGGAGGTATTGGGCGAAGCAAAAATTTATGAGGATGGCTCAGCTGCATTTAAAGTACCTGCACGGAAACCGGTGTATCTTCAGGTGCTTGATTCCAATGGACTATGCATTGCAAACATGCGTAGCTGGGCAACGCTGATGCCGGGTGAGACATTTTCCTGTTATGGATGCCATGAAGATAAAACGGAGGCTATCAATCCGGGCG
Source organism: Fibrobacter sp. (assembly GCA_012513915.1). Taxonomy (GTDB): domain Bacteria; phylum Fibrobacterota; class Chitinivibrionia; order Chitinivibrionales; family Chitinispirillaceae; genus JAAZBG01. Next base: position 12,520 of record JAAZBG010000318.1, read on the forward strand.
CCATGCCACTTGCAGGCGATCCGCAAATGCTTGACAAGCCTCTTGGCATTGAGGGAAAACCGTTTGATTATGTCAAATTTGTCCAGCCGATTCTTGACAAACATTGTATCAGTTGCCACACTGCAAATCACACGTCCGGCTTTGATCTGCGCGGAGAACTGGTCTATAATTCCGGTGCGAAAAAATCCTTTGCCCGATCATATAGTTCCATACTGAAAGGAATAGGCTCTCTAAGAAGTAATAAAGCGATTAATCTTACAACGTTATTTTCACAACCACCACAGATGGCACCTTACTCGTATGGTTCGACAAAAAGCGGGATTATAAAAAATGTTTTAAATGGTCATAAGAATGTAAAGCTTACAAAAGAAGAGATTAAAATTCTTGCCTGCTGGGTTGATCTTGAGGCGCCACATGCAGGAACTTATGATAGTTATATGACAGCTGCAGATGCACAGAAATATAAGGCACTTGAACAAACTGCTCAAAAATGGTATGACATTGAGGCAAAGAATGTCCTGGATTATGCACGATCTCAGCAAACAGCGGTTCTTCCGGGTCCTGGGCGATTTGTAACTACTGCTGTTAATTCACATAATTTCAGTATCGGATATCTCCCAAAGGTTCGTGCTCTGGTTCTTAAAAATTCATGCAAAGGTAATCTGATTCTTGTTGACACCCGGGGACGAGTGGTTTATCGTTTCAACGTGTCTGAAATGAATACTAACGGTGCAGCAATGGTTGCTTTACCGGTTTCACTGAGTGCGGGGTATTACCTTGCCCGATTTGAAGGTACAAATGGTGTTCAACAGACTGCACTTTCAATAACACAGTGATCTTTTTTAGGAAAATCAGACCATGTGAATCCGGGGCAATGTATATGCCCAAACAGTTTTTGCATCGTTACCATGGAGTAACTGAAAAGCATATACATAAGCCCAGAGATAATTCCCCGATGGATTGGGTGAACTGGTTGAAGTGCTATTAAACAACAATATCTACGAGGGGGTGAATCATGCCGGTAATTTTAAATATTGTCAATAAGGTAAAAAGTATACTTGTTGTAATAGTGTCCTTTTTCGCTATTTTAAATTCTGAACCAGTCAGGTATTTACATTTTTATGATGCTGCTGATAACAGCCTCATGTTTATTGAATTTGAGTATGATGCAAACGGCGTTAATACATCGCGATCTGTTTACATGAGTGATACTACGTTTATAAAAAGAATTGATGTTCAAACATCACCGGATGGTAGTAAGTCCAGAGAAACATCCTTTAATTTCAATGATGATACCCTTTTTTCTGCTTCATATAAATCGGATGCTGACAAAAACAGTTTTAGTATCAAGGACCAGTTCGGAGTTGATCAGTTTGGCAGTGACATCAGTTATACAGAAACAAGCACTGATAATTTCGATATTACCCAGAATAATAAAGTCATAAACAAGATCAGTTACATAAAAGAGGGTGATAACTACAAAAAGATACAGGTAGCCGATAACAGCGGGGCACTCCTCTATTATGCAACTGTTGAATATGAATCAGGAGCTGGTGTAGTTTACAATACAAAAATTAATAAAAATATTCCATCGCTGCGTCACCTGGGAAATAATCGTTTTGAAGTCCGGTTTACAATGTTAAAACCGGCTCATGTAAGCTGTGAGTTGTCAACGCTGTCCGGACGCCAGGTGGGTAAAGTGGTACATCGCGAGTTTACAAAAGGTACGACTAGAGAAGTTATCAATTTTAATAAAAGTTTATCAGCTATAACAACCGGTGTTTATCTATTAAGTCTTTCAATTGATGGCAACAGAGTATTAAAGGAAAAAATCCTTATTCAGCGCTCAAAGGGGGGGATGTAATGTTGTATTATAAAAAAGCCGCTGCCTGTCTGGCCATTACTGGTATATTATTTACATACGCAACATCTCAGAATGCTATCAATTCAGTAATATCACCAGATGTTGTATTTCAGACACTTGCATTGAATCGCGATCTCGCGACTGCTGCTAAGCCTAAATACCTGTCACCGACAGACATTATTCCATCATTTGATAAAACAAAACTGTTTGTTGTTGAACAAACAGCAAAACAGATTGCAGTTGTTGATATTGCAGGAAAAACAGTCCTGCAGACAATCAAGCTGCCAAATGAGGTAACAGGTGTTGCTGTTGCTAATGATGATCAGAAATTATACGCCACTTGCTCATCGGAGCTCTGGGCTGAAGGTTATGTTTACGAAATTAGTATTGCATCCGGAAAAGTAACAAGAACAGTTAAAACAGGGCACAGCACCCGTGCACCTGTGCTAAGCCATGATGGTGAAACGCTCTTTGCATGTAATCAGTTCAATGATAACATCTCGGTAATTGACGTAGCATCATTTCGTGTGACACGTACTATTGACGTCATTCGTGAACCATACGTTGCAAAGCTGACTCCTGATGATGGACTGCTTATTGTTGCAAATTCACTTCCACGCGGTAAATCGACAGACACATCACGAATCACCTGTGAGATATCAATTGTTGACTTACACGATGATTCAAAATCGGTACATCTTCCTTTACCATTAGGAAGTCATTCTGCATTAGGGATGACGTTATCTCCTGATGGTAAGTATGCATTTATAACCCATTTAATTGGAAAATTCAATGCATCGGCAACACAAATTATTCAAGGATGGATTCATACAAACAATCTTGCGATTATAGACATTGATAAACGAAGCATAATGAATGATGTATGCCTGGATGCATCCGGTGATGATGGATGTGCTAATCCCTGGGGTGTTGAGTGCACTGATGATGGAAAGTTTATTTGTGTAACACACGCCGGCAGTAACCAGTTATCAGTTATAGATCTTCCCAAATTGATTGAAAGAGCTAATACCCCGACATTTACAATTGAAACATCACTTGCCAATAAATTTGGTGGATTAAAATCAGATATCAGAAATCTTATCTCTTTTAATGGAAAAAATCCCAGAGCATTGGCAGTGATTGGCAGCAAAATCTATGCAGCCGGATATTTTAGCGACAACATTGAAATATATGATGCCGGTTTGTCAAATAAAGCCATAACCGGATCAATCACTCTTGGTCCTGAACAGGTGCTTACCGATGAACGGGCAGGAGAGCTCCATTTTTACAACGGTGAAAATTGTCAGGGTAAATGGCAATCGTGCCATTCATGTCATCCGTTTACACGACCGGATGCATTGAACTGGATACTTGCTGCAGGGGGAAATTTTCAGAAGAATGCCAAATCAATGTTGTACTCCTGGTGGACACCACCGATGAACTGGGCTCAGTCGCGGGAAACTGCTGCTTTATCGATATATTGGGGTATCAGAAACGAACAGGGACTTGTCAATAAGGATACAGAAGTACGACAAATTGGAGAATTTTTCAAAAGGCTGAAACCAATGGCAAGTCCATCGCTGGTAAAAGGACGTTTGAGCGAAGCTGCAAAAAAGGGACGCGAAATTTATTATGGCGATAAGGCTGATTGTAAACGATGTCACCCTGCCCCACTTTTTACAAATCAGAAACTGGAATCTGCAATTGTAAATGACCTCGATAAATCGTCACAGTTTGATACACCTACTATTATAGAATCCTGGAGGACCGGACCATGGGATCACATCGGAAGTACTGACAAGTATATGGATCTTATGACAAATCCAAGACACACTAAAACACATGAACGAATAACGACAGAGGAACTCGAGAATCTTGCTGAATATTCAAAATCATTGTAACAAGTAGTAACAACAACTGTGCCGGATCACGTAATGTCAATATTCTAACGAAAGGGTATCAATGAATTACTATAAATGTATTCTTCTGTTGATTATTATAGCGATATCATCATATTCTGCAGAAAATGATTCTTCCAGATTCAAATTATCCGGATGGGGTTATTTTACCCTTGGCCAGGTTATTAGCTCACCGTTTGAGGACAAAGTTGCAGCGGCAGTAATTGATTACAACTTTGACAATCAATGGCTGGTTGACTTTGATGCCGGATTGAAATGTGTTGCACTTTTCGGGAAGAACGGAAAAGCGCGTGTACACGCAGGATTTACAACCGGTTATCTCTTACAATTACAAATAAGTCAGAATGGTGAAAATCTCAGAAGAAAATTTGCCCCCTATCTTATTGATGCGGCCATTGAGAATGCATTTACTCGGGGAAAAAATACATTTTTTGGTGAATTCGGTTACTTTCCAGTCAAGTATAACCCGCAAGCAATGAATTTAGGTGAATACCTTTTTAGAAGTGGTACTTATCCACAAAATATCAATTCAGGTTTCGAACTTGCAGATAAGGAGAAACTGTGCGGACTTCACGGATCGGTCAAGCATATTATAAATGAAAATCTTCATTTGAAAGCAGACCTTTACTTTACAAGTGGTATGAGGGACTATCCTCCTCATGATTTCTCTCTTGCATATATTCTTTCTGCACATTCAAAAATATTCCAATTTTCAGCCGGTATTGATCATGCACACCTTATTTCACTTAATGAACATTTAACAACGCCGGCAACAGATCCATATTTTAAACCCGGTTCAATATTCGGTGATAATGTCAGGATTTACGATACTGTAAGCTTAACAGAAACAGATACAATAATTGACACCATTAATCCAACCTTCAGGGGCACCAAAGGTATGGCACGGTTCACTTTTGATCCAAAGGTTTTATTCAATACTTCAATTTTTGGTGATGAAGATCTAAAGCTGTATTGTGAAGCTGCATTTCTTGGATTTAAAAATTATCCGGTATGGTGGGAAAAACCTCTTGAACGAATGCCTATTATGGTCGGATTGAATCTGCCAGCATTTAAACTGCTTGATGTTCTTTCTGTTGAACTGGAATACTATAAGTCACCTTACATTAATACCGCTGAAAATGCATGGCGATATCGCTCACCGTTACCATTTACCGGTCTGAGCGGCCAATCAAAAATTGAGGATGTAGTACCTCAACATGATGATGACATTAAATGGTCGGTATATGCTTCAAAAAAAATTGGCAGATTTAGATTAAGTGCCCAGGTTGCAAGTGATCACATTTTAAAAACACCGTATGTACCAGGACCTCCAACATCTTCAAAATACACTGAAATATGCCCCCGCACGAAAGACTGGTATTGGATGCTACGGGCAATGTTTTACTTATGATGCACGCACAACCGTACATTAATAGTAAATTCGGTATTTCCAAGAAGGGGTACTTTCTGCAATGCTCTATTTTGTTAGAATTGTCAAATTTATCGGTTCAGTAAAATGGACTGTTTTGTGCCTGACAGTGCTGTTTATAGGTATTATTGGTGGAACGTTTTATCAGGTTGACTCTGGAATTGTAGCTGCGCAGAAGGCATTCTTCGGATCCTGGGGTTCGCTTCTTTTTAATGTTCTCCCATTTCCTGGTCTTAAATCAATAGCTGTAGCACTGACACTTAATCTTATCGCCGCAGCGTTTGTAAAACATCTGTTTACAGGTAAAACTCTTGGATTGATACTTATTCATTCCGGAATAGGTTTTCTTTTTTTCGGAACAGGTATTTCATCGCTTTTTGTCAACAACTCAACAATCATCCTCTGCGAAGGTGAACGCACTGCAATATCGCGTAATTTAGATAATTGGGAACTAATTGTCATGCACAATGGAACAGACGCAATCCGCTCTGTTCCTGAATCTGATACAATTGATTTCTCTGTATTAACAGAGGGTTTTAAGATTCCGATTCCTGATGCAGACTACTCAATTATTGTTGATCGTGTATATCTCAATTGCAAAGGGCTTGGATACACAGAAAATAGCATCGACTCGCTCGAACCGCTACCATCTTCATATGAGAAAACAGGTGATATCCCTGGAATTATTCTGTCAATTACCAGCAGTGATGAATCTGTTAACGATACAAATAGAATAATGCTTTTTGGGGGGACATTTAATGCAAATGTTTATGTCATTAATGATGACACGATATCCTTTTCATTAAAACCTCATGAAATCTCACTACCATTTGAGTTACAACTTGTAAAGTTCGAAAAAGAAAATCATCCAGGTACCTCAAATGCAAAGAGTTATAAAAGTTACTTAAAGGTAAATGGCGCCGGTATCAATCGTGATGTTGTTATATCCATGAACCGGCCATTCAGATATAAATCATTGGCAATTTATCAAAGTGGTTTTTCACAGAATGTATCAGGAAATAATTGCTCATCAATGATTGTCGTTGAAAACGTTGGAAGGATTGTTCCCTATATTTCAGGTGTTGCTGTCGTAACAGGACTATTGTTTTATTTTATTGCGATGTTTATTTCAAGTTGTAAAGCCATGAGGAAAATTTCTTCCTGATAATAAAGTTATTATGTTCAAATATTTGAATGTTATGGAAAACGTTGTAAAGGTTTTAGAATGATAAAAAAATGCATTATAAATGCACTTATTGTTTTATATGTTGTATCTGGTTTATGGAATACAGAGATTGTTGCATCAACCCAAAACGATAAAATATCAGTTGAACAATTCGGAAAAATTACCATGCTGGAATCCGGTCGCAAAAAACCGGTTGATACTTACGCACGAAATAAGCTTATGCAGTTTTCCGGCAGGCAAAAAAGCAACGGTGTTCATGCTCTTGACTGGTTTGCAAAAGTTTTATTTGACCCTGTAAAGGCAGAAAATGATCAGATTTTTTTAATTAACAATCCGGATGTGGCTGATGCACTTGGAATACCACCTCGTGCAAAAAGACGGTATACATTTTCAGAGCTGCACAACGCATCAGAGAAGCTCAGTACTCTTTCTGAAAATGTGCTAAAAAAGGATCCTAACGAATGGTCCTCTTTTGAAAAGGAGATCGTTCTAACATGGAAAAATTTCCGGGACTATCTGTTTTTACGCTCATTTTTCAGTTTTCTTGAACCTGATAATCAGCTTCAGATAACAGACTCTTTATTATCAATTCATCTCGGATTGCCTTATAATAAACCTTTGTCATACCTTAATTTACTTTACAAAGGATCTAAGCTTGCTAAACCGATGCAGGAAATCGCTCATAAAACTATCGATAGTCTTACAAATTATGATCTATCAGTAATACGGTTAACAAAAAGAATGTATGGCCTTGAAAATTCAATCGGAAATCCCGAACCACATATTATACCAGTGTTTGATGATAGGGATAATGAGCATTGGTTCAGCTTATGGGGGTTATTAAACCGGGATCGCACTGATGCAATGAATGCTAAAACTGTTAATCTGCTTATTGCAATGAGAGAATGCTACATTCTGGGGAATCAAAGAGGTTTTGATGATGCCATACAACAATACAGAGATCTGGTTACAACCATTTTTTCAGAAGAAAAACTAACAATTTCTGATCCACGTTGTGAATTGATTTATAACAAACTGAATCCGTTTCTTTTTTCCAGAATACTTTACGGATTAGCAGCATTGTTTGCACTTCTGACTGTGTCATCCTTGTGGAGTCGTGCATATCATATAAGCTTAGCATTATGTCTGATCGGCCTGTTACTTCATACAACAGGATTATTAATGCGAATGTTGATCATGTCGCATCCGCCAGTAACAAATCTTTACGAGACATTTGTTTTTACAGCGTGGGCTCTTGTTCTGCTTGGTATTATTCTTGAATGGATCAGGTTTCGTGAGTTGGGAATTATAACCGCATCAATTACCGGTTTCCTGTTCCTTCATATTGCGGCCCGATATGCACGTGACGGCGATACTATGGGGATGCTTTCTGCCATTCTTGATTCATCATTCTGGTTAACATCACATATTGTGACTATTGCATTGGGATATGCAGGTTTTGTAGCAGCAGGATTAATCGGCCACATCTACCTGATTAAAAAAGTATTTACAAAAACAGAAATTGGCAGAATGCAACTAATGGCAAGGGCTGTTTACGGAATATTCGTATTCGGCTTTATTTTCACAATTATCGGAACACTGCTTGGGGGTATGTGGGCAGATCAGGCATGGGGAAGATTCTGGGGATGGGATCCTAAAGAAAACGGGGCATTACTCATAATTATATGGGGATTGATTGTGCTTCATTTGTATCACGGCAGATTGACTAAAGATTCCGGACTTGCCATTGGCGCCGTGGTTGGTGTTATACTGGTAATGTGCACATGGATTGGAGTAAATCTGCTTGGTGTCGGACTTCATTCATATGGATTTTCAGGAACTGGTGCCGGAGCGTTTTTTATATACATGGGAGTTGAGATCGTTTTTCTATTTGTTTCGGGTACTGTTCTGTTGGTTAAAAATGAGAGATTGACGATTTCTGGTAAATCAAACAGTAAGGAACTCTAATGAAAAACCTGTTTGTATTGTATATATTTCAAAAACTGTTAAACGTGTTAATAGTCGTTTAAAACACACTTACTTCTCCGATGGTTTAATATTTTCATCAAGCATCTTTTTTAGTTCGTCAAGTCGAAACGGCTTACAGATACTTGCAGTAAAACCATACTCCCTGGGGTTTGCCATGACAGGATCTTCCGCATAGCCGCTTGCGACAAAAACAGGCACATCCTTATTTACTTTGCGCAGTTGAGTAATGGTGGCCAGACCTCCCAGGCCATTCGGAATAGTCAGGTCAAAAATCATTGCAGTAACGATTCTATTCTGTTGTAACAATTCGTGGTAATATTCAAGAACATCTTCTCCGCGTTCTTTACTTTCTACGGTATATCCGATTGTCCGTAATAGTGCACAGGTCGTATCACGAATTATTTTTTCATCATCCATTATTATAATTAAACCACCACCATGTTCATTGAGAGATTCCTGTGAAGGTGATGATGATGCGTTATTTACAGTCGGAAGATATATAGAAAAGGTACATCCCTGATTCAGAACAGATTCTACCTGAATCGTACCGCCATGTTTAGTGACAATAGAAAATGATGTTGACAATCCAAGACCGTGTCCGGATGGTTTTGTTGTAAAAAACGGATCAAATATTTTTTGCATAAGCTCTGGCTGAATGCCGCATCCGCTGTCTGTAATATCGATTTTTATGTATCTTCCGGGTGTCAAACCCAGCCAGTTGGCACCAACAGTACAATTTACTGCTTTGATCTTAATCAATCCACCAGACGACATAGCTTGTGTCGCATTAATAACAATATTTTCAATTACCTGACGAATCTGGTGTTTATCATACTCGACTATCCAGAGATCGAGAGGAACATCATATTCACATTCCACACCGGTATCTTCAAGACAATATTGGACAACTTCTTTTACAAATGGGAATAACGACGCAGGCTTTTTGACTGGTGCGCCTCCCTTTGCAAATGTCAATAACTGCCCGGTAAGAGAACGGGCATGTTCTATAGTATTCATTGCATTTGTAAGATACTCCGTGATTTCTGAATCAGTTGATTTTGTGCGGGCGAGATCAATATAACCAAAAACACCGCCAAACAGATTGTTAAAATCATGAGCGATACCACCAGCAAGTATACCCAGTGAATTGAGCCTTTGCATTCTATTTAGTTCATTATTAATCTTTTCGCGTTCAAGCTCAAGCTTCTTGCGTTCAGTTATATCAGCCGCAATACTCAGAATTGCATCATTTTCATTAAATACCACACGTTTAGCAAATACTTCAAGTGGAAATATACTGCCATTAGCACGCTTATGCCGTGTTTCGATAACCGATTCACCTATGTCATCAACGTGATCAAATAGTACCGATGTATTCTTAATCGATGAATCTGCAATGATATCATTTATTGTCAAATTGAGCATTTCCTTTTTTGTATAGCCATACAGCGTAGTAGCTCGATTATTGAAATACAATATTTTGCCTGATTTGTGTTGATAAATAACCACTGCTCCGGGAACATTATCAAGCATCTCCCCAAGCAGCTTTTTATTCTCAATCACACTTCGCGCCTCAACCATCTTCCATACGACATCCATCATGATACTCAACTGACGAATATCAGACTCATTATAATCCTTCTTTTTATTGGCAACACCAATTACAGCAACAATTTGTTGTCCTTCGAACACTGGTATTGTAAGAAATTTATTAAGTGGCGCACACCCGTGCGGCAATCCCGGTATCAAGGGATCGGGTGCAGTAAAATCATTAATAGCAACAGGTTTACGCTGTCGGACAGCTTCACCCCATAGCCCCATTTCTGACAATGAACACACTGCCTGCAATTCAGGTATGGTGCATTCCTTCATGAAATTTTTTGACCATGTATTAAGTGTAAATTCCTTTGTTACTTCATTATAATAGTAAATGTACCCGATTTTACTTTCTGTAAGCATTATTGCTTCATTGAGAGCGGAATCAAGAAGTTCATTGTTATTGTGTGCTTTATACTGACTTATTCGCAAAAGACTCTCAAGCCTTGCCTCATTTAGTTTCATCATTGCTTCATATTGCTTACGAACAGTAACATCATGAACTATTGAATGTAAATATACTTTCCCATTTGTCTCTATCCTGCTGCTAAAAACTTCGACATCCCGGATGCTTCCATCTGCTGTCCGGTGTTTGAACTCAAAGTATTGCTTTTTACATTCTTTTGCAGACTCTAATTCTTTGCGGATTTCGTCAGGTGACAATGTGTTCAGGTCATAGACATTCATCCTGCACAACAGATCTCGCGGCCACCCATAGAATTTCACTGCTGCTTCATTGGCATCAATTATACAACCGCTCTGAGGATCAATGATAAGCTTTACAGCGACATGATGATCAAATATACTTTTGTAAAGATTGACATTTTCGTAAAAAGACTGTGATTCAGACTGCTCCGAAACCTGTAATATATATCCGCAACGTTGACATTCAGAAAAAACCGGCTTTATCGTTACAGTTAATTGAACGGTACCTTGGCGGCTGCAATCGATATTAAAGCATTGTCTCATTTTTGAGATATCAACGGTAGTGGAGATTTTAACTGTATTGCCGTTTCTCAAATCATCACGATAACGCTGTTCAAGCAGCGACATTTCCAGGACATTCAATTTCACGAGAGTTACAGTATGTGCAATTCCGAATATATCATAACACGTACGATTTACATCATACAGCTCTCCGGTTTCATCAAAAAGACAAATACCGGTATCAGATTCCAGAAATGTATTCCTATATATCTCAGATTTTATCATTCTATTCCGCTAATTTCTTCATGCCTATACCGTTTATTGCATTCTTTTACAACCAAACAAAATCAATATGTTACTATCCGGTAATCCGGAACTGATATTGTACATTACACGACAATCATTTTCCAACACTTTATTAAGTTACCTGCACCTGAAGCTCTTTAGATTTGATCCGGTTTAATTTGTCTCAAACATCAGATACATCGTACTATACAGTCTCGACAGTCCATATTGTATCGTTATTTGCCCTACCGCGCGTATGAACTATTAATGATCTATTCTACAACATGGTCCGTATACGATATACAACGGACCTGATTATTTAAACGATCGTATCATATATTTTTTGTACCTGAAGGCGGAATGTATTTATTTTTCCTGTACATACATGTGCATCTTATGATTTCATCATTCAGACCACTATCCCGAGATAAACATGTCATGACTAAATTCCGGATGAATCAACAACATCCGGATATAACAGAATGTACCAGCCTTTTTATCATCTTTGTATTTGGATATAAGGCAGATGAATGGTAATGACAGTATCAGTATTACTTTTTGTGTAACTTTTTTTGAGACAGGTCAGGTGGCAGCCATGAAAACCATATCCTATAACACAGTTGTCAATGCCGTACACAATATCTGTATCCAGGCATGTTATAATCTACCCGACGATGTTTATGATGCACTCAGACAAGCTGCGACAACAGAACAATCGCCATTAGGTAAATCCATCCTTCACAAGTGTCTTCAAAATGCCGATCTGGCAGCATCGGATCATCTGCCTATATGTCAAGACACCGGAACTGCAGTTTTTTTTGTTACTCTTGGTGATGGTGTCAGGATTGATGGTGGATTATTGACAGATGCAATCAACGAGGGGACGAAACTCGGATATTCTGACGGGTATCTGCGCAAATCAATTGTCAATGACCCGCTCTTTGACAGGGTAAACACACGCGACAACACGCCGGCGTCAATACATATCGATCTTGTCAAGGGTGACATACTCTCTATCACGGTGCTGCCCAAAGGTGGCGGTTGTGAAAACATGAGTGCGCTTTCCATGATGAAACCGGCAGACAATAAAGATTCAATTATCGACTTTGTTACAGCGACAATAAAAAAGGCTGGTGGCAATCCATGTCCACCGGTAGTTATTGGCATCGGGATTGGTGGGACAGCAGACAAAGCGGCAATTCTTGCCAAAAAGGCGTTACTTCGTCAGGTCGGCAGCTCCAACGCTGACAATCGATACGCTGCACTTGAGCAGGAAATACTGCTTCGCGTAAATTGTACCGGCGTAGGACCACAGGGTCTTGGCGGAACGACAACTGCACTTGCGGTTCACATTGAATATGCCCCCTGCCATATTGCATCAATGCCAGTGGCGATAAATATAAACTGCCACGCAGCACGAAATGCGTCAGTTGAATTATAACAAGGAGCCGAATGATCATGACTATTGCCATAACAACACCATTACAACCTGCAATTGTTGAATCCCTGCGAGCCGGGGATGAAGTTCTGATCAGTGGACAAATCTTCACTGCACGCGATGCAGCTCATAAACGTCTTACTGAACTTATAGAAAACGGTACACCTCTTCCTGTCAATCTTACAAATCAGATCATTTATTATACAGGTCCGACACCTGCACAACCAGGAAAAGTAATCGGAAGTGCCGGACCAACCACCAGTTCGCGAATGGACCCTTATACGCCGACACTCATTAAATCAGGCGGGATACGTGGTATCATTGGAAAAGGGAACAGAAGTCCTGAAGTAAAAAAAGCTCTGATTGATTTCGGATGTACCTATTTTGTTGCTATAGGTGGAGCCGGTGCACTGCTTTCCAAATCCATTACATCGTCGGAGATCGTTTGCTACGAAGATCTTGGTGCGGAAGCTATTTACAAATTATCAGTGAAGGATTTCCCGGTAATCGTCGCAATTGACACAGAGGGAAACAGTGTGTATGAGCGGTTGTGATATGCCCGCCCCCTATACGCCAATGTCGTTAAGTTAAGATTGATACGTAAGACTCGTCCCCCTGCAGACTTTGAAAACAATTCCAATAAGCTTTGATTTTCTTCAAGTCCCCTGCGGGGATACAAGGGGGCGCACCTATCTTATTTGTAAACAGCCTCTTACAGCATCAATAACATCCGTAACATCATCATCTGTCAATGCTGCCGAAAGCGGAATTGACAAGGTTGTATCCCCGATCTTTTCAGCATTTGGAAAATCACCCTGTTTGTAACCATATGTTTCGCTATAGTAAGGATGCAAATGTAATGCGGTATAATGGACACCGGTACCAATCTTTGCGTCGTGAAGTTTCTGCATGAGTGTATCACGATCAATTGATGCCGATGGTAGTACCCTGATTGCATACAAATGATATGCATGACGAATTGATGAATCTACGGCTGATGGCAGATCAAGCGGCAGGTCTTTGAATGCATCATTATAACAATTCCATATATTCTGGCGACGAATCCAGTTTTTTTCCATTTTGTGAAGTTGATGCAATCCTATTGATGCCTGCAGATCAGTCATATTGTATTTATAGCCAGGCATCACCACCTGATAGTGTTTATATCCCTTGTCAGAAAACCGTGCCCAGGCGTCTTTGCTCATTCCGTGAAGCGCATAGATTTTTATTCTGTCAGCCCATTCATCATTGTTGGTAGCAATCATCCCGCCTTCGACCGTTGTCAGGTTTTTTGTAACATAAAAACTAAAACAGGTACAATCAGCAAATTGGCCGATTTTCCTTCCTTTGTACTCCGTTTCAATCGCATGTGCTGCATCATCGATAATAAACAAATTATACTTTTCTGCAATTTCCCTGATTTCATCAACATATACCGGACGGCCGTGAAAATGAACCGGCAGTATCGCCCGGGTTCGGGAAGTTATCTTTCGTTTAATATCCTGCGGATCAATAACCATGTCATTCAGAGTGCAATCAGCAAATACCGGCCTTGCCCCAGTATGAATCACCGCGTTTGCAGAGGCACAAAAGGTCATCGATGGCACAATTACTTCATCACCGGGACCTATTCCTGCCGCAAGCATCGACAAATGTAATGCCGCAGTACACGAACTTACTGCTAAACAATGTTTTACACCAAGATATGCAGCAAACTCCTGTTCAAACTGATGTGTTTTAGGCCCGGTACCAAGCCAGCCGCTACGCATCGTTGCCACAACTTCATCAATCTCTTCCTGCCCGATAGCAGGTGATCCAAATACAAGAAATTTTTCACGCATTATTAGTCCTGATTAATCATCTGCCACTCCCGACTATAATATGGTACAGGAATGTCTACGTTATTGAATTATTAGAAAGGTTTACACATATTGGAACTTAAGATGTACACCTGTTCTACAAACAATACTATGAATATAATCTTTATGGAATCGTTTTGTCTGTATAAAAAAGAAAACGCCGGCATTGCACCGACGTCTCCACTTAACCCAATTGCTGCAAGAGGGCCTTGCAGATAGGATAGTAATTGCTGGTATTATTAATATACCCAAAGAAATAGAGTATTGCACATTTTTTTACTATTTTTCTTACTTTTTTGCAGATACTTCAAAAATGATCTACTAAACATATTCTGAACAAACAACACCATCATTTGTCAAGCATCGACTTTGCAAGCTCAATTTGAGCCTTAACACTCCGGGGACCAGTTCCGCCATAGATATTTCTACTGTTAAGTGCTTCCTCGAATGAGAAACATTTTTCAACATCGGCTTCAAAGATATCAGAAAACTGTTTAAGTTCCTCTAATGTCAGTTGAGTCATCGGTCTTGACTTTTCTATACAGTAGGCAACGATTTTCCCAACAACCTTGTGAGCCATCCTGAACGGGAGGCCTTTACGTGCAAGATAATCTGCGAAATCCGTTGCCAGCAGCAACGGATCAAGGTCATTAGTAATATTTTCCTTGTTTACCTTAAGTGTGATAAGTACCTGTGTAAATACTTTTAGAACCATTTCCATATGTGTAATGCTGTCAAACAGCGGTTCTTTATCTTCCTGTAAATCTTTAAAATAGGTAAGACCGATACCTTTGAGTGTCGTCGCAAAACGCATGTAGTTACCCACAAATCGTCCGCTCTTCCCGCGAATCAATTCAAGTGAATCGGGATTTTTCTTTTGCGGCATGATACTTGATCCAGTTGACCAGGCATCATCAAGCTCGACAAAACCGAACTCTTTTGTAGACCACAAAATCAAATCTTCCGCATAGCGGCTTATAGTAATTCCAAGTGATGCAATTGCGGATAAAGACTCGAGGATAAAATCACGTGATGCAACACCATCCATGCTGTTAGGTGACACCGTTGCAAATCCAAGCTGCTCTGCTATTTTTGTTCTGTCAACATTAAATCCACTCCCGGCCATCGCCCCTGATCCGAGCGGCATCATGTCGGCAGTAGTCAGGGCATGTGCCAGGCGGCTCTTTTCCCGTTCAAGAATAAAAAAGAAGGACATCCAGTAATGTGACATCAGTACCGGCTGTGCCTGCTGATAATGAGTAAAACCGGGCATAATGATCTGATTGTCGTTTTCCGCACGGTACACTACCGCACGTTGAAGTTCAATCAGAACGTCTATCGTTTTTTTCAAAGCGTTTTTTGTGTAAAGACGGCAATCCGTTGCCACCTGATCATTTCTTGAACGGCCCGTATGAAGCCGCGCTCCGGTATCCCCTATCCGTTCAACCAGAATCCGTTCAACCGCCATATGAATATCTTCATCCTGGGGCTTGAACGTTATCAGTCCGTTATTGTAATCATCCAGAATACCCTGCAATCCGTTTACAACAAGCGTAAGTTCATCAGAGGTGAAAATACCAATTCTCTGAAGCGCAGTAGCCCAGGCAATGCTGCCTGCGATATCCTCCGCAATTAACGCTTTGTCAAATGGCAATGAATTATTAAACTTTTCCATCATGGCATCTGATGGCTTGCTGAATCTTCCATCCCACATTTTCATACTGAAAAACCCTTTACTTTCATTTGCAGACTTACTTTTCCATTCCACTCATTTTCATCAAGCGAAAATGCCATTGCAACGTTCTCTGCAGCTTTTAACTCCTTAAAACGTTCACTAAAATTAAATCCGATAGCATCCATCGTTATACCATCACGAATAAGTGCCATCTTGACATGTTTATTTCCTACTATTTTAGGGTTGTATTTATGTTTTAAATCTTTACAATAAAGGACCGGACGCATATTTCCCGGCCCAAACGGTTCCATCTCTTTTATAATCCGGCAAAATTTTGGTGATAGCTCAAGAAAAGTAACCTCGGCATCAGCGACAACCCTGGGTATAAGATCATCAGGCTGCAACATACTTTTTATCACGTCATTAAAGCGGATCCTGAATTTGCCTATGTTTTCTTTTCTACAGCTCATGCCTGCTGCAGCAGCATGGCCTCCATACGATTCGAGTATATCACTGCACTTATCAAGCGCATCCAGTAAATGAACTCCCGGTATACTACGTCCGCTTCCCTTTGCAAGCCCGTCCGTTCCAATTGAGAACAGCACTGATGGCCGGTAGAACTTTTCAACCAGCTTTGATGCAACAATACCGATTACACCAACATGCCAGCTTTCCTTCCCGACAACAAGTGCATAATCCTGATCCGGAGAGCAATTATTTTGTACCCAGACACACGCCTCATCTGCAACAGCATTATCAAGCGTTCTTCGCTCCACATTTGCATCGCGTAAAGCAGTAGCATACATCTGCGCTTCGCTTGCATCATTTGTCAAAAGCATCTCAACACCACGCCTTGGATCACCGATTCTTCCAACCGCATTAATGCATGGTGCGATCTGAAAAACGACCTGTGATGTTGATACGTGTTTTCCAAGAAGCCCCTGTTGCTTTACAAGCGCAGCCAAACCCGGATGGGCCGGATTTGAGAGCATTTTAAATCCAATCTTCGCAATAATTCGGTTTTCACCAACAAGCGGCACAATATCAGCAGCAGTTCCCAGTGCAACAAGATCAAGCAGGTTATTCCAGATGGATGCATCAGCATCACAAATCGATACAAGTGCCTGACACAACTTGAATGCAACCCCGACACCTGCCAGATTCTTATCAGGAAATGTCTCTGTGGCAACCTTTGGATTAATTACAGCAATTGCCTGAGGGAGCGAATCTTTTGGCTCATGATGATCAGTTACGATACTGTCAATACCAAGGGATGCAGCAAGAGCAATCTCATGGTGTGCAGTAATACCACAATCAACTGTGATCATAAGCCTGGCACCACCGGACGCAATCTGCCGGATACCTGATTCAGATAATCCATAACCATCCGTCAAACGGTTCGGAAGATAAAAATCACACTGTGCACCAAGCGCCCGTAACACTTTCACCATCACAGCAGTTGATGTCACACCGTCAACATCATAATCACCGTAGACAACGATTTTTTCGCCACTCTGTAAAGATTGCCGGATACGTTCAACTGCCCGCTTCATGTCCCTGAATAGAAACGGGTCGAGCATATTTGATGAATCAGGCCTGAAATACTGTTTACAGGAATCAAACGTCGTAAGGTTGCGCCCCACAAGAATACGTGCGATTCCCTGGGGCACATTGAGTTCTGTTTTTATTTTGCACACAAGTTCGGTGTCAATATTTCTAACCGTGATCCGCTCTCTGTTGCTTACGGACCATGTCATGAAACTTTAGCTCCGCTTCCAATGGCAGCATCCGGACTGATCAGTACCGGTTTACCATCAGAGTCTGTTGCTGCAAGTATCATACCCTCTGATGCAAATCCAAAGAGTGTGGCAGGCTTGAGATTGGTAATAACCACAACCATTTTGCCAATAAGGCTTTCCGGAGTGTATGACATTGCAATACCCGAAATTACCTGCCGTTTTTCCTTGCCGATTTCAACTTCAAGTTTAAGCAGCTTTGATGACTTTTCGATTTTTTCTGCTTTACTGACTTTACCCACCTTTAGCTCGACTTTTTTAAATGTGTCAAGCGTAATCAATCCGTCTTTTTCATCATCACAGTTCTGTTGTTCATGCTTAAGAGGAATTGAAAACACCGATGCGATTTCTTCATCCTCCAACGGTTTGACAAGTTTCTCTACAGGACCAAGAGGTTTGTTCTTTATCGAGAATGCGCTATCCTTCCAGGTGAAAATCCCGCCAAGCTGACGTTCGACTCGAGCACTCATCCCGGGAGTTATCGGCTTTAAAAATATTGCAAGCGCTTTTATCAGGTTAACACAGGTGACCATTACCTCCGCAGCTTTGACCTGATCAGTCTTGATAAGCTCCCATGGTTTGGAATCCTGATAATATTTATTTCCAAGGCTTCCAAGGGAATGAACTTTCTCAATGACATTTTTCAATTCACATTTTTCATAATATGACGCAATTTCTTTTGCAGCCTCCTCAACAACCGTTGCAATCGCTTCATCCCAGTGAATATCGGGTATCGTTTTGTCAAAATATCGTTCGATAAAGACAAATGTCCTGTGATGTAAATTACCGATATTGTTAGCGAGTGTTGTATTCACCCTGTTAATGAGTTCAGAACTGTTAAGATCGATGTCTGAAGTATTGGGCATCAGTTTTGACGCAAAATAAAAACGCAAAAATTCCGGTGCCTGAGGATGCTTGATTTTCTCGAGATAATCTTTTGCAAGAATAAAGGTACCCCGGGATTTTGACATCTTTTCACCATTTACATTTAAAAAACCATGTACAACAATTTTTGATGGAAGACTGAGTCGCGAATTCTGAAGCATCACAGGCCAAAAGAGTGCGTGGAAATAAATGATATCTTTTCCGATAAAATGGACCACTTTCGTGCCGCTGTCACTTGCCCAGAACTCCTCAACACGGCGACCGTTGTCCTTGCACCATTTATCAGTTGATGAAATATACCCTATCGGGGCATCCATCCAGACATAAAAATATTTATCTGCTGTGCCTGGAATCCTGAAACCGAAATAGGGCCCGTCACGGGAGATACACCAGGGTTTCAATCCCTCTGCAATCCATGTCTTTACAAAATTTTTCATATCATCCTGTAAAACACCGGGACGGTTAATATACTCACTGAGGAAATTTTCTGATTTGCCAAGTTCAACATAGAGGTGAGTTGATTTACGTAACTTTGGTTGAGTGCCGCAGATAATACAGTGAGGTTGAACAAGATCAGTTGGTTCATATGTGGAATTACATTTCTCACATACATCACCGTATTGATTCTCTGCTTTGCAACGAGGACAAGTACCGGTTATAAATCTGTCCGGCAAAAAACGTTTATCGTATTCGCAATAATATTGATTTATCTCTTTCTCGAAAATCAAGTTATTCTTTTTGAGATTATTATAGACCAGTTCGGCAAATACCCTGTTTTCCTCGGAATTAGTTGATGA
>JAAZBG010000319.1 GCA_012513915.1 Fibrobacter sp.
TCAATAAAATAGGCAAGATACGCAGTCCGCTTGCATATCTTCAGGAAAAGAAGCGGCAGGGTATGGAATAAACGTACAGTGCAGATTGTATGAACTTTTTTTCGTACAATCGGAAGTTGTTTGCAATGCCTGTTTGCCCCAAGACATAAGACGGGCGCGAAGAATTAATGATAAAAAATGAGTAACTCGTTAAGGAATTACAAAAATGACAAAGTATCTTCATCCAAACCCTACAAAGGATTGTATATGAAATTAAACAGTAAATTATTTTTATCGTTTACACTAAACTTTTTATTCCTTATTTTAATAGTTTTATTTGTTCAGTATAAAGGTGGTATTAAATATGTTGTCAACAAGTTAACTAATAAGGATAATTCAATTACAGCATGGGATAAAAAGGTTTCTGATTATCTGCCACCTGTTGATGGAAGTGTTTTATTTATTGGCGATAGTCATTTGGCACTACACCCTTGGAATGAATATGCAAATTTTAAATATGCAAATAGAGCTGTATCTGGCTATAAAATAAGTGATATCAATTTAGATGTAATAAAAGGAAAGCCCAAATGTGTAGTATTGTCTATTGGTACAAATGATATCCAACACGGTTCTAAAGTAGACTTAGTAATTAGAAACCTTCATTCCTTACTTAATAAAATTAAAAATAAATGGCCTGAAGCATTTTTTATCTATGTAACCCCTCCAGATCCAAATGTAGAATTGTATGAAAAACTAATACGGCCAAAACATCCTAAAATTACAAGGCCAGATGAAATAAAATATAAAGCTCTCTCTCTCTGCGCGAAAAATAATGGTTTCATTGTTTTGAAAGCAAACACTGCCTTCATAGACGGATTGCATATTGATCCTAATTCAGCAAAAAAGATTGCAACGGATGTTCAGACATTACTTAATAATCTTACTATACAAGGAATAAATAGACCTGATAGTTTAAATGAACATGGAAAGATTATTTCAGAGATTAAGAATCCCCTATAGAAATATTATAAACAATAAAATCGCGCCCGAAGACAGGGGCAAACAGGCACAGACAAACAACAGCGAATACATGCTCCGCTATCGCTCCGGGCTTCGCCACATTTGCTTCCGCAAAGCCTCCATCAAACGTCATGTATCCGCAACACGTTGGTTGCAATTCACCGCCAGCGTTTTAGGAGAAATTATGGAATGTACTGAACCGGCCAGAAGAATCGCCCGTCCTTGAGCGATAAAGAATGGTAGTAGGACGAAAAAACATGAAAAGAGGAGATTAATTATGAGAAAAGGTATGATAATATGTCTTTTCAGCCTTCAATCTGTATGCACAATTGCAGCGGCTTTGCCGGATACGATATGGATGAAGAATTGGGGTGGGACTTTGCACGATGTTCCATTTGGCTTGATAGAGACGCATGATAGCGGTTTCGCCATTGCAGGTTACTATGGACAAAATAAAATTTATGATAACAGTAAAGAAGACATGGTTTTTTTCACTCGTTCTGAATACCTGTCCAATCACGTTAATACTATAAATAGCACGATGTGGGTATTACGGTGCGATGTTAATGGGGATACATTATGGACTCGGCTGATAGATTCAAGTAATGGCCTTCCCCACGCATCAAGAGCATATGCTATCTGTGAAGCACCAGATTCTGGCTTTGCAGTTGGAGGGTATTTTCGCAGAAGAATATCAAACACAACTGGCGACTTTAATATCATAAAAGGATCAATCGTAAAATTAGATATGAATGGTATTGTAAAATGGGTTAACATGGCACCACATCATATGATTGGCGGCTCTTACGCTAATCCTGACGTTCACACTTTTTGCTGGGATGTTAAATATGTAAATAAAGACTCATTAATTGGTGTAGGCAGCTTGTGGGAAAGAGGATATTCACCACAGTTGTTTGCCCATACAGTACCGATTGAATTGCCTTCACCTTATGTAAATTCAACAAGTTCAATAAATCTTCAATCCCAGAAGACAGCAAGAGAAATGCTGGTATTGAACGACAACACATTATTTGCTGTTGGTGCAAGTGGACTTACGAAATATGCCTTCTCCGGGAGTGATACTTGGGCTAGGAAGTACACTAATATCTATGAGGGCTATTCGATTGCCGCCAATAACAATTCATTCTTTCTTGGTTTTGACATGGGCTTAATAAAGGTTAATCAGGATGGCGAAGAAGAATGGCGAAAGACTTCATCGGAATATCACAGTGGTAAAATTTATGCTGTCAGAAAACTTACTGATTCTACATTGCTCCTTTGTTCATCTACCGGATATGCTACCTGTATTGACGCAAATGGTACTAAGAAGTGGTCATACAAGCTGCCCGGAATCCCAACGACTGCTGTACTCTGCAATGATGGAATGATAGCAATAGCTGGAGCGTTTCCGAAATATTATGCCCCAAATGACTCACAATACAACATATTCCTGTGTAAAATTGGGATGAATGAACCGCCGGTTTTTTCAAAGACCGACACCATTTATGATACTGTAAAGGTTGGCGAGACTATATCTGACTCCCTTTTGGCTACTGATTCATTTCTAAAAGATTTTGTACGATACAAATTAGAAACGATTAAGGAAGGGCTATCTTTAGATTCGGTCGGCGGTATTTGGACTTGGACACCATCACCGATGCAAACTGGTTCTCATGTTCTAATGTTTACGGCCCATGACAAATTAAATCAAAAGGATACCATATTTTACTCAATAAAAGTCGATATCTCCACCGGAGTGCGTTATGTTTCTCCAAAGACAGCACCAAAAGTATTTGAAATACGTAGCGGAAGGACTCCCACCATTGCTGTTCCCATCAATCCTGATAATAGGTCATTAAATTGGCAAGTATTTAACATACAAGGCAAATGCATATCATCAAATCAGATAGGCAATGCGTCACCTGGGGTATATGAAATATCACTTAACCCAGGATTACCAGCAGGCAGTTACGTGATTATTGCTAGATTTGGGCAAGAAACCAAAACTCTAAAATCTATTACGATTCGATGAAAGGGGCGGAAAAATGGCAATATATGGCTTTGGCGCTTACTATGACACAGATATGTCTGCACAATTCAAAGACGAGAGTCTAGTTGGTGTCGGGTGGGCGGAAACTGATGCCCCTGATTTACATTGTTTTGTTCGGCAATTGAAAGTGGGTGATATTGTTTACCTGAAATCATTTTCCCCTTCTTCTCCAAACCTTGGAATAAAAGGAATCGGAATCATATCAGATTCAGTCATTCGAAATGCGGATGATACTGGAAATACGGTTAAGATAGGCAGAAACGTTAAATGGATTGTAAATGAAGATTTTGAAGTTCCAAAGCCAAAGGGTAAAGGCAATGTTAGAGCAAACACAGCATACGAAGAATTCCATCCTAAATTACAGGAAGAAATAATTCGGAGAATAGTATCAAAAACATAAGACGGGAACGCACGTCGTGTGCGTTCCCTTAAAGATGGCCGGTGCAAGAAGATAAAACGCTGGCGGTGAACAGCCAACCAACAGCGCCAGCCCGCCATACTAACAGTAAAGCTTCGCGGACTCGCATTACTGTTAGTACAGCGGGCGAGTGGCGCGACCCGTTGTTTGCAATGCGATTCGGCTTTGAAGGTAGCAAGAATTGAATTATAGGGCGAGGCTAGAAAGGAAAAAATACAATGAAAATCTATTCATACATTGTAAACCACGATACCGGATTTGCACCCAA
>JAAZBG010000320.1 GCA_012513915.1 Fibrobacter sp.
GTATGAATTACTTTATTGTCAGTTGTAAAATACGAAAGAAATAATACTGATATGAAACTCAGGGTGTTGTATCTTATACTTACTACAATGATATTTTCTTGTATGAAACAAAATTTATCAAATGATATAGAAAAAATGTTGCAAGATATTCCAGCATTAAATAAAAAGATTGCAAATGAGGGGCTGAATCTTTCAAATATAGTAATCGCTCAAAAGACTCTTGATGGCCTTATTGTAAATAACAGCACATGGAAAAATGTTGAACTGAAATCTGTTGAGGGTCTTGGCGTTGTATTTAAAGGTTGTACCTTTGAGAACTTTACTATAAATGCATCCAATATGTTACGAAGTACATTTGAAAAATGTACGTTTAAAAAATGTACGTTTACATCATCAGATTTATCTGGGGCAGTCTTAAAAGAATGTCAATTTGAAGATGGTTCTCTTAATGATTTGCAGCTTAACGATGCGGTAATTGAGCAAGTGAGCATTGTTGATGCAAAATTAAACGAGATTGGCAGCTATGATACAAAAATAAAATCAATGACGTTTGATAGATGTATAATGGAACAAACCTCCTTTTCAAGGTCGGAAGTCGAAAATTTGAAGATACTTAATACAAAATTTAATGTGATAGCTTTTGATATATGTAAAATATCAAAATCATACTTTTCAATTGAAGGGGAAGGATGTGATTTTGAAGGAAGTACAATGAATGATTGTACTTTTGATGGAACTGGTACAGTAAATGCATTAGGTTTTGTCAATGTGACAGGACATAATATTACTCTAAGTAATTTTAATCGATTCTATATGCTTGGATTTCCGGATGCTACCATTGATTCGCTGGTAATCAGAAACACAAATATTGAGTGGGTTGTTTTTTATGATGCAAAAATATCAAATGCATTGTTTGAGAATTTACAATTGGTAGCAGACCGGTATAATGGTGGATTATTAAACAATTGTATCTATAGAAATGTGGTCTTCGGTGAAGGTCAAGAGTTTGATAGTTCGACATTAGAATCTGTCAAATTTGAAAATATCACAAAAACCAAAGATTATAAACCATCGTTTAAAGGGACTGTGTTTAAGAATACAGAACGGTTTTAGTGGTGCAGTGTTAATTTTATACGAATGAATAACTTTATTGTTAGTTGTAAAATACGTAAAGAAGTAATCCTGATATGAAGCTACTGATGTTGTATCTTATACTTGCTGCAATGATATTTTCTTGTATGAAACATAATTTATCAAATGATATAGAAAAAATGTTACAAGATATTCCTGCATTAAATCGAAAAATCGCAAATGAAGGGCTGAATCTTTCTAATGTTGTAATCAACCAAAAAACTCTAAGTGGCCTTATTGTCAATAACAGCACATGGAAAAATGTTGATTTAAAAACTGTTGAAGGTGTTGGTGTCGTTTTTAATGGTTGCACATTTGAGAAGTTTAATATAATTGAATCAAATATGCTAAAATGTACATTTGAAAATTGCATATTTAAAAACTGTTTATTTACAACATCTGATTTATCAGGATCATTTATAAAAACGTGTCAGTTTACAAGTAGCTCTTTAAATGATATGGATTTTAGTGATATATTTATTGAACAAACAAACATAAGTGATACAAAAATAAATGAGGTTGTTGGATATGATACAAAAATGAAATCGGTGACATTTGATAATGGCTTTATGGAACATACTGCTTTTATAACAGCGGAAGTTGAAAATTTGAAGATATTAAATACAAGTATTAAAGTGTTAAAATTTAACCAATGTAAAATATCGAAATCGGATTTTCTTATTCAAGGTGAAGGAATGGATTTTGAAAGATGCACAATGAGTGATTGCAACTTTAATGGTACAGGTTATACGAGTTGGTTTGACTTTACAAAAGTATTAGGAAGAAATATCAAAGTTGAAAATTTTAACAAAATGTATTCAGTTGGTTTTATTGGATCAACGATTGATACGCTGATGATTAAAAACATAAACGTAGAATGGATTGATTTCAATGATGCAAAAATATCAAATGCATTGTTTGAGAATTTAAAATTGGTAGCAGACCGGTATGATGGTGGATTATTAACCAATTGTACCTATAGAAATGTAGTATTTGGAGAAGGTCAATCATTTGATAGTACAACACTGGAATCTGTCAAGTTTGAAAATGTTACAAAAAACCCGGATTACAAACCTTCGTTTAATGGAACAGTGTTTAAGAATACTGAGCGGTTTTAGTGTTGCAGTGTCAGTTTTAGAAGTATGAATTACTTTATTGTCAGTTGTAAAATACGAAAGAAATAATACTGATATGAAACTCAGGGTGTTGTATCTTATACTTACTACAATGATATTTTATTGTATGAAACAAAATTTATCAAATGATATAGAAAAAATGTTACAAGATATTCCAGCATTAAATAAAAAGATTGCAAATGAAGGACTGAATCTTTCAAATGTTGTAATCAACCAAAAAACTTTAAATGGCCTTATTGTAAATAACAGTGTATGGAAAAATGTAGATTTAAAATCAGTCGAAGGTGTAGGTGTCGTTTTTAAAGGTTGTACATTTGAGGAATTCAATATAATTGAATCAAATATGCTAAAATGTACATTTGAAAATTGCATATTTAAAAACTGTATATTTACAACATCTGGTTTGTCAGGGGCATTTATAAAAGCGTGTCAGTTTACAAGTGGTTCTTTAAATGATATGGATTTTAGTGATATATTTATTGAACAATCAAATATAATTGATACAAAAATAAATGAGGTTGTTGGCTATGATACAAAAATGAAATCGGTGACATTTGATAAATGTTTTATGGAACATACTGCTTTTCCAAGAGCGGAAGTTGAAAATCTTAAAATATTTAATGTAAATATAAAAGCGTTAAAATTCAGAGGATGTAAAATATCAAAATCGTCTTTTAATTTTCAAGGTGATGGTATTAGTTTTGCAAGGAGTTCAATTAGTGATTGCATCTTCAATGGTACAGGTTCTGTAAGTTGGTTCGACTTTGAAAAAGTATCAGGAAATAATATCAAATTTGATAACTTTAACGATATGTATTCATTTGGATTTCCTGATGCCGCGATTGATTCCATTGAAATCAGAAACACAAATGCTGATTGGGTAGTTTTCTATAATGCAAAAATATCAAATGCATTATTTGAGAATTTACAATTAGTTTCAGATCGGTATGATGGGGCAACCTTAACTAATTGCACTTATAGAAATGTAGTCTTCGGTGAAGATCAATCGTTCGACAGCACCACACTGGAATCTGTCAAGTTTGAAAATATTACAAAAAAAACGGATTATAAACCGTCGTTTAAAGAGACTGTGTTTAAGAATACAGAACGGTTTTAGTGGTGCAGCTAATGAAACCATGTATTAAGGTAAAGAGAGTAAATTCAAGAAAATGACAAAACAGGTGGCTCTTTTATCATGATTATGTTAAAAGAGGTACCTGTTTTATCTTTAGGAGTATTTTATAATGAATTTTCAGATGTTGATTTTTGATATGATATGGTATATTCATATATATTGTTCTGGAAATACCATCACGAAAAAACATCAGAGGACAATGCATGGTTACAATTAAACACAAAATCAGAGCAGCAGCGATTACTGTTGCTTGTATGTTTTCAGCGGTTTGTTTTGCACAGGAGATTACCGTCCATATAAATTCCGGAAATCCCGCATTACCGTTTCCACAATTTAATGACTATGTTAACAAATCCGGTACGTTACAGAACCTTGCCCGGAATAATGGGGCTGGGGTTACGCATGCAGAGATGGAACAATCGATCCGCGATGCATATCAGATCATGATGAACCGTGTTGTTAAAACGGGTGGAAGTTTCGGTGGAAAAGAATACCTGAAATATCTTTCAAATCCTCAATGTTCTGAAGGTGACGGGTATGGGCTACTCGGTGCTGCAGCAATGGCTGACAAAGAAACGTTTGATGGACTCTGGTTGTATATTCACGATGTAACACTTAACAAAGTAAAACGTTACAGTGACTGTATCGAAACAAGTCCTGATTATGCCTATAGTCAACTTCCAGGGTGGACTGGTGCAGGGGCAAATTCAGCTTCTGATGGCGATTTTGATATTGCTTTAGCGTTAGTCACAGCCTATCTGCAATGGGGAGAATTCATGGGTATCACCGATGCCTGTGGGGAACCGGTTTCGTATAAAAAGGAAGCAATCAATTTCCTTAGGGGGTTGACAGATACACTTTCATTTGGAGCTGCAATCAATTCAACACTTATCAGTGGAGATATTGGTCTCGATGGCTATTTTAAAGGTGGCGATTCCTGGCCTGAACTTACATCATGGGCAAGTGACCTTTCAAAAAGCGGATTTTCTAAACCACCTCAGTGGAAAGGTCCAGATATGCAGCATATTGACTACGCTGCACCATCATACTTTCATGCATTCGCAGATTTTTTAGCAAATGAAGATTCTGTGAAATATGCCTGGAATATCTATCAGTTTAGACGCGCGGAGGCATCATCAGACTGGTTGATAGGGCAGATGCTTAACAATGAAAAAATGATTCCATTTGCAGGCTGGGTTGAGTTGTCTGATGATAATGTTGCTACATTCACCAACTTTGCTGATGGTACAGATTTCCGTTGTGCCTGGAGAACAATCCTGAATGCTGTATGGTATGGCAATCCGAAATCAAGCTGGGATCCTGTAGCGCATCAGGTACAGTATGGTGTGGGAAATACGTATGAACAGAGTATCGGTAAACGGTATGCACGTTTTCTATGGGACAGCAGACAGGCACCCTGGAGCAATGCGTGCGTTGCCAATGTTGGTGTTGATAAGAGCGTGACCTACTGGGGACCGGATATATTAAAATATCACTATACGCCGCTTGGTGAACCATTAGGTCCATTTTCACTGAACTGGGTTCCGGGAACAGGTTCGCCATCAGCAGTCGTATCACAGGATTTCAATCTGATGGCAGAATTGTATCGAAAGCTGGAAACGACCTGGGATGGAGAAAATGGAGAGGATCGTTATCTGAAAAGTATTCCTCACTATTTCCACGGATGGTTTCGCCTTATGGGAATGCTGACATTGACAGGTAATTATCAGGCATTATCGAAAATTAAACCATCAGCAAATATGAAAGTGTATCTTGATGTTGATAAAACCGTTGCTGCTGCAGATGATGAACTGACCTACACAATTTCCTACAGGAACTACGGTTCACAAGCCGCACAAAATGTTGTTATTGCAGATACGCTTGATAAAGATTTTCAGTTTACAGAATGCAGTAGTGGTGGAGTGTATGATGCATCATCGCATTCTGTAAAATGGACAATAACAGAGGTGCCTGGTTTCTCATCATCAAAGGGAATTGATGTAACGAGTGGTGCTGTCACCTTAAAGGTAAAGGTTAATGCCAACGGTGAAAAACGGATCGCAAACAGGGCTGTAATCTCATGCAGTAATGGATCAGGCTGGGTAAGTAACGAATATCCAAACCGGATATCATCAATAATGAAACGCAACTATGTTGATATTGTGGGAAAAGACAAGAGTACTGGTAGTTCTCTTGCTGCAAATCTTTACGGTGGCAGACCTGGAGTTCGTGTAGCATTTGCACATACTCCCGTTTCTGATACGTCAAAAACAATGTCGCTGCAATTCAGACTGATTCATGATGCACAGGAAGCGTATGTTAATAATGCTGCATACCGTGTTTCCTATTTCCTGTATGATAAAAACAGAAAAGGAATTACGGGGCAGCCCGGAGTTACAAATGGCTGGGTAGTGACACCTTTGGTTAAAGATGGTACAACCGGTGTATCGGTTCAGCACGAGATGCTTGATGAATCGGTAGATACAAGCGGAAAATGGAACCAGCGCATAATCATCAATTTTTCTGATTCGCTTCCATTAGATACAAACTGGAACACTATGGGGGCATCAACCTATCATCTTGAGTGGTATCGAGGGGTTGCGGCGATGATTCATCGAGGTATTACTAAACCGTTAAAGATTGTTTGCTCTATTCGCGGGCAGGATTCGCTTGCCGGTGGATGGAGTGATGACTGGTCGTGGGATCCGGATGCTGTTGATGCGGAGAGTGGTGCATATTGGCCAATAACTAACGACTGGACAGATCCGGAGAAACCGGATATTCCTGTAACGACATGGCACCCGAAGCAGTGTAATGATGCATCACACGTAGTTGACAATGTGCTTGTCGAGGAGTGGGATGGTACGGTATGGAGAAAAGTGTTTGGTGCAGTTCCCGGTGTACAAACAAGCGTGCGAAAAAATACAGTTTTGTCAACTGTTCAAAATTCACTGCATATAAAAGGCCGGATGCTGACTATCGATATACCGAATGATTGTCAGGCAAAAATGTTTATTGTTGATACACGGGGAAGAGTTGTCGAAAATGTCATGAATTCATTTTTAAAAGCGGGCACGTATCGTTATGGATTGAACCGTGCATTCCTCGGATCAAAAGCATATTTTGTAGTATTAAAAACGGGATCCGGATCAATTGTCAGGAAGTTGTCGCTGGCGAAATAAGTGTATTTGTAAATTAAAAAAGAGTAAGTCGTCAGTGACCGGACCGTGTTTCATACGGTGAAATGATTATACGCTTGTTATTGCCCGTTGTTAATTACAATTCCGAAGCCTGACCGTAAGGGAGGGCTTATTGCAGGTTTTCAAAGGTACAAGTAAGAACTTTTTCCTTTACAATTTTTAATGCGGGAAAAATAGAGAGGGCAAAGGACTGAAAAAACGTTTTAGGTATTGCCTGATTTATCGGAATGTACATAAAATAGTTACACATAATTTTCAGACAATCCGATCAGAATAATTACTGATCGGATTGCTCTTTTAAAATAAAAACACTTACTTCACTTCACCATTTTCATCAGTTTTAATAACCCAATTATCAGCGCCAACCACGACACAGCCACCATCGCTTGTCAATTTCATACTGGTACTGTGTTCATTGGCAGTACTTGTTCCATAAGCAGTTTCTTTGACAATAGTACCACTGGAATTGACTTTTGCAATATAGATGTCTTCATTGCCACTTCCAAGAAGGGTAGTTGTGCCAGCAATAAAGTAACCATCACTTAGAGGTTGTATAGATACTATTTGAGATGCATTGGGATAATTTTTGAACAGACTTACATCACCAGTCTGCGAAATTTTCAACAGATCGCATTCTAGACTTGAACCAGTTACACTAATCACACATTCACCGTCCTTTGTGAGTTCAATACTATTTAAACTTGCAATCGCGCCAATATTCTCGAATCTTGATTCATAATACTTTACCCATTCCTGTTTTCCTTCAGAATTTACTTTTACTACACAAGGTTTGCGACCTATACCGTCCGTACTGAAAGTACCCGCTAACATATACCCGCCGTCAGGTGTCTGTACGCATTGGCAGTCAGTCAAATCTTCCTGCCCACCAGCGTCATATTCAAAAGACCACACATGATCTCGTGCTGCATCTGTTTTAATTAATAAGAAGTTGTGAGAGGTGTGGACCGAGCCGGCAATTATATATCCATTATCTCTTGTCATTCGTGTTATTGAACCCGAATATTGTTTCTCAATATCGTAAGTACTATAGACCCATTGTTGATTTCCATTCAGCGAATAACATATAACCTTTATTTGATAATCATCGTCGCCAGTGATAATGAAGTTGTTTGATGCTTTCTGGATTGATCGAACCATATGTGCAGGAGATGTTCTTGTCCATACAGTATCACCATTTATGTCCAGTTTAACTAATATGCTTGTATTGTCATTTACAATACCTGCAAGCATATAACTTCCATCATCAGCCTGGACGACATCCTTTATTGACAATCCGGTATATTGTGCCAACTGCAACTGTTTGACAAATGTCAAGCAGGCAAACACGGCCTTTATTGTTGCATTGCCATTTGCAAGTGTTACCGTTGTAGTTGCAGATGCTGTATCGGCTATTTGCGTAGTCCCTGACACTACTCTCCAGCATTTAAACTTATATCCGGTTGACGGTGTGGCGGTAATTGTTTTTGTAACTGCAGAATCAACACTTACAATTCCAGAAAGATTTGTTGTGCCGTTAACCGGCGTTTCAATTGTCAGGTTGTATTTCTTTACAATCCACTGTGCATACAGTGTTGTATCTGATTTGATTTTAAAGGTTGATGCTGCCGCAAGTATTACTCCGCTGCCGTCTGCTTTTGTGTTCCATCCGTTAAAATCAAAGCCCCCTTTTACAAGGCTATTCGTATTACCTGCGACAGCAACTGTAGTATTTGAATCGTAGACCACATCATCCGGAACATCGCCACCTGTGTTTCCATTACCGTCGTATCTGAGTGTGTATGTTTTAGTTTTCCACTTTGCATACAGAGTTGTATTTGCGGTTATCTTAAAAGTACTTGTACCTGCTATATACGTTGTACCTTTACCGTCTTTGGCTGTATTCCATCCATCAAAAGTACACCCTGTTTTTACAAGGTTTCCTGCATTAGCCATAGCAGTGACAACCGAGGCAGAGTCATGAAGGCTTGCATCAGATGGCACTGTTCCTCCACTTGCCCCATTGTCATCGTAAGTAACGCTGTACTGCTTTACTTTCCATTGTGCATAAAGAGTATCATTTGCTGCACCTATTGCATAAGTACTTCCCGCGGCTCTGGCAATGCCAGTACCGGCAGCGTTGGTGTTCCATCCTGTAAATGTGCTTCCGGTTTTTACCAGCGTACCTGCTGCAGCGACTGTGACCGATGCTCCACTTGTATACTTATTCGTATCCACAGGCACAGTTCCGCTTGTGCTGCCATTTCCGGTATAGGTAACTGAATATGTCGGGTTTTGTGTACCAGATTCAGCTGAGACCTGAATAGTAACACTTACGGATGAGCTTAATGGAGGATTGCCATTGTCGGTAACAGTAAATGTAACAATATGTTTTGCTGATGCAACATTGGGTGCTGTCCATGTAAATTGTGAATCGTTTACAAGTACTGCTCCCTCAGGTTGTCCTGCCATGGTTACAGCAAGCAGCTGTCCGGAATCCTTATCTGATGTATGAATTGTTAGGCTACATGTTTCAAGAGGTTTTACGATACTGTCACCTGAAATAGATATGAGTGGTGTATGCGGAGTTGACGTAACCGTAATCACAAC
>JAAZBG010000321.1 GCA_012513915.1 Fibrobacter sp.
ACTTAATTGTACTTTTTACACTATGTCTAACAATACTTGCTATTTTTGTACCGCTTTTTAAAACCCTTCACCACTCATCGCCCTTGTGACTGAGGAGGCGAAGCCGTGAATGAACTGACCCAATTGACAATTGACAATGAAATAACACTAATGAACTCAGGAACTAAGGCACTAAAAAAAAACATTATCCGCCACAATCCGTAAAGACCCCGCTTCATCCGTGTTCTAAAAAATCCGCCCAAATCCGTAAAACCTGTGTCATCCTAAAAGCCTGCCCCGATAAGACGGGGACAAAGGAGGAAGGATCTGCTCGTACATAGCATGTAAATAATTTTACTTTTTCTCAAGCACGCTATAAAAGAAGCTTTGGATAACCATACGCTGGTGCCCTTAGACTAAACCACACGATGCAATCTTGCGGTCACATTGATTAATGGTATCTTTATGGCTTAAGTTAGCTCTTGTATGGTATTTAAATTGAACTTAATAAATTAATATTTAGTATAAAATAATATGGATCAGAATAAAAACACACAAAACAAACGCATGACCTGGTATGAAGAATATATACAAAATAGATCTCTTTTATCATATTATAGAGGTCTTCTGTCCAGATATATTACACATCTTCGATATGAATATTTTGTCAAGATAGCACGCAAAAATGGTGCGAAGATAGGTGTAGGAGTCGTTATGACAAAATCATTGGCAAAAAAGTTGAATTCAAATTGCATTATAGGTAATCATGTCTCTATTGAAACTGACTTGATAGATACTCGTTCACCACTCAAAATAGGTGATAATGTGATAATCGGACGTGATACAGAAATTATCACAGTATCTCATAATATTAACTCAGCAGATTGGGAACCCAAGTATTATGGATTAGAAATAGAAGATTATGTTTGGCTACCTACAAAAGTACTAGTAATGCCTAGTTGCAGAAAGATTGGTCGGGGTGCCGTTGTCGGATCAGGAAGTGTTGTAGTGAAGAATGTAGAACCAATGACCGTGGTTTCAGGCAATCCAGCAAAAGAATTTAAGAAAAGAGAGTGTGTCCATGTGGATCTACCAGTTGAAAGACTTCTACATGGCGACTACAAAATATTCAAGGAGACATATAAAAGGAAGTTGCATGAAACAATTATATCGGATTCGAAATAAGATAGAAAACTCAAAGTTATATAGTGGATTCCTAGCTACATTTATAGGTAGTGGTGCCTCTAAGATAATACTAGTGTTAGCCACCTTCCTTTGTGCTAATCTGCTAGGAAAAGAAGAGTTTGGCGAGCTTTCATTTATTAGAAATACACTTAATATGATTTTGTGTATTTGTGCACTAAATTTTACCACACTTAGTACTAAATTTACTACAGAAGCTAAAACATCAAAAGACTCCTTCCAAAGACTCTTCCTGCTCTTCTTGTTTTCTGTAAGTGTTTGTGTTGCCATTGGTATTTTTTTGATTGCTACGCCAAGCAATTTATTACTAAAACTACTAAGCACAGAAGTTATTGTTAAATTCTTTAAAATAGCAGCAGTTCTGTTACCCCTTTTCATTCTTCAGCCGCTAATAGAGGGCGTTCTTCGGGGAATGAAAGAATTTAAACTAATAGGTATATTGCAAACAATCAGTTCAATACTATATTTGATTGCAGTATACGCAGGTATTAAATTATGTGGAATAACAGGTGCTTTATATGGTGTGATATTGTACTATCTTTTATATTCGGTTGCAACCATCTGTATTTTATTGCGACGATATTCTTTGAAGAGGCACATTCCGCTATTGAACGGTTTTTGGAAACAGAAATCTGCCCTTTACATTATGATTCTTCCAATCTTTCTAATGTCGTTTATCGATGCACCTGTCATGTGGTTTGCACAAGTGATATTGTCAAAAGCTGGGAGTATGGAAGCGATAGGCAGTATGACAGCCATGATGCAGATTAGAAATCTAGCAATTCTTATACCTGGGTATTTCACCAATACATATCTTGCATTTGCTGGAGATCTTAATGCTCAGCAAAAACATGGAGACTACTATAAACAATATGCCAAGATTGAAAAGTTGTATTTTGTTATTGGACTTAGTTTGTTTTTTTGTTTTTCAATACTAGCAAAACCGATTCTTTTATTATATGGTAGTGATTTTATTTCAGATTGGCCGGTAATGGTAATTTCAAATATAGGTATTCCAATCACTATGTTTATTGGTTTATACCGTATTGATTTGATAATAAAAGATCATCAACAATATCTTTTATATATATCAATGGCATGGAATGCTGTTTGGTTAATCACATTATACTTAATGATAGAATTAGGAGTTTCTCCTCTCTATTCATTTTTTTGGTCCCAAAATATTGGCGCAATTGTTTTTGTTGCTTCTTTATATTATATATACAAAAAAGATAAAATAAAACTCACAAGGGATTATGAGAAAGATTAATGTTGTATTGGTGGCTAGGCCAGATCAATCATTGCAGATATACAACGCCTTGTTGCAACAAAATGCTTTAAGTTTCAAGTACATAACATTTAAGGTGTTCCCACAATGGATTAAAAAGTTGACTAAGTATAGGAAAATGACAACAGTTTCCAGAGATGCAATTTGCTCTTGGCGTCTCACAATAATTAACATATGTAAGTTTAAATTCCGATTCGGATTTGCACAAAGTTGGAATGAAACGTCCTTTTTGGGTCCTATTTTAAAAAAAGTACTTAAACGTAGTGAAGTTTCCTTAATACATTATTGGCCAGAGTATGGTAATAAAGAAGTTTTGCAATATGTAAAAATGCATCCTTCTGTGAAGTCTTTTGCCGATGTACACATGCCACATCCAAAAGCCATTTTTGAGTCAATGAAACCTGTGTATTCGCAATACGGCATTAAACCTGAGACAACGCAACTTTATGCTATAGCAAGAGAGCAGAGTGATGTATTGGGCGACGAGATAAACGTTTTAGTGCCATCGCTTTATGTTGCAGAGACATACAAACAAATCTATCCAAATAAAAAATATTTCATAGTTTCGTATGGCATAACTGTAAATATACATTACTCAAAACAGTATAAGGAAAAGATTTCAAACTTCGTGTATGCAGGTCGTATATCTTTAGAAAAAGGTTCTGATTTGCTTTTAGAGTACTTCTCTAATCACAATGAATACACTTTGCACTTATTTGGTGGAGTGTTAGCTGGTCAAGAGAGCATTTTCTGCAAATACCAGAACTATGAAAACATAATTTTTCATGGGTCAGTTCCCAAGGTCGAACTGCAAAATTATTTAAAAAAATATGATGTTGGTATTCATTTGAGTCGATTTGATGCTTACTCCCTTGCTGTTGGTGAAATGATAGGTATTGGTCTCCCGGTGATTGTTTCAGATCATACTGGCAATATGGATGATGTTCTTAATGAAGGTTTTGGCGAGATAACAGACTTAACATATTGTGGTATAAATAAGGCAATTAAAAACATTGTTGATGTTAATATATATAATAAATATATCGACAATATTGATTCATATATCCATCATAAACACCAAGCGTATGGTACAAAGATGGTTTCATTTTATAATTCAATGATAAATGGATAGTATAATTGGCAAAGTTCTTGTCATTCTACTTGGACTAATTTGCTTTTGTTATCTGGTCAAAACGTACCTTAAGGGCGATAAACGTCTTATATGGTCACCACTAACGTTCTTGACACTGACTTTTTTTTATTATTGTGTCTTGCCTGAGTTCAATACAAGTCGTGAATTTGAAGGCTTTAACACTGCGTCTATGTCTATTCAATTCCATATAGGAGCATTATTATCTTACTTATCAATACTTGGCGGATATTATCTAATTAACCCTTATTCAGCAAACAATTGGAAAAAGTGGAATTCAACTTTTTCTGTTGAAAAGCTAAACAAAATTGCAATCTTCTTATTTATCTTTGCATTAGCTTGTTATATTCCTTTTAGAGGCTTCAGCTTAAGTGCTTTAACAACTAGTTCACAGATAAATGAATTTGATTGGGATAATCAGAAGTTAAATTATTATTTTGTTGGTATGATATCTCTTTTTGTAGTGTCCTGCTGCTTACTATTAATCAACTTCAAGAAGAATAAATTATTGTTTTTAATATTCCTTTGGATAACCTTGGTAACATATATCATTTCTGGTTTTAGATACAGAATCGTGATATTGATTATATCAATGTTTTCAACATATTATCTTTACTTTCCTACTAAAAGAATCAAAATATTGCCAGTATTAATAATTGCGGCTGTTTGCTATATTGGTTTTAATGTAATGGATCACGCACGTTATTATGGTTCAGGCTTGCGGGCAGATGTGATACAATCGATGACCAAAAATGATCTCAAGAGAAAGGCAGGAGAAACTGAGCGTGTGTATAATTATTCAATAATGGTTATGAATCGTTACGATGAGACTGGGAAACGTTTGTATTTTGGCCCCATCGTAAATGCCATCTGTTTGCCAATACCAAGAGTAATATTCCCATGGAAACCAAAGGCAGAATATATGTACGAAACAACTGAATTTGTAATGAGGGGGCAAACAGGTTCTGCATATGTTAATTTCGTTGAGGCCTTTATGTCATTCGGTTGGTTAGGAGTAATACTAAATGGGCTTTTCATTGGATGGCTTTCAAGAAGATTTTGGAATAACTATAGGAATAATTCTGATTCATTAGGCGCAATTTTAGCAATGGCGCTATTCAATGGAGTTACTTATGTAATTGTTTCAAGAGGCTACTTGGCTCAAGAACTTAATATATTCATCTACTTTGTTTGCATACCATTTTGGCTAGCAATGTTGTTTCGCAAACTTAGTAGAAATAAAATATCATGAATTCAATTTTTTTTTTAATTATTTTAATCACCACCAACAGCCTTTTTCTGAAGCAATGTTTGATAAATTTTGAGATTTTATATATTTTAGTTAACTCAAGATGTAGATCGAAATCGACCACAATAGGGTTGGGTAACATCCATTTTATTATGTTTCCCAAAGCGTGTTGATCTAAAAAGTACTGGGTTAGTAGCTTTTGGGTACAATATTAATTCTGACATAATTATCTTCTGAATAAGATATCACAAACTTATGAAAACACAATTTAAAATTCATGATATACAATAGTTTGAGAAATATTTATATATACTTAATATATTGATAAATGGACAAATATTTTTTCAGTAATAGCCAATAATGAGAGAGATAAGATACCCTATTTAATAAAAAATTACTAAATGGCCTTACATATCATCATTGTAATCTTGAAATGCTATTTGAAAAGATCAAAAAATTAATGGGGATTTATAATTTGAGTGAAAGATATCACGATAGAATACACAAACTTCAGTTACGAATTTATTGATTTAGCATCCTCACTTTAAATCAACAAGGAATTTTCTATTACGAAGGGTTCTTGTGACAAAGTACAAAATATGCCAAAATTATTATTAATTAATTCAGCAAAAAACTATGGTTCAACTGGTAAGATTGTTGAACAGATAGGATTGTTGGCTAATTCCAAAAGCTGGGAGACGTGTCTTGTTCATTCAGCGAGATACAACCGGCCATCCCAACTCAAGTGCATAAAGGCAGGAAATAAATTTAGTGAGAATTTACATGCTTTGATGGCTCTACTATTTGATCGCCAAGGATTGGAATCAAGATGCACTACAAGAAATGTCATCAAACAAATCAAAAAGTTTAATCCTGATGTTGTCCATATACATAATATACATGGCTACTTTCTGAATTATCCATTATTTTTTAAATACTTAATAGAGTCAAATGTCCCAGTTGTGTGGACAATGCACGATTGTTGGAGTTTTACAGGACATTGTACCTATTTTGACATGGTAGGGTGTGATAAGTGGAAAAATGAATGTCATCATTGTGCTAATCTTGCAAACTATCCCAAGTCTCTCTTTTTTGATCGATCTACCAAAAACTTCAAGTTGAAGAAACAATTATTTACAAAGTTAAATAATATTATTATGGTTCCCGTATCTGAGTGGCTGGCAGAAATGACAAGACAATCTTATATGAGTAAATTTAAAATACATGTGATAAATAATGGCATTGATTTGAATATTTTTAGAGTGAAAGAGACTCACCTTCGCACAGATCTCCATTTAGAGAACAGGTTTGTAGTGTTAGGTGTGTCAAGTAATGGTTTTACTGGTCGTAAAGGATTTGATGACTTCATCAAGTTAGCATCTCTTTTGCCTTCAGATTATCAAATAATCATGATTGGCCTACATGCAAATGAATTAAAACGGTTGCCTTCTAATATCTTAGCTAGGATGCAAACTACAAATGTGAATGAGCTAGTAGACTACTACAACCTTGCCGATGTATTTATAAATCCCACCTATTCAGATAACTTTCCTACAACAAATATTGAGTCATTAGCCTGTGGAACGCCAGTGATCACTTACCAAACAGGTGGTTCACCTGAAGCTGTGGATGAGAAGACAGGAGTAGTGGTAAAGAAAGGCGACATTCAAAGTCTCGCAAATGCTATTATAAAAATGAAGGAGCACCCACTTTCATCATTAGATTGTCGTAATCGAGCTTTTAACAAGTATAATAAAGACAAACGCTTTGAAGAGTATATTAAACTATACAATTCATTGTTGAAACATAATAATATGAAGTAATGATTAAAGTAATCACTTATGGTACTTACGATCTTCTTCATCAAGGTCATATCAATCTACTCCAAAGAGCAAAAAAACTTGGGGATTATCTAATTGTAGGCGTTACAAGCGATAGCTTTGATAAAGGAAGAGGTAAACTAAATGTGCGAAACAATGTGCTTGAAAGAGTAGAAGCTGTTCGTGCAACGGGTTATCCAGACGAGATAATAATTGAGGACTATCTTGGACAGAAGATTGATGACATCCAGAAATATGATGTAGATATCTTCGCTATCGGATCGGATTGGGAAGGTAAATTTGACTACTTGAATGAATACTGCAAGGTTGTTTACCTCCCACGTACAAAGGGGGTATCTTCGACAATGCTCCGTGAGGTGAGTCAGGAAGTATTTAAGGTGGGCATTGTTGGTTCGGGGCGTATTGCTAAGCGCTTTGTTCCAGAGTCAAAGGTGGTCAATGGTATTGAAGTGGCTGCAGTATATAATCCTAATCAGGAGAGTGCAGAAGCTTTTGCAAAACATTTTGATTTGAAACCGTTTGTAGAAGATTATCACTTGTTCCTAAATGA
Source organism: Fibrobacter sp. (assembly GCA_012513915.1). Classification (GTDB taxonomy): domain Bacteria; phylum Fibrobacterota; class Chitinivibrionia; order Chitinivibrionales; family Chitinispirillaceae; genus JAAZBG01. The sequence goes on from JAAZBG010000321.1 coordinate 7,261, forward strand.
AGTTGATGCCGTTTATATAGCATCTCCTCATTTGACACACTATCAGTATACAAAAGAAGCTCTTTATTCAGGCAAACATGTACTTTGCGAAATTCCTTTTGTTTTATCTGCATCTCAAGCTAATGAGCTATATGATTATGCAGAAAAACAAAATCTTGTTCTTCTTGAAGCGAGCAAGACTGCTTATTGTCCAGCATTTTGTCATCTGACCACTCTGGTAAAGAGTGGCGTGATTGGAGATGTGGTGGATGTAAAAGCGTCACTTTCTAAGATCATGGAAGGTGTAACTCGTGAGCTGGATGTAGCACAGGCTGGAGGTGCAATGAATGAACATGCTTCTTTAAACTTAATGGCAATCATCAAACTTTTGGGTAATGATTACTCATACGTCGATTTCTACTCAAAGGTAAAGAATGGTGTTGATATCTACACAAAAGCAAACATAAATTACCCTCATGCAACTTCTTCCATTACCCTGGGAATAGGAGTAAAGACAGAGGGCAACTTGGTTGTTTCGGGAACCAAGGGTTATATTTATGTTCCAGCGCCATGGTGGTTGACATCGTTTTTTGAGGTTCGTTACGAAGATCAGACTAAAAACAAAAAGTATTTCTATAGCTATGATGGTGAAGGCCTTCGCTACGAAATACAGGAGTTCGTGTCAATGATAGTGAACTACAGGAGAAGTTCTTACAAACTCCGCAGGCGTGAGTGTATTACTATTGCTGACATTATTGAGAAGTTTAACAAGAAAATAAACTATACTGAAATTTGATTAAATGAAATATGCTGTTGTGACTGGTGGCACATCGGGCATAGGGCTTGGTGTTGCAAAAATGCTGATCAGCAAAGGTTATTATGTATTTGCCACATATGTAGGCCCTGACTTCACTGAAACCATTGAGAAATTTGAAGCCATCAAGACTGATCAGACAAACCGTGAGGATGTCTATATGTTTATTAACTATGTAAAGAGTAAAACGGATCATCTGGACTGCCTGCATTGTAATGCTGGCATGTCTATTCGAAAAACATTCACAGAATATGGGGACAAAGATTGGGATGCCATGATGGAGGTAGCTGTTAATTCACACTTCATCATTTGTCGTGAATTCTATCCAATTATTCCTGCAGGTTCTCGTATCCTTTTTACGGGTTCTCAGATGGGTCTGAATCCGCATGGAACGGTATTGGCTTATGGTGTAACTAAGTCAGCAGTTCATGCTCTCTGCAAGAACCTTGTGAAGGAGTTTGAGGGTACTGGTACAACTGTTAATGCGATCGTTCCTGGTTTCGTTGAAACACCTTGGCAGCAAGAGAAACCAGATGAAATTAAGCAAAATATTTACAAAAAAACAGCTATTCATCGTTTTGCAACTATTAGCGAGATTGTTGATGCTTTCCGTTTCTGCATTGATAACCCATTTGTTAATGGCAGTTTGATAGAAATTAATGGGGGTTATAGTTTCAAGTAATGGTTAAGACAGAAAAAAAAATGCATGGGTTTAGAGCCCGTTTAGATTACACTTTGAAGCATAATTACGCTCTGAATCGTTTGTTTAATTGGTCGGCAAGCACTTTTATGAAAATATGGGGATGCTTCATCCCTATGGATAAACATTTGGTTGTCTTCAGCGGACATACACGTAAATATAATGATAGTCCTCGATCCCTCTATGAATATATGTTGGCAAATCCTGAAACGTATGGGAAGTACAAATGTGTATGGGCCTTGGAAGATCCTGATTCGGTAGATGTTCCCGGAACCCCTATCAAAGTAAAGGCTGATACATTGGCTTACTTCAAATACACGTTGAGGGCAAAATATTGGGTGACTTGTGTAAATATTGAGAGAAGTCTTCACTACAAGAAGATTGGTGGTCGATATCTGAACACTTGGCATGGAACACCTTTTAAGCATATCGGTAATGATGCTGGTGTACGAAAGGATTATAACTTTGGGAGTATGGACTACTTCTGTTATGCCAGTGAATACGACAAGAATATCTATATGCGTGCATTCCGTACTCGTGAAAATGCAATGATTCCGACAGGTCTGCCTCGAAATGATGAACTCTATCATACTACTCCAGAAGAGATAAAAAGCATCAAAGAGCGACTTGGGCTGCCTTTGGTCAAGAAGATTATACTCTATGCTCCAACATGGAGAGAGAGCACGGACAATGGTATCACATGTTCAATAAAGCCACCAATCGATGTAAAAAAATGGGACAAGGAACTGAAGGATGATTACATCGTTTTGTTCCGAATGCATGCTTATACCAATTTATTGTTGGGTCTTGACTTCAACGAAACTCTGCGTGACTACTCGTCTTACCCATCGATAAATGATCTGTTCAAGATAAGCGACATTCTGATTTCTGATTATTCGGCATCAATGGCAGATTATTCCATCTTGGAGCGTCCCGTTCTTTGCTTTACATATGACTATGAGATTTATCGTGATGAAAGAGGTCTGTATGTGGATTATGAGAAGGAAATGCCAAGTGGAATATTGCGTACCGAAGACGATGTGTTGAAATACATCAAGACCATGACTTATGATGAGGAATGTGATAAAACAAGGAAAATGATTAAAGAGAAACTGATACATCTGGGCGGCAATGCAACAAAGTTATGCTTGGATAAACTATTTGAGAAATAATGAAGAAAATAGTAATTGTTTCAGGTGTCTTTGTTCCGGAACCCGTTACAACTGCCTTAATGAACTATGATTTAGCTTTGGCGCTTAGCAAGAAATATGACGTGACTGTAATTCGTCCGAAACCAACTCGGCCTGTAGGCAAAGATTATGGAATAGTGGATTACAACCACTATCCTTTCAAATGTATCCAACTTGATTCGTTCACATATCCTGAATCAAGAATTATTGGCAGAATGCGCGAGAGTATAAGTTTTGGCAAAAGTTGTGCAGCCTATATCAAAGCACATAAGACAGATATAGACGTTGTTTATAATGCTTCCTGGCAGCTATTTGGATACAAAATTGTATCAAAGTGCTGCAAGAAGTGTGGAATTCCATATGTGATGCCAATTCAGGATATTTATCCAGAGTGTTTGTTTACAGGAAAACATTATCCTAAGATCATAGAGGAAATAGCTAAGAGCATCCTTAGCCCTCTCGACCTATATAGCCAAAAGAATGCGTTTAAGATTAGAACCATTTCGAATGAGATGGCTGACTATATGGCTGAAACTCGTAAAATTCCAAGAGAGAACTATCTTGTGATAGATAATTGGCAAAACGATGAAGATTTCAGCTATAATCCTTTGGACGAAATGAAGGAAAAGATTGTATTCGGTTATGTAGGTAGCATAAATGATCATTCTAATACAGAACTGATTATTCAAGCATTCAATGAGGCAAAATTACCCAATTCAGAATTACGTATCTATGGAGCCGGTAACCACAAGGATGCGTGTGTGGCATTGGCGAAGAAATTGGATGCAACGAATGTGACGTTTGATGTGGTGGACAAGAAACAGGTGCCCTACGTACAGGCAGAAACCGATGTATTGGTTATGGCTCTTCCAACAAATAATGGAGGCCTTTGTTTACCTTCGAAAATGATTAGTTATTTGCTATCCGGCCGTGCTGTTTTGGCAAGCATAGAAGAGAGTGCTACTACACGCTATATGGAGGAAGCTGATTGCGGTCTTGCTGTGAAACCAGATAGTATTCCTGCACTGGTGGTTGGATTTACATATTTTGCACAATTGAGCAGAAATGAACTCCAGCGGTTGGGCAAGAATAGCCGAGTCTTTGCAGAGAAAAAATTAACAAGAAATTCAAACCTTCCTTTGGTTATAGCAGCGCTTGAAGACGCAATGAAGTAAAGGAATAATATGGATAAATTACTTTTTACAGGCGGTACTGGTTTTTTGGGAAAGAACGTTCGTCCGGTGCTGGAAAAAATGTACGAGGTAACTACCTGCGGCATAACTCCCGATGATATGATAAAGGCAAACTTTGTGACCGATGTGCCTGGTTTGCCAGAGCGTTATGACATAGTGCTGCATGCAGCAGGTAAAGCTCATTCAGTTCCGAAAACAGAGACAGAAAAGCAGGTTTTCTTTGATGTAAATTTTCAGGGCACGGTCAACCTATGCAAAGCATTAGAAAAATCAGGTGTTCCCAAAGCTTTTGTTTTCATAAGCACGGTTGCGGTGTATGGCTGTGAATTTGGCGAAAACATCACCGAAGATCATCCATTAAATGGTGACACACCGTATGCCAAGAGCAAGATCATGGCAGAAAACTACTTAACAGAGTGGTGTGAAAAAAACAACGTTGTTTTGGGCATTTTAAGACCATCGTTACTTGCCGGAAAAAACGCACCGGGAAATCTCGGCTCTATGGTAAAAGAAATTCAATCAGGTGTTTATTTAAGTATTGCCAATGGCAAAGCACATAAAAGTGTTCTGATGGTTGATGATATTGCCAGAATCCTTCCTTCAATAATTGAAAAAGGAGGTATTTACAATGTATCCGACTCACATCATCCTACTTTTGGTGAATTGGAAGCATTAATCTCATCACAACTTGGCAAGCGTCGCCCTGTCTCTATCCCCTTTTGTATGGCCAAATACATGGCAATTGTTGGTAATTTTTTGGGAAGTAATGCCCCAATCAATACACTAAAACTGAAAAAAATTACAGAATCCCTTACATTTAGCAATGAAAAAGCTCGTCGTGAACTCGGCTGGGAACCGTTAGACGTGTTGTCCAATTATAAGATTTAAACTTTTCTCGCATAATTGGCTGAATGCCTTCATCATGAACAACAAAGAAAATAAAAACAAATGCAAACACAATTCAATCTCGATCAATTTATAAAAACCTTTGTCACGAAACGTGATGAAAGTTTATTGAAAGAAGATTTCGAAAAATACAACTCCGAACTGAGCCACCGCATCAACGGCAAAAAAGTGCTCGTCATCGGGGGCGCCGGAACCATTGGCTCATCGTATATTAAAGCCATATTAAAATTCAAGATAGCCAAACTGGTGGTGGTCGATATTAACGAGAACGGCCTCACCGAGCTGGTGCGTGACCTGCGCAGCTCCGAAGGATACCACATCCCCGATGAGTTTATCACCTACCCCATTAACTTTGGCGACCGGGTGTTTGAGAAACTGTTCAAAACCCACGGCCCATTCGAGATTGTAGCCAACTTTGCCGCCCACAAACACGTGCGCAGCGAGAAAGACATTTTCTCCATTGAGGCCATGATTGAAAACAACGTGCTGCGTGCCCGCAAGTTATTGGATCTGTTGCTGCAATACCCGCCCGAGCACTTCTTCTGCGTAAGCACCGACAAGGCCGCCAACCCTGTAAACATCATGGGCGCCAGTAAAAAGCTGATGGAAGAGACCATTATGGCCTACAGTGACCGGCTGCCCATCAAAACAGCCCGCTTTGCCAACGTAGCCTTTTCGAACGGAAGTTTACCGCTCGGATTTATCGACCGGCTGAACAAACAGCAACCGTGGTCGTGTCCGCTGGGCATACGGCGTTTCTTTGTGTCGCCGCAGGAGTCGGGCGAACTGTGCCTGATGGCCTCCATTATGGGCGAATCGGGCGACATCTTTTTCCCCAAGCTGGATGAAGAAAGAGATATGATCCCCTTCGACCGCATCGCCATCGACCTGCTCCACTACCTCGGCCTCGAACCCGATAGTTGCCAAAGCGAAGAGGAAGCCCGTTTAAAGAGTGTCATCCTGAGGAGGAACGACGAAGGATCTGCTCTAAATACAACAGATTCTTCGCAAGCTCAGAATGACACAAAGAAGAAATACCCTATTTATTTCTTTGGCTCCGACACCTCGGGGGAAAAGAGCTTCGAAGAGTTCTTTACCGAGAAAGAGATATTAGATAACGAGACCTTTATCAACCTGGGTGTGGTCAAAAATTCCAAAAAACGCAGCATGACGGAGATAGATGAGATTTTTGACAAGCTGCACAATCTTTTTGAATCAAATAAGGTAACCAAAGCTGCCATTGTAGATATCCTAAAAATTTATCTGCCCAATTTCGAGCACATCGAAACCGGCAAAGGGTTAGATTCGAAGATGTAATCATTAAAAAAACAAGACCATGTATAAGCACTTTTTGAAGCGCATAATCGATTTTGTTTTGGCCTTCATTGCATTAACCATTTTATCGCCGATTTTGATTCCGGTAATAATTGGTTTGTTGTTGACTGGAGAGCACTATGTGTTCTATTTTCAAAAACGGATTGGCTATAAAAACAAATCCTTCTTTATTTGGAAATTTGCAACCATGCTAAAAGCAAGTCCTAATCTGGCAGGTGGATTACATACGACAAGAAAAGACCCTCGTATTTTGCCAATGGGCGGATTTTTACGAAAAACAAAAATCAATGAGTTGCCACAGATTATCAATATTTTAAAAGGCGACATGAGTATTGTGGGACCACGTCCTTTGGTTGATAAAACATTTGCGCCCTATTCCGACGAAGTCAAAGCCAATATTTACAACGTAAAACCCGGTTTAACAGGAATTGGCTCGATTGTTTTTCGCGATGAAGAACGTCTGCTTTCTGAAACAACGATGAATTTAGATGATTTCTATGCCAAGCATATTTCACCCTACAAAGGCGAATTGGAAATGTGGTATCAAAAACATCTATCGTTCTACACCGATTTCATGTTGATTTTCCTGACTGCATGGGTCATTATTGCCCCCAAGAGCAATTTGGCATACAAGTTATTCAGCGATTTGCCAGAGAGGCCGCTGGAATTATTGTAAAAAATACGACACAAAAACACTGTACCACAAGCGAGCCACCCCGGTTCGCTTTTTTTGTGCACTGCCTACCCAAAAAGGAATCAACGTATCCATTCAATATTGGATATTGATTATTTTCCTGACTGGTAAATTCCTCATTCCTTGTTTCTTATTTTTTATTTCTTGTTTTTATAGAAATGCGTCCCCAAATACTCAGCCCCTTACGTAAGAACTAGCTTTCCCCCTTGGGGGGAACGGGAAGGGGGTGGCTTTTATTCCGCCCGATCACGCCTTCAGCGCTCTTTGTTTCTGC
>JAAZBG010000322.1 GCA_012513915.1 Fibrobacter sp.
AAATTAAATGTTTTTACGAGATGACTTAGGCCAAATTACCAACGGGAAATAACTCAGTGAGTGTTATTCCCCCTTCTGAAAACATTAAAAAGTCTCGAAAACCGCTGTCGCTTATTACAAAGTATCAATTCCCGGCAGACATCTCCATATCGTAGTGTAGTACCCATTCCTGGGATGAACCATCAAAAACTTTTACATCTCTGTAGTCAAGAATTCTTGTCAGGGCAAACCAGGTTGTACTGGCATAGCCCCCAACACCACAATAAACAATGATCTCTCTGTTGCGATCGTCTCCGACAACCTTGCTGACAATTGATTCAATTTGTGTTTTTGTTTTATATGTTCCATCCGCGTTCCACAGCAAAGGCGCCGGCAGAGATACTGCACCAGGTATATGTCCTGCTTTGCTTGCCCATGGTTCTATTACACTTCCAGCGTAAACCTCAGCATCTCTTGTATCGACAATCAGTGCATTATCAGTATTTGCTTTTACATAATTGATATCTGTAAACAATGAATTATCTTCTTTTCCGGTAAATGATACCGGAGTTATAGCTTTTGAATCTTTCGTTACAGGTTTACCTTCCCTTATCCACTTGTCAATTCCACCATCAAGAATAGCGGTGTTAGTGATTCCGGCATACGCAAGTGTCAGTGCTACCCGTGTTGGAGATGCAAGTGAATAGGGGTTTTCATTTGTCGGCACATTAGTTATCAGTACAATCTTACTGGTACTGCTTATACCGTTTTCCCCAAGCCTTGATGATAAATCTGAAAATTCAGGCAGTTCGACCAGTAAATCGCCTTTCATTGCAGTCCATGCCGATACTGGAACTTCAAAGGGAATATTAATCGAATTTGATATATTACCATTAAGGAATTCAGCACTGCTGCGAACATCAATGAGTACTAAATCCTCATCTCCGGCATGCGAAGATAACCAATCTGTCGTTACAAGACTTTCTGTAAATTGCTGATCGTCAGAATTATCCTTGTTGTCAAGGATGTCTACACATGCAACTGTAGTAATACCTATTAAGAGACCAATAAGGAAAAAACTTTTTACATTCAATGTAACCTCCCGGCAGTGTGTGAATTACTTCATCTTTTGCTGTGTGTGAACTACTTCATCTTTTTAATTATAATATACAACAACATTTGCCTTAAGTAACGGTTTTGTTGAAGCCAGGGATAATTAATCAGATGCTTCGTGGCTGACTTTGTGGCTTAGCAACAATTTGGTTGTTGCCATTATTTAAGCTACTACTCAGTCAATTAGCAAAAACTTATAATCCGGCAAATATAACTTTTTTTCCCTCAACAAAATCTACTGGTTCTTAGATGATGCAGGAAACACTTTGTTACCGAAGTGATAACCAGGGTAAGTAACCGGCACTGATTACTTCATATCAAGTTTTGGCGTACGGTACCGGGTGCAGGCGGGGAATATCGCATTGTTTATGCCCTGTTTGAATAATTGAATGATATTTCAATAATTATTTCTTGATATGTAAATTAATAATAAAAATACAGTGAGAACAATTTTAAGATGCAGTTATTAGTGTTGATATACTTACTATCAAGGTAACTAACCATGATTCGTCATGTTACAGGTATTCCGGGTCCGATAGGCAGGATTTGCTATTTGTTAATAAGTCTGAGAAATAATGAATAATAATGTTACGTTATTACTTTGTGGTGTTGCCATTATTATGGTAAGCCGGTACCGGAAAAAGAATGTTATTTGTAAAAAAATGCAGATTGGAAAAGCGTTCTCAGTTGAGAACGCAATTCTGGTTATAATAAATAAAGGGTAGAGATATACTCTACCCTTGAGCGGATAATGTCCGGATTAGAAATTCTTGGTAATGCTCACACCAAACGTTCGCTGATCTGTAGAATACAGCGTTTTTTGTTCGTGATCATACGCATGCTGGGCCCTTAAAGTGTTGATTGTATTGTAATCAAATTTTCCATCGATATGGTTATCACTGGCCAGAATATTATACCCGTATATGGCGACATCAAAATTCTTTGGCAAATAGATATTCAGACCTAAATTTAATTTCTTTGAAACTGAATGCATAAAATAGTTCTTGAATGACTGATGGCTTTTTTCGTGATAATAGCCGACATAATTGGATGTGTCGTTTAGATCCCGGATCAGTTTTTCTCTGCCAGGCAATCCCCAGAACAGACGCAGATTACTGCTTAACGATACCCATTCGAATGGCGAGTATGAAATGTACAGTTTTGTCATGTTTTGTGGAATATTTAAAAAATTATCTCCATCATACGTGATCTGATTTTTTACAACATTAAGTACAATTGGTTTACTTTTAGAATAGTACCCGATGTAAACTGAATCGCCATTATTGTTATAACCGTCAAATTTACCCCATTCACCTAAAGAATCCTGTTTGGTTTCGTAAATGTAATAGGTTTTATTCGATTTCTTATCATTAGGATCTGTTCCGACAGGACGCTGAAATGTGTGATTTACGCCAGCTTTAAACCTGGATGAGGTGTACTTGAGATCAATATCTGCATTGATATATTGATATTCACCGACATTGACAACTCTGAAAAGATCCTGCGACCATCCAAAGAGATCTTTAATTTTACCATATGAAAAAGATGGTTCTACTGTAAGGTTATCGGTTAGTTCACCAACATAGGAGAGTTCCAGTGAGTGCACCTTTTCAGGTTTGAGCTCGTGCATTAATTTTTCATCTGCCGGCTGTATCAGTGTGTTGTCCTTAAATGGTTTTACTGTAGCGTTTTGAGCGACAGGCTCTTTATTGACAGTGCCATCATTACTGACCTGATTTCTGTTGTACTCATAATTATCGACCGTTCCATTATTTGATGCTGATTGATAGATCAGTTTAAATGAATGGTTCTGGTTTGGTCGTACGATAACAGCAGCCTTGGGGTTAAACATGGTAGCTCTTGTGTGAAAATCAAGCCGGTATCCCAAATGCGCACCGATATAATCAGTGATATCATAGAAGCCTTCTGCAAAATTAGTAAACGTGTGATAGGTAATATCTCTAATGACATAGCGTTTCGGATATTCTTCAACCTGGTTCATTCCGTTCATATCCGGACCTAAATCATCCAAACGGTATTCGAGTCCGAATGCAGCCTGCAGGTTCTGTATAGATTTCAGCAGGAACATTGATTGTGCCATATATCTGGCATCACCAAACGTTTCAAAAATAACGCCATTTGCCAGTAGATTATCCGGTTGATATTTTGTCAAATATTCTTCTGCAATGCGGGATGTTGTACGATCATAACTTAGTGTGAATTTGAGATTATTGTCATTAATCGGGAGGTCGTATTCTGCCTCAGCCATTACAGCATCGTTAATATATGATTTCCTGCTATTTCTCCAGCTTTCGGTTCCACTCCAGAAGGGATCGTTATACTCGACTCTTTTTCCATCTATAACTCTGCCGGATGTTTCATCAGTCGGAGTTCCAAGAACTCCTGGAAATGGATCAAGAATAAACAATGCCGCACAATTTTCAATCTGATGCGTCGCCCGGAAATAGAGATTAAATTTGTTCCAGGTCCAGTCGCCTGCAAGTTTCCAGTTCCCATCAGTCGAACCGAAACGTCCATCACCCGGCGCTCCGTTTGTCCATCCGGGAGTGTAAGGCCATCCGGATAATCCATAGAGCCGCACTTTATCATACGGAAAACCATAGTTTTTTTTGAAACCAGCTGCGATGGATACCTGCTGGTTTTCGGATGGTGTTGCATGAATCGTACTTTCAAATGTTCGTGATCCATCTGTTCCGGCTGCTATCGTTGATGTACTTCCGTTATCTTTCGCCTTTTGTGTCACCACGTTGATAATACCTGCAATGGCACCGGTACCATAAACCAGCCCGGCCGGCCCTCTTAGTACCTCAACCCGTTCTATATCACCAAGCAAACCGAGTACAGTTTCACTTGTAAATCCATCACGGGTCTGATTATTCAGCTTATGTCCATTGACAAGATAGATAATCTTGGTATTCCTGTCATTGGAAACACCCCGCATGGCCCATACTGTCCCGTTCCATTTGTTAAAATTATAAATAAAACCCGGAACGTAAATGTCCAGCAGCTCAGACATGTTGCGTGCACCGGACGTTCTCACCATCATTTTGTCAATAATTGTCATGCTTAACGGTGATTTGCTTAAATCGAGGTCGAGAAATGATCCGGTGGTAATCTTCAATGAGAGAATATCACCCAACGATAGTTCATCAAGAACAGTTTCACTGTATTGCCCATTTCCCCCGTCTTCAGAATAAGCAATCCCTTGTGGCAGTAAGCCATACGCCGCAATTGCCACACAAAATCCAGCCACCTTAGACTTAATCATACATTTCACTCCCGGGTAAATTAAAAATGATGGTGTTTGAAAATACTTGTGTCATTTTGTCTGATTATTAAAAATTGATGTATTGCGAATGCTATTTTACCTTTTTGTCTACTGTACCAAGGTCTTCCTCCCTGACATTGAATTTCCTTTTTGACTGAAGTACATTGATAATTTTATAAACTGCCAACGGTGGATCAACTCTGTTTGATTCACACATCCAGTTATTATCACTGATATCATAGATCATCTCTGCGACCTGGGAACCAAGTGAAATGTGGTCTGGAAGCACTGCGAACGTGCCAAAATCAAGCTGTGGTCTTACCAGAACTTCAACACCGACAACAATAGGAATTTTAGATTTTTTAGCTGTTGGAATCCATACATCCTGGATTATTTCCGGTTGAAGAAACTCATTGTCATTTGGCACCCACAGAACGTCAACATTTTTCTGTTCAATGAGATCTTTTAATCCGTTTCTTAACAGTGATTTGTATTTATCACTTTTATTAGGTAATGCGATATCAATGATTTCAATTCCTTCCATCTCACAGAATTTTCTGTTTTGTTCAAGGAATTCTTTGAGATAGTCGCGACGTATAACGCCCACTTTTTGCATAGGTGATTTTATGATAGTTCTGAGACTGACAATACTGGTAACAATGGGTATTTCATAGGAAATTCCCGACGCATTTTTCAGGCTGGCAATGGCATCGCCAACCAGAACCCCCATGATTGAAACTGATGGAATTAAGGGTTCGTTTTTTTTCAATCCCTGTTGATACCGCTTAAATAATGAAATTGAGGCATTATCCATCAATACAACCAGTTTGGGATTCGTACTGTGGATTTCTTCTACGATATCGTTGACATCAGTTTTTTTGTCGATAACCTTGTCTTTAATATAAAAATCTTCTCTTAATTCAACCATCATCCCTTTAAGTACATCAATAAAATCCTTACCATCATTACGGATAACAAGTATTACGTCTTTTGCAGAAATAATACTAACCATAAGGAGTATCAATAAGTGACAAAGGATTATTCTTTTTCGTAACATAGTATATTCCCCGCTCAGCGGATTGAATTAGATTGTTGAGCTACTTCCATAAATCTATCTCAAAAAACGCGCGAATTTCTTCATCGACAGACTTGAGTGCAACAATGGTTTTTCCCGGATCGATGCCATCTTTAATTCCCAGTGCAACGATTCCGTCTTTTGTTGGCGGCAATGGTGTGACATTGAATTTCAGATTTGATGTTGCTTTGAAATAGGAAACTGCAGGTTCCTGTACCAGTATGGCGGCAGTCATATTGAAGGTCAACAGCGGAAGCAGGTCCTCCATTTTTGTTACTCTTTTTAGTTTGGGAGTCGTCGGAAAGAATTGTGATACAAATGTATTCATCCCATTTCTGCCCAATATGTCAATTGATCCGATGAGTGTTTCGCTTGTAATACTTTTGGGGTCAACAGGCTGATTTATTGACAGGAGTACATATTTATCTTCAGATTTTCCGTTTCGGAAACCGTTTAAAACTGTTGTATAAGAGCCAAGCTGTCTGATAAGCATCGTTTTTGTGATAACCATGTCCGGTGGTTCAATTTCGATTTTTGCAGTAAAGTCATTATAGCGCCCGAAAACAGTAACGGTGGTTCCATGAAATACTTTCTCCACTTTATCCTGAATTGTTTGAGGACGTACAATCGATGGATAAAAAATGTATAAGTTTTTCTGTGCAAAAACTGCTGATGTAGTTAATAATAAAAGAAATAACAATCTGCTTTGCATACCAGTAAACTTTCTAAGGTACATGCAACTAACACTGAAAAATTTCATCTACTGTTTCTTTAAAATCATTGACAAATTCTGCATTCGCAAACTTGAGTGGTTTTTCCACATACCCTTTAGCACCAGCACTCATACACTCAAGCATTGCATTACCACGAACTGCTGAGATCATCAGGATATTAGCATCAGGAAATTGTTTGATTATCTCCCTTACTGCATCAATTCCATCCTTGTTGGGCATGGTAATATCGAGTGTGATAAGATCCGGTTTGTATTTTTCATATAATTCAATAGCTTCGTTCCCATCATTTCCAGTCCCCAGAACTTCAAAGTCTAACTGTTTTTCAAAGAACTCAACAATCTGTTTAATGAGAAATTTCGAATCATCAACAATTATTACTGTTTTTGGCATACTTATTATCCTCCTATAACGACCACCCATTATCTACTACTTCTACATCGCAACGTCGATAAACATGTGTTCCTGTTTATCGAAAGATACCTATGAACACCGGAAACAAGCGGTAGAAACAGGGTACCCTTTGTCTATGGTACTACACCGTCTGTATTAGTGTACCATTATGGTTCAAAAACAGGTAATCTGTTAATATAGCCCGATTAATTGTGCGAATTCTCCAGTCACATCTATTAATTTACCTTACTATAGTTCCATATCTGCCGATTCTTCAATGGTATCAACATTCAACTCAATAGTCAATGTCGATTGATAAGAATCACTTACATCACCTGCTATCCAAACAGAATCATCTTTTAAATTCATCTGATACGTTACGGATTACACATTTTCATAAACAGGATCTTTCCCGGGAAATTATTCCCGCTATTAACTATACCATATCAGTTGAAACCAATAATCTGACAGCTCAAATACAGATTAACTGTCTTCTGATTGCATATCCCAGGTAAATAGTTGTTTTGTCCGGAACAGTTAATGCACCGCTTACTGACCATGCTTTACTTATAATAACATCACCGCTGGTATACTGTGGATTTGACTGCGTCAGAATGCTGAAACTGTCAATAAAAATTTTCTGATCCATAAGCATACCGCAATAGGTGTTTGCCAATTCCCCCCAGATATCTACACGTTCATCAAGCGAATCCGCAGGTATGGCCTCAAAATCACGATCGGTTTTGAATCCAATTCCGAATATTGCCTGATAGGTGTCATTTCCTGCACCAATGATAATATTATGAAGAAAGTTACCCGGCATACGTTCCAGAATAGTCCAGGATCCCTCGATGGTGCTTGTCATACCGGCAAATGAGTTTAAACACTCAACACCTATCCGGGGAAAAATGTCTTTGCATTTCTCGAGTTTTAACCGTACATCATTATCTAATTGCACAATACATAACCTCTATTAAGTATTACGACTGGGAATTGTCAGAATAAACGTTGTTCCTTTACCAAGGCGGGACTTGATCTCAGTAGTACCGCCCAGCGATTTCATTTTGTCAAACACTACATTCATACCAATGCCGCGACCTGATGTGTCAGTAATTTTATCTGCAGTTGAAATTCCCGGATGAAAGATGAGATTCATCTTTTCCTCTTCGCTCATTGATGGAACCATTTCTGCAGTCAGAATCCCCTTTTGAATCGATCTTTCCACAAGTTTATCAGTATCAATTCCCCGTCCGTCATCGGAGAGGAGGATGACCCGTTTCTCACTTGTTTTTCTAAACTCAAATCTGATTCTGCCAATTCCTTTATTTAGTTCTTCCCGTACTTCCGGTTCTTCGATTCCATGATCTACAGAGTTACGTATCAGGTGAATCAGAATATCATCAATATCGGTTAATTCTTCTGCCGGGTATAGTCTCATCTCATCATCAACATCAAATTGAACGTTTTTATTTTGTGCCCGTGCAGCTTTCTGAATACTTTTCAGATATTTCCGTGTTAATGTTTTCAGCGGTTTCCAGGTTAACATCATGCATTCATTGTATAATGGCAGCAATGACTCTGATGGTGTGGTATTACGCAAAACAGCGCAGATCTCCTGTATATTCCTGATCCGTTTCTCCGGTACGCGAACAGTGATTTCATCGTCACGTCCAAAAACCAGTTTTATCTTTTGATGAACCTCCCGCATTGCCTCATCCATTTTATTCAGATATTCAATAATTGCAATAAGACTGTCTTCCCGTCTCATTCTTACCGGTTCCCGCAATTCCTCAAGCATATCTTCTGCTTTATGTGCATATAATGAAACCATTTCAAAACCGTAGGAACCAGCATTACCTTTAATTGTATGAATGTGCCTGTACATGATATCAATTTTTTCTAATTCGATAAGATACTCCGGTCCATCCGGATGATTTTCCCTTTGTTTGATAACTCCATCCAAATCAATTTTTGTCTGCTGATGAAGCTGCTTCAGGCGGTCTAAAGTATCTTCGTTGAATTCAGCAATCTCTTCGGGTGGTGTATTTGCAATTCCCAGGATTGTTTTGACCTCGTTTTCATGTCTTTGACGTTCAGCTGCTATCTGGATATCCTTAATACGTTTTTCAGTAACATCCATGGCAAGAACCATTATTTTCGAAAGCTCTCCACTTTTGTTGTATATTTTTTGA
This sequence comes from Fibrobacter sp., assembly GCA_012513915.1. Classification (GTDB taxonomy): domain Bacteria; phylum Fibrobacterota; class Chitinivibrionia; order Chitinivibrionales; family Chitinispirillaceae; genus JAAZBG01. Next base: position 8,773 of record JAAZBG010000322.1, read on the forward strand.
TACGAGATGGAAACATAATCCTGATCAGAATTTTCACCCTGCATAAGTTCAAGTTCCTGAACAGGGGCAAGCTTTACAAGTTTTTGCCAGCGTTGTGCTTTGTATTTTGCTTTTACAAGATTAAGCCAGGTACAAAAAGCTTCATTCTGTTTTGAATCCAGGCGCAACAGCTGATTGATATTATGTGATGCAATATCATCAACTTTGAGAATCTCATTTGCCCGTGCAGAGTATTCTTTATTTACGGATCCATCAAGATTTATTGTAAACAACCCCTGATCTATGTTGTTGAGAATGTCATTAACCTGTTGCATTTTTTCATCGATAAGTTCCTGAAGGTGGTCGGTATAACGCTTGATTGTCGTTCTCATTAATTCAAAATGATGTGCCAGATTACCTATCTCATCATTGCTGGGCACCACTATTGGTTGATTATAATCACCATTAGCAATTGCTTCACTTGATTTAACCAGCAGTCCAATCGGTTTTGTAATTTTATCGGCGAATCTTTCTATCATATAGTAGCCAGTCAACAGGGTAATCAAACATAGTAAGACCAGAACTGCAATAGATCTGTTTCTTGATGAAATTCTATCATTCAATTCAAGCCTGATCTGATCATTCATTTTTTTTGTGCTTAATCCATACCTGATGACCCCCAGTTTTGTATCTTCGGAGATCACCGGTGCGGCAAATTCAATTATCTCTGAACCGTCAAGCGTGTATTCACGAAATGCAACTGTATTTAATAAAAATGCCCATTGCGATATACTGTCAGTCATTGGCTCCGGATTATTGACAATACCTTCGGGATTGGCTTTTGTTGAATAGACCCATGGAACCATGGCGTCATTCATGTAGATTCCATAACTAATGTCGTCATCAATACTTAACGTTGAAGATACAAGAGCCTGAATAGCTGTGAACGCATTGTCTTCCGCCATTCCACTCATTGCTATGCTGTTATTCTGAATAAGAGTTTTCCCTTTTGCGGTAAGTGCGCTTTTGATATTCATTTTGGATTTTGAAATATTTTTTTCAACACTCACGACATTCATGATGATGGTAATTGATAATACCAGTAAAAAGATTATTGAAATCAGGAGCATCGTACCCGAAATCAACTTGGTTCTAATACTAATCATCTTTTTCATATGGCATGCCTTTTCTTATTGCTCAGGAAAAAAATGTGTGATTTTAATGATAGCACCCTTACCATGTGTTCCCTAAACCAATAACGTATCACCTGTTTTTAAGGGAATGATAAACGAGATCCATTCAACAATAATGATATAGTTGTCACCGGTTTTTTGTCCAGATATTACACTATTACCATTTGAATACTTTCCTTTTTTAAGCATTTGTCCGGTAATGCAGTTCTATAATCAGGATTATTGTATGCACAGTGAATCAGATGCTGATGGTGCGGGCGAATAGACTCAGGTTCGAAAGACTGGTTATAACACCGTTGATCGGGTGTTGGCATCAGAAAGCCTCCCTAAAAAATCTGTAAACAGGTACGTATCATTAATTGATTATATATACTTATTCTTTTTTTGCAATAAATTTGTTGGGCTGAGACCGCTACCTTTTTATGCTTTCATTTATCTGTAAAAATTGTCTGAACATATAGTTATGACGGTATGTGTCATTAAATGCATCAGAATGCAGAATTTAAGTATACTGATTGATAGCAATAGTGGTGGATTATAACAGATCTGCTTCAGACCTGTTTTGATAATCACTGCCCGTTTTAGGGTGCAGATTATGAAAACAGGTGAAGCAGACAGAAAACTTCGGTTGGATCTATCGGCTTAGCGCTGATTCTGAATCGTTACAGCCTGTTTACCACTTTGTGTGATGATCGTCTTACCTGCCATTGAGTGTGGAAGACCGGAGACCGGTGAATTTCCTGATGCAACGGCGTATGTACCAATTTTAGCACCACGAAGATCAAATAGTGCCTGTGTGCTGTTTTTGTTTGTCATATTGACAGATGGAATTCTCTGACCAACGTGAATAATGCCTGTTGGGGGGGTATATGCTTTCAGTGTTTCAAGCAGCGATGTATACGCTGGTTTTGGCTGGAAATTTTTATCATAAATAAGTGCATCATCAGTACCTCTGAATGTCCCCGGCACCCATGAGTGCTTGTCAGTAAATCCCCATATCATAAAAGTTCTGCATGCTGGATTTGCAAGTGCGACTTCCATAAACTCCCTGTAATAGTCAGCTTGCTTTTTTAGTTCATTCTGGTCTGTCGGGGTTGTAATTCTAATATCAAGTTCAGTAACCGCTATCTTTAGTCCCAGGGCGGCAAATCTCTCAAAATTTTCTTTAACGCTGGCCATAAATGCCGGGGTGTATTCTTCAAGTGTCTGATGCGACTGGAATCCGATGCCATGAATTGGAATTCCATTAGCAAGCATTTTTTTGCATTTTTCATAAATCGCAGTCGATTTAGCGTTGACATTGGCGGTGTTGTAATCGTTATAGTAAAGAAGAACATTCGGATCAGCTCTGTGTGCAAAGACAAATGCAGAATCTATGAAATCTCCATTACTGAAACTATTTGTCCAGAAAGATCTGCGCAGCTCCCCTTTGTCTCCATCATTATGGAACGCTTCGTTAACGACATCCCATTCAAAGACTGTTTTATTTTCAGCCTTAAAATGAGTTAATACTCCGTTGATATGATCTTTCATTGCCGTCATAAGCTCCTGCCCTTTCAAGTTCTGAAGCCAACCAGGAGCCTGTGAATGCCATACCAGAGTATGACCTCTCATCTTCATATTGTTTGCTTTTGCAAATTTGACCATTTCATCAGCTCTGGAGAAATTGAATTGACCTCTATTTGCCTGAAGCGCATCCGGTTTCATCTCGTTTTCTGCGACAAGAGTATTGAAATCCTGTTTAACAATTTTGCTGTATGTTTGATCGGTGCTATAGGCATTATGGAATACACAGGTGCCGAGGTTCATACCGATTTTATCAGCATAGGTTCTAAGGTTATCCTGACTGCTTACTGAAATTGAAGACAGCAGCAGAAACGTGCAACACAGAATTGAAAATGATCCCCTCATCATATACAAATCCTTTCATTGGATTGCGCACTTAAGCCGGCGCAAATTTTAAATAGTTATATAACTTATATCACTGTAATATAAGGATAAAAACAGGGATAAGCATAAAATAAAGATTATAATAAATACAAAAATAAATATAAAAATAAGGAGACACTTAAAATCAGGAACATTCGAGTGTACTATGCAGGGTGTGAGGTCAACGCGGGCCAAACAGACAAGAATTTATCTGTAACTGTTTGGCCATTAATGCGTTGGATATGTCTTTCGTACAGGATAGCTGTCAGTGTTACAGCTCATTCTGCACTGCAGCTATCAATTGGCCACCAGGGCGGATCTTATTTTTCCTCTTTTTGTCCATTTCTTCTCTGCTTCTGCTTCGAAACCACGTATCGATTTAATTGCAGTATATGCCAGAGCGCACTCATTCTGGGCTGCAAAATATTCTTTGTAGCTCCACGAAAGATCCCTGACCGAGCTCATGAATCCGCTGTAGCGATTATATTGTTCAGACAGATGAGCGCCATCGGAGTGTCGCCGGCAGGCAAAAACCTGACGGTTGGCTGCATCCATGATCTTCGTGAGTGATTCAATGTATTTTGTGGTACCGAACGTTATCGTCCCTTTTGAATCAAGACCGATCAACCTGAAAAAGCCTGCATTAACATCATTGATAACAATATCGCGCTGGTTTTCTGTGTATTCCCTTACAAGCCGGTACAGATAGGTACCATAAATCAGTGTACTGATAAACCAGGGTTGTCCCTCATTGATACCACTACCCATATCGCCATCATAAATATCACCCGGATATCTGCCAAGGCTGATTCCAAAGCCCTGGGCTGTGTCGGCATTGTTGATCGAATACTCTTCTCTAAAGAACCGGACGATTTTTTCTATGGTAACCAGATACGCATCAGTTGAGAGGCTTTGCCCGAAGCCATTGGAGAGGTATAAGGCGAACAAAACATCAATATTCAGATCGTTACCCGGGGTTGTAGTGCTTGAAATGCATGATTTGACATACGAATTTTGTATGAACTGGTTTCTCTTTGTAATCATGTCGTTCATGGCGGTAGTGATTTGATCAGTGTAATTTTCAAAACCCCTACGGGATACGAGCATGGAGAGTGCGGTGTAGTTAATGGCATAGGTGTAGAAATGTTGTCCCTTTGCCTCTTCCCAAATGTTAACCGTGTCGTTTTTGTAATTGGTAAGTACCCATTTGAGATATGTTTCAAGGATTGAGTCAAATTCCTTACAGTCAATTTTATCCTGTATGTGTTTTTCAATGCGTTGCAATGCGAGAATTCTTGTTGCCGGGCCATCACCCTGATGTCCCCAGTTGACAAATGGCGTACCGTCGATCTTCCACTTTGCCTGGTCGAGGAACTGCGAGGTTTTATAGCTGGCGCTGACAAATTGATAATAATTAACAAGCAGTGTTTTGAGCCAGCGAAAGTCGTCTATCAACTGTTCGATCTCCATGATTACAAGCCCCGAATCGCGGGTCCAGTCATATACATAGTTCTGATCGGTCTCCGGATCCTCCTCCCGTGAAGGGCTTGCGATCATAGCTCCCGGTATTGAAGTAACACCTTCATCGGAAATCCGGTTGGAGGTAGTACAGAAGTTGTTGAGAAGGTTAGCGATGAATTTGATTGATAAATCGGGAGGGAAAACCTGTTCGGGAATATGCTGATCAAGCTGAACGGAATGGAAGGGTCGATTTTTCAAATACATAAGGAACTCCTTTTTCTACAGGCGAAAGGGGCGACATGGTTTGGGGTTGATGCCGGGTATCCGCCTGCGTGGCAAATGATGATGTGGTTGTAGACAACAAACGATAACATCGCACGATGAATCGCAGGTAAGTAGTATACAATGTACGACAGAAACAATCCAGACATTTTTTTACAAAATGCGTAGTCATCAGATGTTGACCGCGTGGCAGCCGTCAGGAAAAACATGTCCGGTCAGTGATTGATCGCGTAACTGAAGCAGGGTTTGTGTTTCATTACGAATAGATGGTTGAACATATCATGCAACTATTGTATACTTCCATGATAAAACTTTATATGTGGTGAATCCTGTCAACTATCAATTCATCGGTGATATATAATCCACATACAATTAATGAATAAAATGTGTTGTTATACTATCAGAAATCTCTGATTGCAAACCCTAATCATCATTATTTGTAAAGGAGGTTCATCATGCCGGATAGTATGGTGATAACCGCAACCGAACTACCCTTTGGTGCAAATGTTTCCGTTGAAGGAGGAGTGACATTCAAGGTATGGGCACCAAATTGTACGAATGTATATGTTGTCGGCTCATTCAATTCATGGACTCATGACATAACATCGGCTATGGAAAAAGACGATCATGGTATATGGAGCAGCCACGTAGAGAATGCAGCAGCAGGGGATACGTATATGTTTTACGTTGAAGATCATGAACGTGGCATAGCACAATTGGTGCGTGATCCATTTGCCCGCGAACTAACCTATGATAAACCGGCCTGGCCGAAAAGCTACTGTGTTATCGTGGATCAGGAGGCTTATCATTGGCGTGCAGTCGGCTTTACTACGCCGGAACGTTCTGATATCATTTGTTACCAGCTGCATGTCGGATGTTTCTGGGGTCCCGACCGGCATAACAGAACCGCAGTATTTCTCGATATCATCGATCGCATTGAGCATTTGGCAAATCTTGGAATCAACGCGATTCAGTTGCTTCCGATTGCTGAATTCAATACTTCCACCAGTATGGGATACAACGGGGTTGATCAGTTTTCAGCGGAAATGGATTATGAAGTTGATGATGACAATCTGTTACGTACCTATGTTAACAAAGCAAACAATCTGTTTCGGACGAAGGGTTTTCCGCCGGTAACAATTGAAGAGGTGCGGGGAAGTTACAATCAGACGAAATTGCTTTTTGATCTATTACATGCCTGGGGTATTGCGGTCATTTGCGATGTCGTTTATAATCATGCCGGAAATCCCATTGATGACCAGTGTATTTTCAATCTGGATAAGCCTGATCCCGGCAGGAATGCAAGTCTTTACTTCTGCAATAACGATCATTGCGGTCCGGTATTTGATTTTTCAAAACCTATGGTGAGAGACTTTCTTATAAAAAACGCACTGTTCTATTTTGATGAACTGCATGTTGACGGGCTTCGTTTCGATCAGGTCAGCGTGATTGACTATGAGGGTGCTCCAAACGGATGGAACTTCTGTCAGGCGATGACCACTACAATACTGGCACATTACCCGAAAGCCATACTTAACGCGGAATACTGGGGTGTCAATCCGTGGGTGGTGAAACCGGTAAAGGATGGAGGAGCCGGATTTAACTCCACCCAGCACGATCGGATCAGGATATCGGTACGTGCAGCTGTAAAACAGGCGTCGTATGGTATGGCTGCGACAGTTTCAATGGATGCTATCGCAGATGCACTTCATCACCGTGACTTCTCAGCTGACCAGATATTCACCTGTATTTGCAATCATGATATTGTTTACGCAGGTGATGGGGCAGACAGGGGAGACCGGATTCCAACGCTGGCGGATAGTCATAACGCGTGGTCGACGTATGCATGCGGACGCGCCCGGGTTGCCCATGGAATCCTTATGACAGCACCGGGAATACCGATGCTGTTCATGGGTCAGGAGATGCTTGAAACCAAGCGTTGGCATGATTCACGACAGGAACAGTTCCTTCTGTGGTGGGATGGTCTCGATCATGGAGTCAGAACGGTCACTGATTTTTATCAATTTATGAAAGAACTTATTTCTTTGCGGAAGAATTACCGTGCACTTCGGGATGGTTCGGTGGATACCTATTATGTTCATAACATCGACAGAATTCTCGCATTCAGACGCAGTCTTGCTGGTGAACCGGAAATTGTTGTTGTTATCAGTTTTAACGATGCGGTATTGTATCACTATGAAATCGGCTTTCCGCAGCAGGGTGAGTGGAATGAAATTTTCAACAGCAACGTCTTTGACAATTGGGTAAACCGGAATGTCCACGGAAATGGCGGACGGATTCAGGTGGATGGTCCTTCGCGACAGGGCCTTTGTTCGTCGGCACGAATTATAATTCCGGCGAATTCGATTCTGGTATTCAGTAAAGAGTAACCACTACTTGCTCCGGTGTATGCCGCCGCATCGTGTTATATCTGTAAAGTAAATCATTTTTGATTGTGCAGTACAAATAATGAATCGTCTCCCTGATTTACATAACAGAGCCTGATCCACGCGGCACTCCGGACTACTGATGATATTCGCAGTTCGTCCATACATCCCTTAAAATAGTGGTATGATGTACCCTGTATGTAAACGTATCCCCTGGTGTCAATAGAAACATCGTGAAGAAAAACCTTGATACTTCCAGTGTTGTAAAGCGTTGCTGGCGCAACCGGCGTAGAATCACCATTCTGTGAGATTTGTATATCCGGTACAATTGTTCTTGTCCGCAGCTTGAGGTTGACAGCGTATAATGTATAATGGTTACTTACCGCTGAAGAAACAGACATTCTGTAACAGCCATCAGGGCCGGTGGTGTCGGAATAACTTACGGATGATGATGTCTCTTTTGCAGGGTCAAAATCTGACGGGTACATGGTTACAACGGTCAGATCAGCCGGAGTGCCATCCTGCTTGATTATTTTACCGATCACAGTTTCAGAGCCTGTTCCACCGGTTCCGGTTGTTTGTTGTGATGTACATTTCAGGACTATAAGAAAAAGACCGATAAGTATGGGTATCATTATTCGTTTGACAAGTGCGGGCATTATTCTACTCATCCTTTCCGGGATCTGTCAGCGGGAATAGTTGACAATTAAGTTGATAGACACATTCCGGGTGTGTGTCATTTTCCGCCAGACTGAGTACCTTTCTCCTGAATGCCGCTGCTTCCTCTTTTATCAATATCCGCGTTGCCTGTGATACACTCAGGGTTATGGATGACATATCCATCTGACGATCAGTGTAACGGCCATACGCCTCTGCTGCGAGAGTCAGAAAACTTTGCAATGGCGCGCCTCGAAAGCGATTGTTTTCTATCAACAACATCCTTATACAGACCTATAGAGCTGATGCGAGCCTTTCCCGCAAAATAACGGTAAGAAAAATACGGGTTTAGAGCTTTTTGATCCTTGTAATAATCACCGAGGTACATACGGTAATCTGTATAATCGAAAACCCTTATTGATGATTTTGGTTTTGCCATAGGTTCTATGCTTGCACGTAATAAAAGTGATAATCCAGATATATCATAATACCTTTTAAATATACCCAAAAACGACTTCCAATGTGTGTATTACATTATGTGTGCTCGATGATCCTGTTCCAATTTCTGGAACATTATTTTAAATTACCCTATTAAATTTAGCTTAAAGAACCTTCATGGATAGTTATATTGTTCGCATAGATATGTGATTCAAACATAAGTGAACTGTCATAGGAGAATAGTCATGAATCTTATAAAAATATTTTTTCTAACGCTGCTGACAATCACACTTGTCTTAGTTCCGGCAGATCCAACATCTATTGACTTTTTTGCACTTCAGGCATACTCAAAGGCATTTCGGGGTGCAATTTATGTCGACTGGATTGTGTTCAAGTCCAAAGATGGAACTGTTGATACTGTCTACAATTTTAATCAGAAGGCACCTGAAGAGGGTAGTGATAATGTTGTAGCTATTAAACTGCATCCTACATCAGATGTTGCAGATGATACAGAGTGGGAAACTGCGACAACGTCAAAGTGGGATAGTAATCCGGTTAGAAAAGGTTTAATTACACAGAAAAATGGTTCTGATCTTCACGTTGTAGCATCCAGAGGAATAATTCGTGTGTTCTGTCACTCAGAAAAAGAAATGTCAGGGATGATTTCGCTCAGTGATTTACAGGGAAGAATAATCTTTTCGCATAAAGTCAAAAATATTTCAGGGAAAAACGAATTTACTATTCCTGCCAATTATAGTGGGCCGGTGATTGTTCAGATCAATCAGGGCTCCAGTGTTCTTGTTAGTAAGGTGTTATCTATATACTAAAATGAGTACTGCTGGCAACGGTAGTTAACCCAGGCGTTGACATGTGCAACTATGCCGATTGAGCAAGCACTCTCACCCCGGCTCAGAGCCGCTGGATCTTCTGGTTCTCCGACCATTTCTATACCTCCCTCCTGCGGGGGAGGTCGCTCGGCTTTGCGAGCGGGTGGGGGCGAGCGCATAAGTACCCTGCCACCTTGTAAACACAAAGTTAACGACATTATCCTGCGGGGGAGGACGCGTTGCCTTGAACGCAGGTGGGGGCGTGTGGATGGTATAAATATAACATTCTTTATTAATCAAGATTTCCATAATCACGCTTCCAGTTCCGTTTTGCTTTCTGAGGTGGCGTATAAAAAAGCATGTTTGTTGTTACCAGAATATTCGAACCGGTTATGGCTCGTTCACAATAAAAGAAGTCAAACGGATATTCTTTTCCTTCGGTCAATCCTAACGTATCCAGATTTACTTTAGCGATCCCGTCTCCGTATATACCCCCCATGTTAACGACTGCTTTATTATTGATAAAAACAAAGACGTCATCATCCCCTTTGAATTCGAATATTTGTCCTTTTTTGTAGGTAAAATTACGATGCATTTCCATTGTAAAACCAAAATTCTGTTTTTTAAAACAGGCCGTTTTTGTAGTGAAAGTCCAGTATCTGGCATCGCAGTCGTAACCGAATCCTCTGTTTTGTAAAGGCATAAATTTGTATGGTTTTGAAGATGAACTCCAATCTGAACATGAAAGAAACCAGCGTTCATCTGTGAGGTCGGATCCAAATGAGAAAACACCCGGGTTTGATGGTTTTTCGATAAATTTAAGCGTATCGTACATAACGATATTTGCAAATGGATGATTAGGGTTCCAGTGTTGTGTTACCCATTCGGTATCGTGCCCTGATGCTGCGGTCCATCCGGGGCGGACTTTTAATCCGGACCAGCGGTGGTTTACATAGTCGTAGCTGTAAACGCCAGTCTTACCAGCTGAATCACCGTAGGGTTTGAACCATGTATGCATGCTGTCATTAAAGCACCAGCTAAATGATGGATCTGTTCCAATCGCAGCACCCATAGCAGTATATGGTGGATCAGAATTCATTTTCCATGTTCGATAAGCGGGTGTTTGTGTGTACCATGAACCATCCCATGCAGACATGAACATTGCTCTGAACGTTGCGTTAGGTGTTTTCTTAATTGGTTTACGATCGGCTGTCAATCCAGTTGTTTGAATGAAATGTGCATACTTATAACCGGTAGTGGCCGGTCCCAGAGTGCATGGTGGGCAGGGGTTCCACACGTCAACACTAATATTAAATTCAGGATTAGTCATGTCTGCCCGCATGTCATAAAATGTGACCGGGATAAATGCGCTGTCGTTATAATCCGATTTCCATACTCCCTCTTGCTCTCTGGCTATTACCTGATTGAGCGATGTTACAAAATCCAGCTCTTTTAAAGTACCTTTTGGTTTATATGAGACTGTAGACATATTATAAATTCCAGATCCTATTTCGTCAATTGTATACTTGACATGAATACTGTCTGTTCCAACGATTGTGGAATCGGTACAGGTACGTCTGGCCAGACCATTAAGGTTGGAAAAAAGCGCTGTGTTAATATAATATTTATTATGGGAGGTCACTGCTAAACCTACATAGACTGAATCGGTCATGGGGACTGAATTTGAATATATCTGGATCCAGGAACTTCCATTTGATGAACGAAACGCTGTTATTGTATTACCATTTCGTTTAATACGTACCCACTCTGCGTCTGGTGCGCTTTCTCCGGCAGGGAATTGATCTGTATTTCCACCATCGGTTTTGCGGCATTGCAGTCTGATACCTCTCCATGAATTATGAGCTCGAAATGTAAATACATGCTTTGAATTATGAGTGAGTTTCTCTCTGATCATGATACCCGCTTTGGCCCATTCATGGGTATTTGATAACGATATGACTTTGACCGAAACATCAAGATCGCCTTTTACTCGTTTATAATAATAATGGAATTGATCCGAGTAGCCAATTATGTCAACCCCGGCGCCTTTCATGGTGTCAATATTTTTTAACGCGTCGTATGAGTGCGAGCCGCTTTTTGAGGGTGAACCTATATCTGCAGAAATCATGTTATCCGTAAGATAGTTTCCGTCGTTGGTGTCTATCATATCCTGTGCAAGCAATGTCATAAGCCCGTCACCAATATGAAATGTCTGGATCTTATATTTGTAATTGTCTGATGAAGTTTGATTCATGTGTGAATTTATTACTGTGTTTAAGATAATGATAGCGACAATCAACATCATTACCAATACTATCATTGAAATAATTCCACGCTGATTGTTGATTGATGATGTTAGATTTTTCATATTTTTAATCCTGAGTTTTTTGTAACATTGTTTTAGTTCAAAAATATTGGTTTTATTAGAGAGCGCCGCTGCCAACTTTATTTCTTAACCGGAATTCATGGCGCAATGTTATCCGGCGATAATGATCGGGATGCCCGGAATATTTTCTGTCAGGAATTGATGTTCGTGCGCAGACCGTTATTCTAACCGAGCGCATGGTTTTCCACTCCGATGTCGGAGCGCCATCAACATCCAGAAACGTAATATCCATAGTGTCAATGTTCTCTGCGATGATATTTGAATCATTGTCAAGGCATAGATCGGTTCCGTTCAGATAATAGTGGTTTTTGACAAATGATACTATCACATCCCCTTCCTTAAATGTATCTGCAGGATTGAATACAACGAAGTTTGTAAGTGAATCGTATCTGGTTAGCGAGTAGATTTTTATAGGCGGTTTTGAATTCGGACCCGGAAGTTTCTGTAGCTTGTCTGCAAGCCTGAATGCATATGCATTTTCCACCATAATCGAGCATACTGCCGGTTTGTTTTCAGGAATCTGGAATACTCCGCCTCTTGGATTGATCTTAATTGTAAATCCAGAGCACGGTGTAGTGCTTCCATCAGGAATTATAATTGTATCTTTGTCAAAAGGGTCTGAATCTAATATCTGAAGATCTGCTCCGGCTTGCATAAGTATGTCACTTATTTCCTTAATTGTAAATTTTGCATTTTGATTCATATCTGCAAGCTGTTCCTGAAGGTTATAGCTGTTTAATGAAACTGAAAATAAGCGGGTAAGGAATATCAATATCAGGGAGGATATCGATAGTGCTACGATCACTTCGATTAATGAAAAACCATTCGCTGACGTAAGTGTATTTTTTATCGTTTTCATACTTGATTAAAAAAGCTGAGAAATATAGGTTGTTACCAGTAATGTGTCTCCCTTGCTTTTTCCCCAGGTAGCAGTAAAAACACATTGGCGAACGTTTTTCAACGCTGTTGTTGTGGCTCCTTTGGGACGGTAGGCTGATAAAACCTTCCAGGATACCGATATACCATTTTCAACCAATGAGCCATCCTGGGGGGGAAAATTACTTTCCGGATTTTGATCGATAGTCATCCGGATTGACTCTATCTGTTTTTCAATTAACTGACCGGCAACAAGCAGCCGGTTTGAGGTAGTTGAGCGTTTCCAGACTGATGTCTGAAGCGTCATGATACTTACTCCTATTATACCGACAATGACAAGTGATACAAGAATTTCAAGTAATGAGAAACCGCAGTTTCCCGGAGCCTTCTTAAATCTGTACCTGTGTAAAACCGGTACCTTGTGTAACAAATTCATTATATTCACTCCTGTCAGTACAGTTTAATTCTGCCGGTACTTGGTAAAACAGTAATACGCTTGCTTTTATTTTGCCCATTAGTTATCGTAAGCGTCAACCCGGGGATTTTTGCAGAGCCATCACCTCTGAAAATAACGACATTCGGATTTACCGTTCCGCTGACTTGCATTGTAATTGTGTTTGGAAGTACATAGGGAGCCATAAAAACATGATCGTTTAACGGATCGTACATGTTGTTCCCGACTGGAATACCATTATCAAGAAATGCCTGAACGGTGTTGGGTTTATTAGTAGTATCAAATACAACACCGCAATGGATTAGCGGATCCCCTAACGCCCTTGTTTTTGCCATATACAGTTTGTGTTTAATTGCATTGGCAGTAGTCATAAGTCTGATATTTTCAATAAGCGGCTTTGATGCAGGGATTGCAACGGCAATAATTATTCCAATAATGATGATAACAATCAGAAGCTCAAAAACTGAAAACCCGTTTCGATTGAGATTTACAGTTGGGGATCTATCTGACTTGTTAGCGCGCATTAGAATGTTTCCATACTATCTGATGCATCTTAACTATCCGGTGCATCTTAAAAACTGATAATGTATATAGAATCAAACTGTTAGAGTGTAGATATAATCTCAGGGTATAAAATCACTACTCTACATTATATCCGTTTATTAGAAAATAGTCAAAGTATATGATAAAAACAGATACATGAAAAATGCTGACAATGAAGGTATGTACATACTGATTGATGCACATTTTGGTTGTAAGGTGGTAACGTACACATGCTGTGTACGTTTATATTTGATACTACATCTATTCTTATGCATTGTATCTAAAAATCCTTATCTTATAATATATAGCATTTTATAACATTATCAAATTAAAGCACTGTCTAAAGTGTCTTAGTTGGATGCGTCAGTTGATTTAAAGTATCAGCCAACAGAGCCTGGTTATGGGCTCTCTGCCATAAAATCTTATCTGCTCAGAGATAGTTGGAATTTTGCAGATAAACTACAGTAGTACAACAAATAAATTCGAATAGCATTAAACAAACATATACAAATAGCATTAAACAAACAAAACAAAAGGAGTCATATGATTAAAAAAATGTCTTTGAGTTTGATCGGGTTTGCCATTCTATCATTGAATGCCCAAACGATCAATCTTCAGGGGGTGGTATCCAACGCTGCTGGAAAACCGGTTTCTAACGCGGTTGTGTCGCTGGTTCGTCAAAAGTTGAAAGATACTACCGGTACTGACGGAAAGTATTCTTTTGTAAGCACATCGGTAAGAAAATTGTCACCAATCGTACCGCAGATGAATGATATTGATTTGAATAATGGTGTGTTGCAATTCAAGCTTAGTACTCAGTCACCGGTGAAAGTTGAACTTTTCGACTTAAAGGGTAATCTCCTCAGACGGGAAGTCGACATGAACGCGGCTGCAGGATCATATCGTTTTGATATCTCGAAAAACTGCGATGCATCAAAGGTGCTGGTGATCAGGGCTGCGATTGGTATGTCTGAAGTCACATTCCGTTATTTGCCGCTTCAGAATGGAAAATTTGCAATAAGTTCTGTAAGCGAAAAAACATCATCGTTCAACCGCAACGATCGTGATGCAGAAGTTATAGTTGATGTCGATGTTGTCGATACTCTTACCGTAACTGCTAATGGATATAAGACAAAATCTGTAGCCATAACATCATTAAACATGCAGCAGAATATTTCCCTTGATACAAATTCTACTGGTGGAAAAAATGATCCTGTTCCAAGTGCCGGTTGTGGAAAAACACTTGCGTCTTCGATTAAAAATGGTACTAACAATATTACAAGCTCCGGGAGCAACCGATCATATATTCTTAATTTTCCGTCTAATTACAATAAGGATCAACCTTACCGATTGATCTTTGGTATGCACTGTATGGGTGGTGATGCTCAAAAAGTTGCAGGTAACTCCGATCAGTCTAAAAACTTTTATGGTATCAAAACGCAAGCGGATAAAGACAATATCCAGTGTATTTATGTTGCTCCTCAGGGAAATGGTGATGGTACCTGGACTGCATCAAAAGACATTCAGTTCTTTTATGATATACAAAAATATTTAAAAGATAACATGTGTATAGATACTTCCAGGGTGTTTTCTGTCGGTTTTAGTTTTGGTGCGATGTTTTCCTATGCGCTATCCCTGAAATATCCAAAAATATTACGTGCTGTTGCCTGCAATGCACCTGCCAACTGGAATTTTGACCAACCTACAAACGAGCATATACCGCTTGCGTATATACAAACCACTGGTACCAATGATGATAGGTGTAACTGGGTATTCAATGATGGACAAAAAAAAGGTGGAAAATATTGCCTGTTACAGCATGCTGAAGATAACGGATGTAATACCAGCACAACTATCAAGATTGCAAACAGTGGTACCCATGCTGTTACCGAATTCACAGGATGTAAGGATGGATATCCTGTAAAATTTTTGTCGCATAATGGCGGGCACGAGTGTAATAAGACCGATCAGGGATCAAATGTTGACTGGATACCAGTTGAATTCTGGAATTTTTTCAAGCAGTTTTAATATGATCAATTGATTGAAATTGCCTTTTTTATTGCTCCGGTTATAAATCGGAGCAATTTTTACTTTTTTATCTGTCAAACCACTGCCGGGGTTAAAAAATGAATATATCGCGTCTGTTTTCTGTTCCTGTTACACTTACTTTTTTAGCTGTGAACACACTGTTTACAACCCAAAGTTTTTGTCAACCGGATCCAAACTTCTATATCTTTCTTGCCTTTGGTCAATCCAACATGGATGGTGCCGGTAAAATTGAATCTCAGGACAGAACCGGCGTTAGTGACAGGTTTAGAGTAATGTACCCGGCAGACAATGATGGCAACCGTGTAAAAGGGAAATGGGCGACAGCCACACCTCCGCTTTGCCGCAGTACATCACAACTTTGTCCGGCAGATTATTTCGGACGGACACTTATTGACAGTCTTCCATCGAATATTAAAATCGGTATTATTAATGTGGCTATTCCCGGTACTAAAATTGAAGTATTTGTAAAGGAAAGCTATCAGAGTTATCTCGCAAGCCTTTCTTCGCAGGATCAGTATATCAAGAACTATGCAACGAATTCCTATGGCGGAAGTCCTTATGGCCGATTGGTTGAAATGGGTAAACTTGCGCAGAAAGATGGTGTCATTAAAGGCTTTTTGCTTCATCAGGGAGAATCGAATCCCAATGATGCCCAATGGGTGAAAAAAGTTAAAAGTATTTACGATAATTTTTTGACCGAATTTAATCTAAAAGCATCAGAAACACCTCTTCTTGCAGGTGAATTATTATATACCAATATGGGTGGTGCGTGCGGCGGATTTAATACCATTATTGACACCTTGCACAAGGTAATCCCGAACGCCCACACGATATCTGCTGATGGACTTACCGGTGTTGATCAGTTTCACTTTACATCCGCAAGCTATCGTACCTTTGGAAAACGGTTTGCTGATACCATGCTTACCATTCTCAGAAAACAGGCAACCGGTGTTGACAAAAAAGTAACTATGCAGTTCAATGCTGCATCGAAAAACATAGTTGACATGAAGGTTATCGGATCGTCAGTGATCGTTAAACTTGCAGAAAGAACCAATGTTTCACTTAAAGCATTTACCCTTGAGGGACGGGAGATTGCGACTATCGCATCACGTAATTTAGATGCTGGTAATCACAGTTTTGCATTCAAACAGGATGCACTACTATCAGCTGGCGCATTTGTACTGAAACTCAACGCAGGAAATGTTGGTGTTAGCCGGCTTGTTGCTTCCGGAGCTCAATAGAGTCCAGATTCTGACGCATTCTATCTTCAGCGGACCTGTTATGTTTTTGTTCGCTGGTATTACGGTCAAATTGTGATTTTTTGAATATTAAAAAATGGTAATGCCCCATGAGGCATTTACACTTAATACATAGTTTTTCGGGGAGGTCAGAATGGTAAAGCAAAGTGTTCTTGGTTTAATGCTGGTTTTTTCCATTTCAATACATCTGTCTGCGCAGACAAAAACGATGAATATTGCCGGAGTCAACAGAACCTATATTGTTCATGCTCCCAGCGGCTTGAATAATCCGCCGCTTGTATTTAATATTCACGGGTATAATATGGATGCACAGTCAGAACAATCCTACACACAGATGGACAAAGTGGCAGACAGGGAAAAATTCATAGTTGTGTACCCGAGTGCTATTAATAAATCATGGGATCTTTCAGGGGCAAATGACTTTAATTTTATTCTGGCAATTATCGATACAGTTGATAAGCAATATAAAATTGACAAAAGCAGAATTTACTCCTGTGGTTTTTCTCAGGGTGGATTTATGACGTTCCAGCTTGCATGCAGATATTCTGAAATTTTTGCGGCGATTGCACCAACATCCGGAAATCTATCGGGAAATTGTACGCTCAAAAGACCGATGTCGATGCGGTTGACATTTGGTACTAATGAAGGGTTCTCGGGCGGAACTGCTGCATTTATGCAGAATGTGACGAAGTGGATTAAGCTATGCAATTGTCCTGAAACGCCGGTTGTAACAAGTCCTTATCCATCAACGAATTCCAGATCGCTGGTGACAAGGCTCTACTATGGACCCTGTGATGGCGGTACGGAAGTAATTGCTGATTCCGTTCGTACCGGAGGACATGAATGGCCCATGAATACAAATGACCGGATAAACAACAGTGAAGAAACATGGGCGTTTTTGAAAAAGTTCTCGTTAAAAGATGGAGTGGCAGTTAATAATCAGTTAATTCCTTCAACTGCTAAAGTGATTTCGGCAACATACAGTGCAGGAATCATTCATCTTCAGGGAATAGAAGAACAAACTCCGGTACAGATAGTTGACACAAAGGGAAGGTTGGTTGCGAATTCCATAGTAAACCAGTCTCAAATTTCACTTAAGGACATGGCTCAGGGTATTTTTTTTCTGCGGCTTAGGAATGATGGTAGTACACCGTTAACCATGAAACTGCTTATCAATTAATTAGAATGGTTAGACTAAGAAATTTTTAGCTCTTTGCAAGTCAGTTACCATATCAACATTCAAAATTAGCCTTGCAATCTGTAGTATGGCACTTCTTGAGAGATATATTGGAATGGCGAACACATTCAATTTGCAAATTTATAGATGAACAAAACTACTTACTCAATGAACTCTACAAAACAAATCGGGATAAAGGTTGTACTAAATTAATAAAAAAGGTGTTTTTCAGCACCTTTTTTATTAAATTGACATATGTTTAATAACTTTCAGTAGCTAAAAAGTTTAAGGTGTTGTAAAAACACCTTAACAATTAAGGACATGGTGGATTCTCAAGCCATATAAATTCAACCTCATCTGACGAAATGCTACAATTTGAGTTAGAAATGGTGCAATAGTATTTGCCAGCAAAATCTTCTACATCAAAGAATTGAATCGTCGGTGTTGTAACGCCTCCCATCATACCAGCTGCATCGTGAAGTACTGTATTGTCTTTAACCCATTGATATGAAAGTACATCATTTGCACTACTACCTATAGCTTCAACACTAAATTGAATCATAGGTTTTTGACAACTTGAAGACACCGATACTGGTTGTTTAGTAATTGTCGGTGCGAGATTGGTTAGCTTTATGTTTTTTGTTGTTGTAGGATTACAACCACCTTCAGCACGAACATAATAGGTAGTGGTACTTTTTGGTCCTACTTTTATCCGTGATCCGTCTGAATCTAATATCCTTCCAGGAGCCGGGGTAGTACAACCACTATTAGTATACCATTTCCATGTGGCATTACTTCCTAATGAGCCCTCGATAACACTCAATGTTATTGAATCACCATAGCAGAAACTACTTCCTTTATCGGCATATATATCTGTTGCAGGTTCTGATTCATCCTGCACTGTGATTGTTCGACTAACTGCTGTTGTTTTGTTGCAGCTACCTTCGGCTAGAACATAATAAGTAGTTGTTATAGCTGGTGTTGTTATTTCAAACTGAGACCCATCTTCTTGTAATGCTGTGCCACTGGCAACTTGGGTACATTCCGAATTAGTATACCATTTCCAGGATGCACCACTTCCTAATGAACCTCCCGATACAGAAAGTTTTACCTTGGTGCCTGGGCATGGATTTGCATTTGTCGCGTTAATGGATGTTGCCGCTACTGACTGCGTTGAGACTGTGACATTGACACTGGCACATGGTCCATAGCTTGTTCCCAGCTCAGCACGAACATAAAAAGTGGTATTAGACGTTAATGCAGAAGTCGTTACAGATGTGCCTGTGCCCACAGCACCCGTACCACACGCGCCGGAATACCAGTGAAGGGTTCCAACTAATGAAGCATCAGCTGTTAACGTTGCAGTAGTGCCTGAACAAACTGGTGATGTTACCTTTACGTTGGTTGGAATTACCAGATTTGGGTTAAAGTTTGCGTTTACTGTGGCATCTCCAGTCAATGTCATAGTGGTACTTGCTGTGCTTGTACTCTTAACAGTTGCTGAACCGGTTACAGTCCAACCTGCGAAGGTATACCCAGTGTTAGCAGCTGCGGTTATCGTCGTTGCTACACCATGGTTTACAGTTACAGGAGAACTCGCAGGGGCGGTAATAGTACCACCTGTACCTGCTGATACTTTAAGAGAATAGGATTTTTGATTAAATTTTGCAGTGACTGTTGCATTACCTGTTAGTGTAACAGTGGTAGATGCCGAAGTTTGATTAGCTACGGTTGCAGGTCCACTTACAGTCCAACTTGAGAAACTATACCCTTCGTCTGCAACTGCAGTTATCGTAGTTTTTGCACCGTGATCTAAAGTAACAGGAGAACTCGTAGGGGCGGTAATAGTACCACCTGTACCCGCTGATACTTTAAGAGAATAGGATTTTTGAGTAAAATTTGCAGTAACCGTTGCATCACCCGTTAATGTAACGGTTGTCGTTGGTGAAGTTGGATCTGTTACAGTAGCAGTCTCATTTGCAGTCCAGCCGGAGAAATTATACCCTTCGATAGCCACTGCAGTTATCGGCGTTGCTACACCATGGTTTACAGTTGCAGGAGAACTTGTCGGTACGCTAATTGACCCGCCGGTTTCTGCTGCTAGTGTCAATTGGTAGCTATTAAGCTCAAAATTTGCAGTTAAGCTTTTTGCTGTAGTCATCTGGACAGCTATGGAATCAGTAGCACCAGTGGCATCACCAGTCCATTTTACAAAGTGATAACCATTTGCCGCTGTTGCCTTTAATCCAACAGCACTACCGGAATCATACATCATAAGATCGGGGTTTTTCTTTACAGTTCCGTTGGCTGCCACAACGGTAAGTGCAAATGTGCTTGGTGGATTTACTTCAAAGCCGGCAGTAATAGTTTTTACGCTGTTCATCGTAACTTTTGCTGGATTTGTTGAACCTGTCAGGTCTCCACTCCAACTGGAAAAATGATAGTTATTTGACGGAACCGGAGTAAGCGTAACAACTGTTCCTGAATCATAGCTCAGTGCATCAGGAGATTTAGTAACAGAACCATTATCTGCATTGATTGTCAGAGCAAATGTTGCTTTTTTGCTCCATTGTATCTGCACGAAAGCAGAATCCATATTCTTTGCTGCAGAGGAATCTGTTGCAGTAATTTTTATAGTCGAACTCGTTCCGGCTTTAAGCCCTCTGACCATTCCATTCCAGAGATTTGGAACCGATGGTACCTTATTCATCGTAAAAGCAATTCCATCACAGTACCCTAATACTGAACTGCCACTGTCATCAACACAGGTCACTTTTACTTCAAAGGAATCTACGCTAATTACAGTATCTTTGGATGGTGATTTGAAGGTTATTACTGGAGGAGCTGTATCAGGCTTAACAGTATCGCCGGTAGCTTTAACAGTCAACTCAAGAGAAAGCGTATCAGACAGTCCGGAAGGATCAGATGCAACAATTTTGATTGAATGCAACCCGATATCTGTTACTGCTGGTGTACATTGGTACAGATTGCCTGTAATAGTACCTATGGCTGGTGGTTGCGCCAACAATGAAAATGTAAGATTATCGTTGTCAGCATCAATGCAATAGCTACTTACATCCAGTGAAAAAGGAACTTCAGGTTGTGTTGAAAGCTGAATTAATTCCATTTTCCACTGCGGTGCACGATTCACTGCTGTTGCACTCACAACAATTACACAGGAATCTGTGACGGATAACGCTGGTGAGCCATTATCGGTTGCGGTGAATTTAACTGTAACAGAACCGGTATCTTCCAATGCCGGAGTCCATGTAAAAAGGTTGGCATTAAATGTTGCACTTTCAGGTTTCCCGGTAACAGTAATTGTGACCTGCTGATTCATATCCGGGTCAGTTGCAGAAACAGGAATCACCAGTTCCTGGCCAGCTCCGGTTTTTATTTCCTTTGGTACATCTAGAAGGGGCTTTTGATTCTGGGTTGTTAGCGGCTGGCCCACTATTGCGATTTTACCACTTAATACCGTTGTTTTTTCCTCAATATAACCTGTAAAGCTAACAGCGTAAATTCCTGTATCAGACAATAACGCCGGATAATTGGTTGTATCAACCTGATTTTTAAAAGATCTTACGGAGAAAACCTCATCGAAATTCGTTCCCTTAGTGATTCTTAATACTGATGAATCAATGTACTGGGTCAAATTATGTATTAAAATAATAGTGAACTTCTTACCAATAGAATCGGTCATATATTCTTTGGTTATTGCTCCATTGGAGTTCTTGAATTCAAGTGCTACGAAGGCATTCTCCGGTCCTGGAGGCGGTGATGGAAGCTTACAAACGAGGAGCAATAAGCCCAAAAGCAGAATGGTAACAGATAGTAATCGAACCCACATAACAGGTATACCTCCGTAAAAATGATGGTGAATTAATTGTAAACAAATTTGCGTAATGTCTGTAATATAGTTTTTCATATGGTTGTCTTGGGGGAAAAAACTTTTTGATATGATTTATAATGATTCAGACCTTCTTTGGTAACAATGGACATCGTTATTGCAGAACTATGTACTTATCATCACAATCCGGAACATTTTTGTTTAGTAAGTGTCTTTAAAAAAGTTGTCACCCCCCAAAACAAACACATATATTTCGTTGTGCTGTTCGCTTGATCCAGTTTATTCCAAAGATACTGGAAATCAAAATAAAAAGATAATGTTCGCGCTGTTATTGTAGTAATCACCCTATTAATAGTCATTTGAGGAGCACATAATGGCATCAAGAGTCTGGAATGATATCAACCTTCCCGGTTTTGCGCTATCGCAGGAAGAAGAGAAAGAGAGCGCACGTGTTACTGGTGTTGAGGATAATTCCCCTGAAGAGGATCCGGAGGACGAAGTCAGAATTGTTTCTGCCGAATGGATTCCCGGAGCCAAAGGGTTTCAGTATAACGAGCAGTGTTTCGTTGATGTCACCGTGGAATACCTTGTTGAAACGAACCGGGCACAGATAAAAGGTAATCTGTTTGGTATCTATGACGGGGTCGAGGTGGATATGGGACTTACCGCTTCCGGGTGCATTGATGACACCACCATGATCGCGCGGATTTCTATTCCAAAGCTTTACTTTATCAATAATGATCATTATGCTGCATGGCAAGGAGACAAAAGTATTCCTTGTCAATATGTACTCAAAGGGATTAACCATACACTCGGTGCAAATACGATTGACAGTCCGGTACTTGATATGCCTAACGGGGAGACTGCAGAGAAAAAAAAGCTATCTATTAAACTAAAGATCAATCCTGATGGTCCCGATTCTAAAAACTTTAAATTTACATTGTATAGTACCGATGATGCACGAAGTTTTGAACAGGTAAAAACGGTCAGCGATGATGCTGTTCAGAATAACGATACAACAGAACTTCTGTTTACCGATCTTGATGAAAATCTAAGTTACACTCTCGAACAGGACCCCGGAAACGGAATTCAGCCAAAAATTCTTCTTAGAAACCGGGTTTATGGAAAATGGGTTGGAGCCGCTGATGGGTTTGAGGAAGACAGAAAATCATCAGGATCTAAAACGGGTGGGTCATTCAAAAAAACAGGCAGAATCAACGATGAGCCTTAAAGACAAACTTGCAGCAATTAACACCGCAAGAGAAAAGGTTACTGATGCAGCAGATTCTTTAAAATCAGTTCCGAAGTTTACAATTTAGATACATGAACCAATCAAAAAACACACACCAAAAAGCACATAGTAATGGAGAATAAAAATGGCCGATAAATATTTTCAAGTAGTTGCAGCATCGCCCGATGAGATTGTACTGAAATTTGCCGATGAGTCAAGATGAATCATTTTTGAAGAAACGGCTGAAAAAATCGACCCCGATCTCTCTTATGCATTTAGTAAGGCGCAGGCAATTAAAAACAAATGGGTTTATGCATTCGGATCTACTGATGGGACTACGTTTACCCGTGTCTAGGAGATCAAAACCAATAGTACGGGAAAGCAGTTTGCAACCTATGAATTGACCGAAGATAATTATTCAACCCGCCCGGATGATTGGCCGTTGGAAGATGTTGCATATTTACCGGAAAAGGATCAGTCAGGGAATCCTGTAAAAATAGTAGCCTGCGTTTCAGAAATTCGTTTGCCTGCTAAACGAATTTTTGATAAAAAGGCAGGTCTGTTATGTAATCCGCTTAAACGATGTTCCGATATTGATAATAAAAATGAGACAGAAAAGAAGCTGCTTAAAGGTGGTGAAGAAATTGTTGTAATTGTAAATCCGTTACTTCGTGCAGAGTTACTTCGAAAACATTTTAACAGCACATTTACACTGTGGGAACAATCAAGAACCGCAAGCTGGCTGGAAACAGATGAGAACAGGAAAAGGGAGAAACTGGTAAATGAGTTCGGTTCTCTGGTTCATCAGATTATCGAAGTATTTCCAGATTACCGGCGCCACTTGCGTACAGGCGAATATGCTGCTATTTACGAACAGGTAAACAGTTATATCAAGCAAAAAGCCAATCTTTCTACCCAAATTGATACACATCTTGTTTCACTATGTCAATATATCACAAGTAGCATCTTTTCAGAAACAGGATCTGATTACAGTTCACTCATTACTGAAGGTGATGATCAGCCAAAAGAACTATATGAGTTTGAGCAGAGGGTCAGTTTACTAATAGAGGGTTTTTCGCGTTTCCCCCATGGCTGTAATGCATTATTGAATCTGTTTCCCAAAGTTACAGCCCAAACACAGCAAACCTGGCTTCAGGACATACTATTACTAAGGAACACGCTCTGGAATGCTGATACAGAGCAGGAGATAACCGATTCAAGAGGAGTAACCAATTCAAGCAAAAAGATACAAAATTTCCGTAAGATATTTGATGGTTCTTCAAAAATACTGATTGAAGCATCGAAGGCTGGTGTCAGAGTTTTCAAACCAACTGAGATGGCGAACGTTTTGCAAAAAGTTTTAAATACAACCGGAATGTCTCTTGCTGTATCTGTTGAACTGGTAAAAAATACATCTACTACTGTCAAGCCATTCCAGAAAGTGTTTTTTAGTTTTGACGAAAACAGTTTTTGGCGTTTTAAAATTAAACCTGATAATTCGGTTGATTATTCATCAGCTCCTAAATGGGTAGGTAATTCTGCAAAATTTCTTCAGAGTCCGGCCTTTAAAAAGATGTTATTAGGACTTGAAGGTGTTGCTCTTATGTACAACTTAGCGGATTATCTTGAAAAGAGCAACAACGGCAAGGCTTGTTCAGCTGAACGTATAAACATCTTCCTTAAAGTTTTGACATTCACACTAAAAGTAGTGCCAAAACTCGGCAGTGGACCTGCAGCACTTGCTCAGACAGCAACATCTTTAATCGACGCTGGTTTAGTTGGTTATGCAGCAAAAAAAGAATTTGAAACCTCTGATTATGACGCAGCTGTATGGAATAGCATTTCTGCAATTGGGAACGTAACTTCCGGAATCGGTTATGTGTCAATTATTGCAGCCATCTATGCAGGTGCTGCTGCATCATGTTCTACGGGTATTGGTATTCCTGCTGGGTTACTCCTCGTTTTTATCGGATCTGTTGTAGCGATTGTTGCAAAGGGAAATGCAACCGCTGCTGATAATACGTCTATCGAAAACATGCTTCTTGAAACACCATGGGGAATAAATGCAATCAAGCATGTTGAAACACTCTCGACCCATGATTTGCAGGTAAGTTATATTAAAGTTATGAGGGTTATTAACCTACCAAAGATTGATATTAACCAATCGACACTTTCTGCAACTATTCACCTTAAACGTCTCGAGCCATCAACAATTATTAAACTACATGAGGTAACTATAAGCGTCCCAACAAGTGGTGATGGCAGTAGTCGTCAAACTTCTGTTGTCGGAAAAGACATTCTGTTAACTGATAAGAATTGCAATGTAACTAATCTATCCATGTTTAAAGGTGCCGACATACAATTTGATTTATTGACGGTATGCCCGTCAGCTAAGCTTTTCTTAATGAAATTCGATTCATATTTTGCCGCAATGGGAAAACAGCCTACACCTGATTATATAAAGATTATTTTCACCGTTGATATGGAGGGTGATGGAGTTCTTGTCTTACCTGATGATAATAAAAGACTCGTAGTAGAAAAACATTATGGACAGCCGGTTAAGTTAAAATCAGAGTGAGGATCGTACAAATGGACATATTGAAAAATGGTGGTTTTAGGAAAATCGGAACAAACATCTATATAATTCATCATCGGCAGCTACCTTTAGCCATTACCGGTGGTTTCCTGTTCTTACTAATTTCTATAGCATTTTTTGAGTTTATTGTTGAATCATTTTCTGATGGATCAATATTATTTGGTATTTTCTTTATATTGCTTTACTTAATACCTGCTGGTATTGGTCTTCTAATGGTTGTCATAGGCCTTTTTACAGTAATTACAGAAATCGATCTTGCAAAACGTACTATCCGAGTTACACGACGAACCATATTTGGAAAGAAAGCAACACAGGAGACATCTATTGACAACATTGGTATCAGCGCTATACGACTCGGTGTTACCGATGCAAACCCTCAGGAAAAGTGGATTGTTCGGGCCGGGTATTTCTACACTAACAGTGCCGGACAGGATTGCAGTGTGGTGATATGGTCAAAGGAGATACAAAAGGAAACAGAACGGGATCAGACTATGTGTGAACTCTATGAGTTTCTGTTTCCTGACCGCCCAACCCCGACAGAAGAAGATTTTATTACCAACGGTGATGCTATAATGCTCCTCTCTCACGAACAAAAGGAAGCATTCAAAAAGGGAACACTCTTTGAAGTGATCCCTGATGAAAAAGAGAAAGAACGGAATAAGTTTGACAAGTTGCTTGACTGATATCAGACAGTCAACTTAACAGATCCATATTTTTGACAATAAAGGCGATGGTGTTATTATCGAATCTGATGATAATAAGAAAATTGTGTTTGTCATGCGGTAAATTGATAAGTGGTATTCAGCAAGAATTCTCAGTCAAGGGTATAAAAACGCTCAAGCAGATCAGCTGCCGCTTTATACTGGGCCTCTTTTTTGGAGTGTGCAATTTTTGGTGATGATTCAATTTTTGAATTATCAGGCAGCAGTGCCCATGCATATAGCGTAAATCGTGTCTGATTAGCAATTGTTTCGCAATTTCCCTGTGTATAACCAAAACTGCAAAGCTGCTTTGATTGAACCAGATTGTTTAATTGTAAACGAGGATCGGTTCCGGTTCTTACGGTCTGTTCGATTTCTTCAGGTTGATTTACTGGTACTTCTTTTTTCTCCTGTTGCATGCAAGCTGTTGTATGTGCCAGATATGCACTGGCGGCGCCATGTTCTGCTATCTTCTTTTGATCAGAACGGTACCATGACGTTTCAAATGAACCTGATTGACTGATAATTTTCACACAGAATAACCGGCCTTTTTCTTTGTAAACAAATGATGGTAAATCCTGTTTCTGTGCTGCACAAAACTCGAATAGTGCTCCTTTGGGGTTACTAAGTCTGAGACGCTCTTTTTCCTCTGCGTCTATATCAATAATGTCGTCATGTTCATCATCCTGAAATTCCGGGGATACACTATTGTTTTCAGGGATAAGTGAAAGCAGTTCCTGTGATGCCATCTGTTCAGCGTTTTTTTTGTTGAGTGCTTTATATTCGCTGCTCTTTAGTTGCTTTGTGTCAATAATAATGCTGGCACATCCGAAGTAGTACCCGTCACGGGATGTAACCGTAAATACCGGTGGATCAATCTTTTGTTTCATACAGAATTCCAATAGTTTCCCTTTGGGATTCTGCTCCTTAAGTTGCTGTTCGAGCTTGTATAGCGGAGAGTCAACCGGGCCGCTGGAACAGACGTGGAAAAAATTCCTCCGGATATCATCACGCCGTACGATACCCATCTCTTCAAGACGCTGGACAAACTGATCAATCTGTAAGGCATCAACACGGCATCCAAACCACACCTGTGCGGCATCACTGGCCTTTACAGGATGATCGCTATCCGGGGCGCCGATAATTGCCCGTATCCGATCAATATCCTCTTTTTCAGGAAGATGCGATATCGATGAATGGTAATTTCTGCGAATGGGGTAGCTGCGGGAAATTGATTCACCATTTTTAACAAGCAGGCAATCGCTGGTTTGGAGCGAGCGTTTAAGTGACATCCTCGATTCATTGTCACCATGAACAAGAACTACAGTCCGTGGACGGATTGACTCAATAAACGATGCCATCTGAAGACGGTCCGCGTGTGCCGATAATGAAAATGTTGCAACTTTCGCCTTGACATCAAGAGTGCTCCCAAACAGTTCAATTGTCTGTTTTTCTCCAGAGGCGAGTGATAACAGTTTTCTTCCCGGTGACTCCTCATCCTGATAGCCTGTCATAAAGATCGCATCAGATTCATTACCAAGCATCTGTTGCGCATACATCGCTGATGCACCACCGTTAAGCATGCCGCTTGACGCAACAATAATGCATGGGCCACCGTTTAAAATTCCGGAGCGCATCGCCTGAGTAGTTACCGGGGTAATCGTATCGGTAAAAAAAGGGTTTGACTGATTGCGAATCTGCCGGGCAAGTGATGACGTTACGTAGGATTCATGGTTACTATAGATTGCACAGGTATTACGCACCATACCATCAACGTACACTGGAATTTCCGGCAGTTTCTTTGAACGTATCGCTTTCTGAAGGATCAGCAGGACCTCCTGTGCACGTCCGATTGCAAAGCTTGGAATAAGAACATGACCACCTCGTTCGGCAATCTCCCGTATCTGGTCTATAAGTCGGTTTTCGGCAATTTTGCGGTCTTCATGAAGCCGTGTGCCATAGGTCGATTCTGAGATCAGAAGATCAACCGGAAGAAGTGGTTTGCCAAGGGAAGGCATCGTGGAGGTTGGCGTTACGCTGTAATCGCCTGTAAACAGCACATTCCCTGATGACGTCGCAAGATGCACCATGGCAGCACCGATTATATGGGATGCCGGCAGGAGTGTACATGTTATTGTGTTAATACTTTTCGGTTGTTTAAACCCGAGGGGTACACATTGTGATAATGCTCGTTCTGCAAGCATTTTGGAGTACAGAGGAATTTCGTTTTCGCGTTCAAACTCAGCAATTTTTAATGCATCATAGAGCAGTATCGTAATAAGATCAAGTGTTGGTGCAGTTGCATATACCGGAACACCCGGAAACATTTCACAGACAAGCGGCAGTGCACCGGTATGATCGGTGTGCGCATGTGTTAGTATGATTGCGTCAAGATGTTTCCCGTTAAGTGATGCAAGGTCGGGGAGGAGCTGGTCAGGCGCATTCATACGGATGCCGCAATCAACAAGAATAGTCGTATTGTCAACATCAACAAGTGTACATGATGCCCCGATTCCATCGGCACCACCGGCAAAGGTACATGTTATCTGATTAGTAGTAGTCATTGTTTAAACTGCACTTAAAAATGACCAAAATAAATCAAAATGGACAAAAGTCAAGACTATTTTCCATTTTGGTGGAAAATAGTCTGGTTTATTGCCCGAATCACCATCTATGATTCACTGATCACAAAATGCAATATGATAGAATGCTGTGTTAACGTAAACATTGTAAACTATTCGCTGGAGGTGACCGGAACCAGTGTGAATGAAACTGTGTGTGTTTGTCAATTTGTAGCCGCTATTATGCCTTTATGTTGATTAAAAGTAAGCAAAACAGTATAAAAAATAGTATGTTTAGTAATCACCGGCGCGATTCACAATCTACCGGACAGATGGCTGCATTCAGACACTTATTTAAAGGGTTATACATGGTTGGTATTTCTAAACTGTACTGCGGTACTGTTGAACCATCAGATGTGCTGCGATATGGACGTCACTCTGCATCACTACCATCACATCTGCTTCAATATTCCGAAGATAAAAAACCGGTTGTGGTCTGGAATATCACCCGGCGATGCAATCTTAAGTGCATACACTGCTATTCAGAGTCTGAAAATCTGGACTACACAGGTGAGTTGAACACCGATGAAGGCTTGCACCTTATCGATTCACTTGCAGAATTTAAGGTACCTGTGGTACTGATGTCGGGGGGAGAGCCGCTTATTCGAAAAGATGTTTTCACCCTGATCAGCCGGGCACGTTCAAAAGGAATGCGGGTTGTGGTTTCCACAAATGGTACGCTGATCAGCGATGATACTGCTATGCGACTCAAAGATGCCGGGTTATCCTATGTCGGTGTCAGTCTTGATGGGCTTCAGGAGAAACATGACCGGTTTCGTGGTACTGAAGGTGCATTTGCCCGCTCCATTAATGGAATCCGCGCTTGTATGAAAGCCGGGGTCAAAGTCGGGCTTCGCTTTACGATTACACGGGATAATGCCGATGATATCGGGGGGCTATTTTCATTACTTGAAACCGAGGGTATTCCACGAATCTGTTTTTATCATCTTGTCTATACGGGGCGTGCGGTCGGGATCGCAGAACATGATCTAACTCACGACGAAACTCGCCGCTGTGTCGATCTTATTATTGACAGAACAGCAGCACTTCACAGGAAGGGACTTTCCGCTGAAGTGTTGACGGTTGATAACCATGCGGATGGTGTTTATCTTTATCAGCGGATGGTACGGGAAAAATCTCCACAGGCAGAAAATGTACTTCAACTTTTGTCTATGAACGGCGGTAATAACTCCGGTATCGGGATCGGCTGTATTTCCTGGGACGGAACGGTGCATCCTGATCAGTTCTGGCGTCACTACACACCAGGCAACATCAGAGACCGGTCTTTCGGTGAGATCTGGACCGATACATCTGAACCGCTTCTGTCGCAGCTGCGTAACCGTAAATCATTATTGAAAGGTAAGTGTTCCCGCTGTGTGTATCAGAATATCTGTAATGGAAATTTCAGGGTTCGTGCAGAGGCTGTTCATAAAGATTTATGGCAGGAGGATCCCGCGTGTTATCTTTCGGACGCAGAGATCGCGGGTACTATTTAATAAATCGTTATTTGGAACTGTTTTTCTAATTAAGTAAAGGTGACAAAATGGGTTTTCCGGAGATACGTTTAAGGCGGTTACGGGCGAATGGATCAATACGGGCGATGGTGCAGGAAACCCGCTTGTCTGTTGATAATCTCATCATGCCGCTTTTTGTTTGTGAAGGCACCGGGGTAAAGAGTCCGGTCGGGAGTATGCCCGGTGTAAACCGTTTTTCAGTTGATCTGTTGGTTGAAGAGTGCAGGCAGCTTGAGCAGCTTGGAATACGTTCTGTACTGCTTTTTGGAATTCCCGATGTAAAGGGTGATCATGTCGGTTATGATGATAATGGAATCGTTCAGCGGGCGGTACGGGCGATAAAGGCCACTATCGGCAAATTGTTTGTTATCACTGATGTTTGCAACTGCGAATACTCCGAACATGGTCACTGCGGCATTGTAGTAAGTGGTGATGTTGACAATGATCTTTCTCTGGAGCTGCTTTCAAAGCAGGCACTCTCGCATGCAAACGCCGGAAGTGATATGATTGCACCGAGTGACATGATGGACGGGCGGATCGGAGTGATCCGGAAAGTACTTGACACAAATGGATTTTCAAATATTCCTGTAATGTCGTATGCCGCAAAGTATGCATCAGCATTTTACGGGCCATTTCGTGATGCGGCCGATTGTGCGCCTCAATTCGGAGATCGAAAAACCTACCAGATGAATCCTGCAAATGTCCGTGAGGCGCTTCGGGAAGTTGAACTTGACATTAGTGAAGGCGCCGATGTTGTCATGGTGAAACCGGCTCTTTCATATCTTGATGTTATACATCAGGTGAAACAGAACTTTAATGTTCCCGTTGCTGCGTATAATGTCAGTGGAGAGTATTCCATGATTAAAGCTGCTGCTGCCAACGGATGGATCAACGAAAATAGTGTCATGATGGAAATGTTACTATCGATTAAACGTGCCGGTGCAGATATGATTATTACCTATTTTGCAGCACAAGCCGCTGCACTACTTACAAAAGGGGAACGATAGAATGCATCCGTCATCAGGAGCTATACCGTCGCAGCCTGCACTTCGGCTTGTTGCATGGGAGATGACCCGTTCGTGCACACTCGCATGCCGTCACTGCAGGGCAAGTGCACAGAAGGGACCCTATGATGACGAGTTGACAACACGGGAGTGTTTAGCAGTCATTGATTCGATTGCATCAATGGGATCGTGCATAGTGATCCTTACTGGCGGAGAACCGATGCTTCGTAAGGATATTTTCGAGATTGCCGGGTATGGTACATCAAAAGGGCTGCGTATGGTGATGGCAACCTGCGGCAGTCTGCTGGATCAGTCATCATGTAAAGAACTTAAAGCATCGGGTATTTCACGGATCAGTCTTAGTATTGATGGTATTGATGCTGCAAGCCATGATACGTTCAGAGGTGTAACCGGAGCGTATGATATTGTTGTAAAAGCTATTGACGAACTCAAAAATGCGGGGATCGAATTTCAGGTGAATACAACAATCACCAGAAACAATGTGCAGGATCTGCATGGTATATATTTCAAGGCTGTTGCGTTGGGTGCTGTAGCATTTCACCCTTTCCTGCTTGTACCGACCGGGAGGGCTTCAGAGCTTACGGATCAGATTATTTCGGCTGATGAATATGAAAAAGTGTTACATCAGATCTACGAGCTCCAGCTTGAACGGAAAATTCAGGTTAAACCCACCTGCGCACCCCATTATTACCGGGTTTTCAGAGAGCGTGAGAAGGCTTCGGGACGTACGGTAACACGGGAATCACACGGAATGGATGCAATGACAAAGGGGTGTTTAGGTGGTCAGGGTTTTGCGTTTATTTCTCATAAGGGAATCGTGCAGATTTGCGGCTTTCTGGATATGGAAGCCGGGAATCTCCGTTCTGACAAGTATGATTTTGGAAAAATCTGGCGTGAGTCTGCCTTGTTCAGGCAGGTTAGGGCTATTGACAACTATCACGGAAAATGTGGAAAATGTGAATACAGGCGGGTGTGTGGAGGCTGCAGAGCCAGGGCATTTACAATAACCGGGGATTTCCTTGGTGATGAACCACAGTGTTTGTATGAACCGAATGGTTGACACAAAGGTATACGGCCTCACCCCGGCCCCCTCTCCCATAGGAGAGGGAAGCAGTATTTTGAAAGAATAATGTCTTTTTCATCCCTCTTACTCCCCCTCTCCTATGGGAGAGGGGGTCGGGGGGTGAGGTCGTTAACTTAGTGTTTACAAGGTGGCAGTGTACTTATGCGCTCGCCCCCACCCTGGCTCAAAGCAGCCAGACCTCCCCCGCAGGAGGGAGGTAAATATTTTAAAAATCAAAAAGACACCTCCCTCCTGCGGGGGAGGTCGCGCAGCTTTGTGCGCGGGTGGGGGCGAGCAATCGGCACTAATGCTGCCTTGTAAACAATACATTAACGACATTGGAGCTGACGGGGGGGCGTTTTTCATTTGTTGTTCATGAACTATAAAATATTCTCTCAGGAGAGGTAACCAGTGAACTTTACAAATAGTATTGAAGCAGGCAAACGGGCCAGAAATGTTATTCCCGGAGGTGTGAATTCACCGGTCAGGGCATTTAAAGGTGTTGGTGGTGATCCGGTTTTCTTTGCGAAGGGTCAGGGTTCCCGGCTTACTGATATTGATGGTAACAGTTACATCGATTATGTTGGAGCCTGGGGGCCTTTGATTCTAGGTCACGCATTTCCTCTGGTTGTTGAAGCTGTTCAGAAAACGGTTACTGATGGCACTGCATTCGGGGCTCCGACAGAACGGGAATCTGAACTTGCGGAAATCATCTGCTCAATGGTTCCATCAATTGGTATGATCCGTCTTGTCAATAGCGGGACCGAAGCAACCATGAGTGCTGCCCGGCTGGCCAGAGGGTTTACTGGAAGAGAATTTATTGTAAAGTTCGAGGGGTGTTACCATGGTCACGGCGACAGCTTTTTAATTGCCGCTGGTTCCGGGGCACTTACATTCGGAATTCCGGATAGTGCCGGAGTGACAAGTGCCGCCGCAGGGACAACACTTGTTGCTCAATACAATGATTCTGAATCGGTGAAAAGAATATTCCATGAATATGGTGACAGGATCGCTGCTGTAATTGTTGAGCCGGTTGCAGGTAATATGGGAGTAATTCTTCCTGAAATGACCTTTTTACCCTACCTGAGAGAAATTACAAAGAAATATGGAGCACTGCTTATTTTCGATGAGGTAATGACTGGCTTTCGGTTGTCTGCAGGCGGGGCTCAGGAACTGTTCGGTATCACTCCCGACATAACAACGCTCGGTAAGATTATCGGCGGCGGATTACCAATAGCAGCATATGGTGGTTCAAAAGAGATTATGTCGTATGTTGCTCCATGCGGGCCTGTGTATCAGGCGGGAACCCTGTCAGGCAATCCAATCGCTGTTGCGGCAGGGATTGCAATGCTCAAAGCGCTCAAAAGTGATCTGTCAATCTATAAAAAACTTGAAAAAACGACATCACATCTTGCTGCATCACTTGAAAAAGAGTGCCGTTCCGCCGGGATCCTGTGTGTGTGTAATCATATCGGTTCCATGATGACACTGTTTTTTAACCGTAACAAATCGGTAATGTCTTATAATGACGCTATCGGCAGCGACAAAGAGCTGTTTGGCCGTTATTTCCATGCAATGCTGGAATCGGGAATTTACCTGCCGCCATCACAATTTGAATCATGGTTTATATCATCAGCACATAGTCATGATGATATTGAATCAACACTTGCAAAAAGTAAAGATGTTCTGAGGAAAATCGGAGGTGCCCGATAGATGTTTCACGTAGGAGTTTTGACAACTGATTTTCGTGTGTCATCAATGCGCATGAGAGATACCCTTTATTTTGAAAAGGATCGTCTTGCAGGATTCATCAATGGTATGCCGGCTGAGACACCGGTACGTGAAATCGTTGTGCTTTGTACCTGTAACAGAATAGAAATTTATTATGTAGCCGAGGATACTGCTGCTGCGGCAGTCTGGCTTATACAATGTCTGGCTGATTTTCATCAGATACCTGAGACGCTGGTTCGTTCTGCTCTTGTCAATCACTGCTGCGCAAATGCGGTACGGCATATTTTCAGGGTCGCATCGGGTGTCGAGTCGATGGTGTTCGGGGAGCATGAAATTCTTGGCCAGATCCGGGATGCTTATTTTTTCTCGAGAAAGCATGCGAAAACAAATTCCTGTTTGAACCGATTATTTCAACAGGCGATTGCGACAGGAAAGAAGGTGCGGCATCTTACCGGTGCGGCAAAGGGATCGATATCTGTTTCGTCAATTGCTATTGAGGAACTGCTTGATAATAATAATGGAAATGTTGACAATGTTACTATATTGATTGTCGGTCTTGGCACAATGGGATTAAGAGCACTGAAGCGAATCGTACAATGTAAACCAAAGAACATCAGTGTATGTAATCGTGATGATAAACGGGCTGTAATGATCAGTCGGCGGTTTAATGCGCAACATCTGCCATATTCCGAGTTCCGTTCCGGTATCAGCGATTACGATTGTGTTATCCTGGCAACATCATCGAATGAGTATATTCTTTCACCGGAACAGCTTCTCCAGTATACAAAACAAGGTAAACAGCTGCTGGTTATTGACATTGGGGCACCACGGAACGCTGATCCGGAAATCGGTGTCATTGACGGGGTAAAGCTTATTTGTGTAGACGACCTCAAGGCCACAGCAGAGCGTCACTTGTCAGAGCGTACACATGAGATAGGTGATTGTGAAGCAATCATTGAAGAACAGGTTGCTGAGTTTACAAGATGGTACTTATTCAGGAAAGAGTGTACATGCAGCGAATAATTCGTATAGGGACGCGCGGCTCACGGCTTGCTCGTGCTCAGACTGATATCGTTATTGACCGGCTTAAAAAAGCAGATCCATCTCTGCAGATTGAAACGGTGATAATTACAACAACCGGTGATAAAGATCAGAAAACAAGCCTTAAAGATATTGGCGGGAAGGGTGTTTTTATTCGGGAAATTGAACATGCACTTCTTGACAATACCATAGACCTTGCGGTGCATAGTTTCAAGGATATTACTTGTCAAACGGCTGATGGGCTCCGTCTTGCGGGATTTTTAAAACCAGAGTCTGTTTGTGATGTGTTAATCTCCCGGAATACTATGCCGTTTAACGATATCCCCTCAGGATCAACAATCGGTACAGGAAGCATGAGACGACGGGTGCTTTTAAAGCGGATACGCAATGATCTTAAGTATGTTGATATAAGAGGAAATATTGATACACGGATAGCGCGTCTTGATGAAGGGGTGTATGACGGAATCGTTTTGTCTGAAGCCGGATTGATACGTCTTGGTTTACAAGACAGAATCAGTGAACGTTTTAATCCGGAGTGGTTTATTCCTGCTCCCGGTCAGGGAGTTATTGCGGTTGAAAGCAGGGCTAACGATGAGTCTCTATTCCGTTTGTGTCAGGATGTTTTTGACAAAGAACAGTTTTTACTATCCGGTGCAGAGTTTATGGTGCTTGAAGAAATCGGTTTTGATTGCAGAATGCCTTTCGGGATGCATTCACGTATTGACAAGGGAATCCTGACAATGAAAGCATTCTATGAGAATCCAGAAAATGGAACATACGTAGAAGAGACTGCTACAGGGAGCAGCTCGCTGCCATCAGAAATCGCAGTGCAGCTTGTGGAAAAACTGCTCGGATGATTGGTATAAGTAAAGGAGTAATCGTGTATTATTATCCTGTAATGCTTGATCTTCAAAAAAGAAAGTGCTTTATTGCAGGTGGCGGATTAATTGCGTTACGAAAAGTTACAGGACTGCTTCGTGCGGGGGCTGATGTCGTTGTGGTGTCACCGGAGTTCGAACGACGATTCAGGCGTTTTAAGAACAACATTGTCATGATACAAAAACCATTCGATCCTGAAGATATTACACCGGATTGTGCCATTGTCATTGCGGCAACGAATGTTGACAAAATAAATAAAATGGTTTCAGAACGGGCAGGAGAACTTAATATCCCGTGTAATGTCGTCGATCAACCGGAGCTGTGTTCGTTTATTGTACCGGCGGTTATTCGCAGAGGCGCTGTATCGGTAGCACTATCAACAAATGCAGCAAGCCCTCGTTTTTCGAAATACCTAAGGAAAAAGATCGGCGAGGCGGTTACTACTGATTATGCCATGATAGCAGGTCTTATGGCTGAAGTAAGGCTGTTTTTAAAGAAAAACTGTCCGGATCAGAGAAAACGGTTTGCAATTTGGGAAATTATTTTTGAGACTGATCCAATTGACAATTTACACAACTACGGATTTGAGTCATTCAGAAAGAGTATTTTCGATATGATAGCTGAAAAAATTACGGAAAAGGAATAACCATCATTGCTTTTGTGGCAACTAATGATGATCAAAAATGGATATATATACTATGATGAATCAAACAACTAAATTATCAAAGCGTCCGAAAAAGGGCATTGTTTACCTTGTTGGTGCAGGTCCAGGGAATCCGGGGTTGATATCGGTGAAAGGTAATGAACTGCTGCATGCATGTGATGTCGTTATCTACGATGCACTTGTCAATGAATCCCTTGTGGCAACGTTACCTGATTCAACAATCAGGATATTTGCCGGTAAAAGGGGTAATAAACCATCAGTGCCCCAGTCTGATATTAACAAAATGCTCCTGACGTATGCTAAAAAAGATAAAGCAGTAGTCAGGCTTAAGGGGGGAGATCCTTTACTGTTCGGACGTGGCAGCGAAGAGATGGAATACTTACGGGATCGTAAAATTGATTTTGAAATAGTTCCGGGTGTATCCTCGGCTATTGCTGCTCCTGCATGGGCTGGAATTCCTGTGACACATAGAAGTGTTTCCCGTTCTGTAGCAATTGTCACTGGTCATCTTCAGGCTGGAGAATCAATTGATACCCTGAACATGCCTGTAGCAGATACGATTGTTTTTTTAATGGCGATGCAGAACCTGCCGATTCTTGTTGAACGGATAGTATCAGAAGGAAAGTTTACAAAAAGGACACCTGCTGCAATTGTTCAAAATGGTACATTACCATATCAGAAAGTTGTGTCGGGGACATTGGGTACGATTGCAGCATTAAAGGAGCGTCACTCCATAGAAGCTCCGGCAGTTCTTGTAATTGGTGAAACTGCAAAGTTTGCTAAAAGATTATCGTGGTTTAAAGCATTACCGCTTGCAGGTGTTCGTGTTGTCGTCCTGCGAACTCCGGAGCAGTCTGATGAGCTGTTAAAAGCATTATACAATGCAGGCGCAACAGCTGTGCCATGGCCGATTATTAAAATAAAGCCACGTACACGTACACTTGCATCACTATCGAAATCATTTCTTGAAAAGTTCACCATGATGATATTTACAAGTCCGAATGGTGTCAGACTTTTTATGGATGCACTTTTTAATAATGGTATTGATGCGCGTTGTCTGGCAGGGAAAAAGATCTATACGATAGGTGGCGGTACTGCTGCAGCTCTAAAAAAATATGGTGTCATACCTGATTATGTACCCAAAAAATTTGTTGCTGAAGAATTATTGTCGATTATACCAAAACATTTACAAGGAGAACATATTCTTGTCCCGCGTGCATCAGTAGCCCGGACAATTCTTATTGACACGCTAAGAGAGCGGCATGCAGATGTTACCGAGTTTCAGGTCTACGATACAGTAGCTACTGATCCTGACTATTGTCCTGTTAAGGATGGCGATTATGTCCTGTTTACCAGTTCGTCAACGGTAGAACACTATTTCGAAAATCCTCTTTGCAGGGATAAAGCAATTATTCCATGCTGTATTGGGGACATTACCGCGTCAACAGTAAAAAAATATTATAAAGGTACCATTTTTATTGCAGCGAATGCATCAATACCCGCAATGGTTACTGCCTTAAAAACAGCAGTAAAAAAAGGTACCCGGAAATGACTGAAATTGAACGAAAATTACTTAATATTGTGCAAACCGCATTTCCACTCAATGCCCGCCCGTTTAAAACTATCGCTGAAAAGGCTGGAATTACTGAGGATACCTGTCTGTCACATCTTAGAAAATTAGCTGACAAAGGGATATTGCGTACGATCCGGGCGGTAATTGACTGGAGGAAAACAGGCTTTTCGACAACGCTGGTTGGGGTATGTGTTGCATCTGACAGAATTGACATGGTAGCAGATGAGATCAGCCTGCTTGATCAGGTTACCCACAATTATGCCCGTGACGGCGAACGGAATTTGTGGTTTACTCTAATTTACGAATCGGAAAAAGATAAAGCTGATGTGTTTAATAAAATCACAGGACTTGACGGGGTTACAGACCTTAAAGAATTTCCTGCAGAAAAATTATATAAAATAGGACTGGTACTTGATGTCTGATCTGATTGATAAAAAGACTTTATCGGTAATTCAGGAACCAATAGAACTTGTATCTGAACCATTCGCACCATTTGCGGAAAAACTTGGAATCGACACTGAAACACTGCTGCAAAAAATTAAAGACTATTTAAAAACAGGAGTGATCAGGAGGTTTGCAGGAATTGTCAAACATAACAAGGCTGGATTCGCTTTTAATGCAATGGTTGCTTTTGAGGTTGACGATCTGCTCTGTGATGATGCCGGTGGAAAACTGTCATCACTATCATTTGTAAGTCACTGCTACAGGAGAACACCCTATACCGATTGGCCCTACAATCTTTACGCCATGATGCATGCCCGAAGTGAGAATGAGTTCAGCGAACGGATTTCAGAAATCAAAAATATTATTTCGCACAGATCGGTGCTGGTACTGCAATCACTTAAAGAGTATAAAAAGAGCCATTATCAGATAAAAAAATCAGAATGAACTGCTTTACATCAGATATTACATAGTCAGATCATCTCTTACGTGTGGGTAAATTCCCGTAAAGTAAATGGTTCAGCGCAAGAGATTTTTGAAGTATCGGGAACTATCAGTGGTGTAAACAATGGTATTCGCGATACGGCATCAGAAATCACTAAGGTAAAAACTAGTTCAGAAAAATTGTCGAAGCTATCGTCATATTTAAAAGAGCTTCTATCGCAGTTTAAAATCTGATAGCAGCCTGTTCAGGCACGCTGCTTATTGACTAATCGGAGTAGTTATTTCCTGACTTCGGCCCAGGTTACCATTCTCAATTGAGAATGGATTATTGAGAATTATTACAATTTTCGCTACAAAATTGTTTATCCAGAGATATATTGACTGCATATCGCATAGATTAATTCTATGAAATCTGACGTATCGGGGTAAGCCGGGGGGCTACACTGAATGTGGTAATTTTACTTTTGTTAAGGGATGATTATTATTTAAAAATAGTCGGAATTGCTACGGCTTTGCTTGTTGCGGTAGTATCGATTCATAATACTAGTGCTGCAGGTTCTCCCTTTCCCGGATATAATTTTTATGCAAGCGGTAAGACTTGTTACCTTAAGGATATGAATGGTAGAACGATCCATATATGGACAAGTGAATATAATGTAATGAGTCATGCATATCTGCTCAGGGACAGCAGTGTACTATTCCCATGTAAAGACAATTCAAATACCGGTAATGGAATATTTCCAGTATCAGTTGCTCTTACCGGTGGCAGGTTTCAGATTATTAAATGGGACGGTACTATTGCGTGGGATTATCCTTACCACAGCAGTACCTATATGCCGCATCATGATTGTACCTTTTATTACAAAACGAATAACATCAAAGAATTACCAACAATTTTCACCATAGCAGCAACTGTCGAGCGTGATGGTACCATTGCGGAGAAAGTTACTGAGATAACGCCAACAGGTATGTCTACGGCTGATATTGTCTGGGAATGGAAAGCAAGCGAACATTCCGGAACCGGTAAACCGGAACTGCTTGACATTAATAAAGGATATGATGGATATAATGACAGTAAAGAGTGGCTTCATGCAAACCATGTCCGGTATAATCAAAGACTTGACCAGCTGATAGTTAATCTGAAATTTTTCGGTGAATTTATTATTATCGATCATAGTACAACAACGGTACAGGCATCAGGACGTACCGGCGGGCGCTATGGAAAAGGTGGCGATATTCTTTACCGTTGGGGTAATCCATCCAATTATGGCGCAAGTGGAACCAATTATTTTAAAGGGCAGCATGCCACAACCTGGGTAAACGATTATTTCCCCGGAACCCGAAAAATGCTTCCGGGAGCAGGAAATGTTCTTGTTATCAGTAACGAGACTAAAATGGGTTATGAAATCGTTTTACCATCAGCAAATGGTGTTTATAGTTTGACATCCGGACAAGCCTATGGACCATCAGCACCGTTTAAAAGTATTGCTATTCCTAAAATGACCGGTAATGAAGGTTCCATAACACGATTACCGAACGGTAATACACTTGTTTGTAATGGTATGAGTTCAAATTCTGCAGTTGAGTTTGATTCCACAGGTGCATCGGTATGGACGATGAGTGCGTTCGGTGTAACAGAATTGTTTCGCATTGATTCTTCATATCTTGGTTCGACGATCCTTGATACTGGTTCTGTTACAACAACAGTGTTGCCTGAACAATCCAATAAAAATAAAGAATTTCCGTTTATACGTTATAGTAAAAATACGCAATGTGTAAACTTTTCATTCAGGAACGACTCTCATGAGTCAGCCATAGTGTCAATCTTATCGCCAACAGGGCGATTGATAACAAAAACAAAGATTCAATCTGACAAATTTACCTGGAATACCTCTAATACACCATTCGGGGTATATGTTTTCAGGTTGAATGTGTCAGGAAAAATTGGTGCTGGTTACTTTTAGATATATCCTTATGGCAGAACAAATGCATATGTCAATGATTCGCTTGTTTGTAAAATGAAGTGTAATTTTTATAAAAATAATACTGTGAGCATCGCTATTAAAAAGGGAATACAACGTATGTAAAAGATGAAAAAACCCGGTTACATTTGGTGAATGTGACATTATATCATTACTGTGTTTTCTCCTTCCGGAAAATTCCTGATGGAGGAGTGTGTTTTATTGTCATAAAAATCTTTTATAGTTAATTGACTGAAACGTAAAATCAGCTCAGTCTGATTATTGTTTTTCAGTCAAGATGCAATTATACTGCTTAATATATCCTATTGTGTAAATAATGCTTGTCATTTACCTTCTTATGTGCAAACTGCCGAAATGTAAAATGTGGTTCTGTTATGTTTGAAGTTTGTACGCGATTGTTAATTTTATTCTACGTATTATTGTTTCTTAATAGAACACGTAATGTATTAAATATCAATACGATACGTGGTGCACATGTATCCTGTTTGGATACAATAAATTCAATTTGTTGGAACAAATTAAGCAAAATCAGAAAAAAGTAGATATCTTATATTAAGTACATTGATGTTTTGAGAAAAATAGTATTGTCAATTGATTAATGTACAATGATACTTACTATTTGATTCGGTATGTAATTACACTTGTAAGGAAAAAAATACATGCCAATATAGATAACATGATGAAACACTATGCTTATCATAAAAGAAATTTCAACCAGCAATTAACATTTAATCTGAATATAGAAATAAAGCTTTTTTTATCTGAAATTTTTAAATAGTATAAAAAGGAGCGCATATAATGCGTTTGAATTATCTACTGATTACGACACTTTTTACTTCAATTCTTTTTGTCAATAGCAACGCAGAAGTGCAGATTAATGAGTTTGTTGCAAAAAACGCGACAACCAGCCCCGATTTGTGTGACTACACCGATTATTCAGACTGGATCGAACTTTATAATGACGGTAGTTCAGAAGTTAGCCTGAGCGGGTATTATCTTACAAGCAATAAATCAAAGCCACAGAAATGGGCGATTCCAACAGGAGCAAAAATTCCTGCAAATGGTTATCTTGTATTCTTCTGTGATGGATATGATTGTGCACCTGGTAAAAACGACACACGTCCGTATTATCCATTTACAGCAAAATTCACTACTCAACGATATCATACAAATTTTAAACTTGACAAAGATGCAGAGTTTGTCGGTTTGACAAAAGGATCGGCATTTGTAGATTCTGTAACATACACTATCAATTCACTGGCAGATATTTCGATTGGTCGTGGTAGTGATGGCAAATGGCATAAATTTGACCAGCCTACCCCTGCGGCATCAAATTCAACCACTGAAAAACCGCTTGATCTGGAAACCAGGTCGTCGGAAGTTACTTTTTCTGTCAAGGGTGGATTTTACTCTTCCGCACAGAGTGTTGCATTGTCTTCGGATGGCGGTACATCAATTTACTATACAACAAACGGTTCAACACCAACAGTCAAGTCATCAAAGTATTCATCAGCAATATCCATTAAATCAACATCAACAATCCGTGCCCGCTGCATTGACGACGATAAACTCGCAGGACCCATAAGCAGCTGCACATACCTCATAAACGAGAAGACTCGTACAATTCCGGTAATATCAATAGCAGCAGACTCTATGCTTTTATGGGACAAAACAATAGGTCTTTACGAAAATGGATATAAGCTCAAGGAAATTCCTGTATCAATGGAATACTTTACAACAGACGGTGAACAGGCGTTTTCAATAAATGCTGCCATTGGTCCGGGATCTCTTACAAGTTATGAATGCGCTCAGATGCCCATGCAGGTTGCAATCAAACCGAAATACGGGACCGATTTGCTTGAATATCAATTATTCAGCAAACCGGTGACAAAGTTCAACCGTCTGAGATTGCGTAACAGCGGTGATGCATGGAGTACAAATTACATAAGCGATAACATCATCTATCCGATGACGTATAATCAAATGGATGCATTAAATCAGGCGTATACACCAGTGGTGGTCTATCTCAACGGAAAATACTGGGGTATATACGATCTCAGAGATGATTTTTTTCCTATGTTCTTTAAAGAAAACTTTAAAGATATTGATACAACAACGCTCGATCAGATTGAAGCCACGATGCTGCCATCAGGTGGCGGAGGTGGTTTTGGAATGGCAGCCGAAGGAAAAAAACTTTTACATGGATCCACTGCTGCTTATGTGTCAATGATTAATACGGTCAAATCCGGTAATTACAGTGCAATAAAAGAAATTGTTGATGTAAATAGTTTCTCAGATTTTATCTGCATGGTAGCCTATGGAGTAAATACAAGCTGGGGGCATAATTTCCACTATTGGAAAACTGCCAAAACAAAGTGGCAATTCCTTCTTGTAGATTTTGACCAGGCGTTTAAATACACCGGGCTTTCAACGAACATGTTTAATAGCGGTGGAGGCAGCATCAGTAGTGCCCTTACAAAAGATACAATTTTTTCTAATCTTATAAAGATATCTGAATACAAGAACTTCTTTGCGCAGAGATGTGCTGCGCATCTCAATAGTACATTGGCCCCTGCAAGGGTCAGCAATATTGTTGATAGTATCGAGAATGTTCTCAAACCTGAAATGGCAGATCAGGTAGCACGGTGGAAGGCAGACAAAGGTATTCAATCTGTTTCAGCATGGCAGACTGCAGTTGACGATGTCAGAAAATTTGTCACAGAAAGACCTCCATATGTATTCAACCAGATTAAAAATCTTTTTAGCCTGAGCGGTACAGCGACACTTTCAGTAATATTGTCAAATGAAAATGCGGCAGATATATATATAGGCGGTGTAAAGATGTGTGCGGGCCTCTCCGGACTTACTTTCTTTAAAAGTATTCCTCTTCCTGTCAAGGCTGTTGCAAAAAGTGGATTTGAATTTGTTCGTTGGGAAGGTGCCTCAACAGAAACAACAGATTCAATTTCGATCACGCTTTCTGCAAATCAAACACTAAATGCAGTATTCAAGACTGTTGCTGTAACAAGTCCGGTTGTTTCTGCGAAGCCTGCGACTACACTCTTAAATGTTAAGTGTAACCTCCAGCAGGGGCATGGAAAGATGTTGTCACTTGAGTATTCATTATGCTCAAATGAGCATGTCGAAATTTCGCTCTTTAGTGTATCGGGGCAAAGGCTTGCTACACTTGTGAATGCAAATGTGTCTGCAGGAACATTTCAAAAGGAAGTTAATGCTTCCGGTTTTTCATCAGGTGTTTATTATGTAACGATGAAAACAAATTCATTCAGAGAGGTAAAAAAGGTAATTATACGCTGATATCGTATTATTGTAATTAGGGCACTGTTGCAGGTGCTGCATAACAGATAATAATCTTCAAAAAAAGGCAATCAATTCAATGTTTATTTGTTTATTTGAAAAGGACAAATATATCAAACAAAAAAGGTGGGGTTTTATGATACATAAGATGTGGGGATACACTAAGAAAAAATGTGCAGGGAATAGTATTAGATTGACAGTATTAACTGTAGTAGCCATTATGTTAATGCTCTTTTCAGTTGAAAATCCGTCTGCGGAGGTGATGATCAATGAGTTCATGGCAGATAATGTAAATGCGAGTCCGGATATGTGTGATTTTGATGATTTCTCTGACTGGATCGAACTTTATAACAATTCTGACACAACAGTAGATCTTAAGGGTTATTTTCTTACAGATAA
The DNA here is from genome assembly GCA_012513915.1 of Fibrobacter sp. Classification (GTDB taxonomy): domain Bacteria; phylum Fibrobacterota; class Chitinivibrionia; order Chitinivibrionales; family Chitinispirillaceae; genus JAAZBG01. The sequence goes on from JAAZBG010000322.1 coordinate 53,743, forward strand.
GCTCGACAATCCAACAAAATGGCCAATACCGGATGGAGCTACAATAGAACCAAAGGGGTTTCTTGTCATAAGGGCGGATGGTAGTGATGCAGCTCCTGGTACAGAAGCCACCAGAGAATACCACCCGTATGATCTTAAATTTACAACAAAGAGATATCATACAAATTTCAAACTCGACGATCTTGGTGATTGCGTTGGATTATTCAAACGAGTTGATACAGATATTGTTCCGGTAGACACCGTTACTTTTGCACGTCAGCTTCCGGATATATCCATGGGAAGAAACACTGACGGGGGCACAGAATGGTATAAGTTTGATTGCCCGACACCAGGATATGAAAACACCACAGAAGCAAAACCGTTGTCATTGGTTACCTATTCACCTTCAGTCAAATTTTCAGCTACGCCAGGATTTTCATCTGAAACGCAGACTGTAACAATAGAAGCTTCATCCGGTACAGACAATACGATTTACTATACAACAAATGGTACTGTACCTACAACCGGTTCCAACAAATATTCCGGTCCTGTTGTAATTGATAAAAATACAGTCCTTCGTGCCAGATGTATAAATTCTTCAACCCTGGCCGGAACAGTTGCAACTGCATCTTACTTTGTCAATGAGACTCCACGTACAATGATGCGGGTTTCGGTTGTTGCTGACAGTACATATTTATGGGACGACGAAATCGGTATGTATCAGAACAGCTACAAAGACAAAAGAATTCCGGCATCAATTGAGTTTTTTCAACCGGATGGTTCGTTTATGACACAAGTCAATGCGGGAATTAATCCCGGTACACTGACAAGTTATACCTGTCCGCAAAAACCGCTTCAGGTAGGTCTTAAGGGCGGTAAATACGGCAGTGATTTCATTGTTGCTCAGATATTTGATAAAAAAGCTGCCAGCTATGAAAAAATCCGTATCAGAAATTCTGGTGATTCCTGGGGTACCACATTGCTTGGTGATGCTGTTGTTGAAAGTATGTGTAATGGACAATTGAATAATGGTGCTTCAGCATACAAACCGGTAATAGTTTACATAAATGGAGAATACTGGGGTGTCATGGAATTACGTGAGCAGTTTGACGAACAGTACTTTACAAATAATTATAACGTGGATCCGACATCACTTAATCATTATAGTAAATCAATTCTGCCGCCGGCACCCGGACGTGAAGGCTGGGAACTTAACGCGGGTTCATGGGATGAATACAATGAATTAATGTCAATGGCAAAATCCGGCAGTATGAATGATTCTGACAGATACAAATCCGTTTCCGAACGGATTGATGAAAACAGCCTTATGGACTATATTGCAGCGGAGGATTACGGAGCAAATATAAGCTGGGGCCATAACGTGGAAATGTGGAAGGTACATGGTACAACGTGGAGATGGCTGTTGTGCGATTTTGACCGGGCATTCACGTATTCAAAGGTTGCTCTTAACCTATTTAATAATAGCGGAGGCGGTATGAGCGGAAGCATTATACCCAAAGATACATTGTTTACAAAATTAATATCCAATTCAGAGTTTAAAAACCGTTTTGTCCAGCGTTTTGCTGCACATCTTAACAGTACCTTCTCATCTGTCCGAATGATAGGGATTGTTGACAGTCTTTACAATATATTAAAACCTGAAATGCCTGATCAGATAGCCAGATGGAAAGATGCTAAAGGAAGTATTCAGTCAATGGATGCCTGGGAAGGTAATATTGAAAAAATGAAAAATTTCATGGCTGAAAGACCTGCAAATGTGTTCAATCACCTAAAATCACAATTCGAATTGTCAGGGTATACCACGTTGACTATTGAAGATGATGAGCAGGGGGACGTATATATAAACGATGTCAAAATGTGCGCAGGAACAGATTCTCTTACATTCTTTAAGGATATTCCTTTAAAAATCCGGGCAGTTCCAAAACCGGGTTATGTTTTTGCCGGCTGGAAAGAGATCGCAACGGATAACGAAATTACTCTTACATTGACTGAAAATACAACGATCAAAGCGATGTTTGAGGTTTCAGAGAGACACATACTGCCTCTCACAATTACTTCTGATACAACACTCTCCCTTACAGATCAGCCTTACGTTGTAACGGGTGACCTTGAAGTTAAAGAAGGGGCGACGCTTACCATTGCAAAAGGTGTAACTATCGCACTTGCTCAGAATGCAGGTATTTATGTACAGGGAACTATGAATGTCAACGGTACTGCCGATGATCCGGTTACATTCAAAGCTGATGAAGTTTCAGGAGCAACATCCTGGGCCGCTATCTGTTTTGATAGTGCAGAGGATACCAACACAATGTCGTATGCGATTATCAAAGATTGTACACTTGGCCGTGATGCAGTAAATCATAAAGGCGGTATAAATGGCAACCAGTCCGTAGTCCATATGGATCATCTTACCATGTCAAATATTGTGTATCCTTTATATTTTGAAGGTGGAAGCACCATTCTGCGTAATTCCACGGTTACGATAAATCATATCTGCAATGGTGGAATTCATATCGGTAGGGGAGGTGCTATTGTTGAAAATAATGACTTTGTAAGTACCGGTGTTACCATGAATACTGATGCTATTGACATCAAGGGTGTTATTGACGGAATAGTCCGTGGAAATGATGTTTACAATTTCAATGGCCCCAATAGCGATGGTATAGATCTTGGAGAAGGGGCAAAAAATATCCTTGTTGAAGGAAACATTGTCAGCGGCAATCGTGACAAAGGAATTTCAATTGGCGGCAAATCAACAGCCATAATACGAAATAACATCATTACAGACTGTGATATGGGAATCGGTATTAAAGATGCCGGATCATCAGCGGTTCTTGATCATAATACATTTATTCGTTGCAATCATGCAGTGGAATGTTATGAGAAAGCCTATCCGCGCGGCGGTGGCAGTCTTACTGTGAAAAACTCAATACTTGCGTACTCAAAGGTTGGTACATATGTGAATGATGCTGTATCACCTGTCACATTCTCGTATTGTCTATCAGATATAGACCTGCTTCCTGGAACCGGTAATATCAAGGCTGATCCTCAGTTCATCGATCAGTTCAACTTCAACTTCCAGCTCCAGGAGTCATCATCAGCTATAAATGCAGGTGATCCTGATGCAGAACCTGATGAAGACGGGTCAAGAACTGATATAGGTGCGCAATATAGTTATGATCCAACAGATTTTCCAATCGGTGTAATTCCCCGTTACGTTCCATCTGTTGTCATAAACGAAATAATGTACAAGGACAATGACGCTGTCGGGAGCAAAGACTGGATCGAACTTTATAATGCAACAGATAATCCGGTTGACATCTCAAACTGGAGGCTTACTGATCGTGATATGCCTGATCCGGCTGTACCTCTTGATGTACCGGCGCTGCCTGTGACAAGTGATGGTGATCTTGACAGTTCGCATATCTTTTTCATTCCTGAAGAGACTGTACTTGAACCATTTTCTTATTATGTCATATTGAAAAGCAGCAGCGACTTTTTTGATGCGTATCCATCCGGGGTAACAAATTACTGCAAAAAACTCCTGACAATAGGGTTTGACAACAATGAACGCATCGGTCTTTACGATTGCAATAACACTCTTGTCACGGCTGCACGTTATGGATCTGAAAGTCCATATCCTGAAGCTGCAAATGGCGGCGGATCCAGTCTTGAACTTGTAAACCCGAATAACTACAACTTTATTTCATTCAACTGGGCAGCATCAACAACACCTGGAGGTACTCCGGGACAAGTTAACAGCGTCTATTCAACGCCCATTAATAAGAAGATGAACAATGTAGTAAAACGTTTTTCTCATATCGGGAATTATCCAAATCCGTTCAGGAAATCAACAACATTTATGCTCAATTTAGCAAAAGATGATCATGTTTCAATCAATGTTTTTTCTTTATCCGGTAAAAAACTCTGCACGGTTGTTGACACCGACATGAAACGCGGCGTTAACCGGATACTGTGGAATAATGTCAATCTGGCATCAGGTATCTATATTTACAAAATAAAAACAAGCACACTGATATTGACCAATAAACTCAATGTCAGATAACAGAAAGATGTGTATGTTTACAAAAAAAATTACAAAACTGGCAGGGGTGGCGGTTCTGTATATTGCACTTGGATCAATGAGTGCAGGTGCACAATATACTTCGCAGGTCAAATTAATGACCTATAACATTAACGCGGAGGCACATGAATCAAAATCTTATAGCGATATTGCTGCGGTAATAAAGGAAATAAAACCTGACATCTGCGGTATGCAGAAGCTTGACAGTGTTACCACAAGAAGTTCACAGTATGTTCTTAGTTGGCTGTCAGAGCAGACATCAATGCCAAATTTCGAGTATCAATCTGCAATGAGAAATTACCTCAGTGGCTCTTATGGAGTCGGTTTTCTTGCAAATCAGGCACCATTGAGTACACGACGGCTCTGGATTGAGAAAACGGCAAGTGAGCAGGACCGCGGGGTGCTTGAGATGGGAATTACTATTGACGGCACACCGGCACGTGTTATTGTTACGCATCTTGCACACGAGGGTGCTTCATACCGATCGTCACAAATAAAGAAAATACTTACATGGATTGACAGCGTTTCAACAACGGATCCTGTGTTGATCATGGCTGATTTCAATGCAGATTCAACAGAAAGTTCAATGCAGCAGTTTACAAATGCGGGTTATGAATATGTCAGGGACAAAGATGGTAAACGTGTTGATATAACAAAGAAGATCAATCATATGCTGTATCGTCCGAAGGACAAATGGATAGTAGTTGACGCTGGCAACCCTGTTTATGCTGCGTCTAACCGCAATCCAGTCTGGGCAACCATGAAACTTGCAGGAGTTCCTGTCAAAGATGAGAAAACTGCGCTGAAACAAAACTGCGCATACAGGCAATGGACAGAATGCAATACTGTCCATTATGAATTACCTGCCCGTTCAGACGTTACCATGTCTCTTTACACTATTGAAGGTAAAAAAGTGTATACACTTTTAAGTAATCAAAATGTAGATGCCGGAAAACATTCGCTTTCAGTCAATGTTAATGGAATTAAATGTGGAATGTATGTCGTTAGGACGTCTTTTTCTGACTTTAAAACAAGCAGTGAAATAGTTATTACAGATTGAGTATCAGGCAATCAGTGCATATAATAAGCGAAGTAAATCAAGATAAAAAATTGTTGTTTCCAATAACAACATCAGGAGGTTAATTGTGTTACGATATTTAATAACAGGTGCTGTTTGTGCAGCATTTTCCATGACAATTTCAGCTTCCGAGATTTCAATAAAAGGCAAAGTTGTTGATTCTGATGGCATTGAAATTCAGCGAGCCAGAGTCAGTCTACTTAACAGTCCGGAAATAGTAGCTTATACTGATGATGCAGGCGCATTCACACTTTACTCCACTGCAGTAGTCAGGTTAATGAAAACAGCACGTGCATGCGGTTTGCCATATATTTCAAATAACCGGATCTGTTTTACAAGTACAGCTTCAGATCAGCCGGTAACGGTGCAGATGTTTACACCTGATGGATCACGTATTTTCATTAATCACTTTCAAAATATTACATCCGGTTCACATTCGTTTACACTGCCGCATGTTGCTTCAGGTCTTTACATTACACAAATTGCCATAGGCAATCAGAGTTATTCAATGCAGGTTATCGCCGGTATTAACGGCATCAATACTGCAATTCAGAATACATCACATAATTCATCATCAATGTTGAAATCGGCTTTGAAAGCAGAGGAAACGGTTGATACTCTGATTGTGACAGCTGATGAATACAAACATCAGTACAAGGCTCTGAATTCATACTCCGATGAAGGGATCGAGATAAAACTCGAAAAATCCAACCCCTGGATTCCAAATAACTATGCAAGTAGTGAAGGTACAATGGTAAAAGTCCATGCAAAGGGATTCGATTTTGAAATGGGACAACCCGATCCGAATATTGACGGAAAAGATGCTACGAAAAACGAGACACAAGTTCACACTGTCAAGTTTACATCCGATTATTGGGTTGACAGTACAGAAGTAACACAGGAACAGTATACTACAATTATGGCGGCATATTCAGATTTTACAGCGCCAGAGTGGTCGGAAACGTACGGACTTGGTGACAACTACCCGGCTTATTATGTGTCATGGGGTGATGCAGCACTTTACTGCAATGCAAAAAGTAAATTTGATGGACTTGATACTGTTTACAGTTATACTTCAATAAAAAATAAACCTGGTGCCAAAGACTGCGAACTTGTCGGTGTTACATCAGATCTTTCTAAAAATGGTTATCGTCTGCCGACAGAAGCCGAATGGGAATATCTTTGCAAAGGGGGAGTGTCAAAAGACTTCAACTGGGTTCAGAATTATAAGCCGTACCCTGAAAACAAACTTGATACGGGCGAAATTAACGGTTGTGCTGTCTGGAAAGCAAATTCATGGTTAAAAGGTGAAGGAAAAAGCGGCTATGGTGCTCAGGAGGTTGCTAAGTTGCTTACTAACAACTATAATCTGTACGATATTGAAGGCAACCTGAGCGAATGGTGCAATGAATACACATATGACAGTTACGGTTCAAAAGAAACAGTAACGGACCCGGAAGGGCAGAAAACAGGATCTGAGGATTCGCACGTAATTCGTGGCGGTAACTGGAGTTCTGATGTTGCGTTTCTGCGTAGTGCCTGCCGCACGTTCAAGGCAGAAGCTGACGCTGGTCTTTTTCAGGGATTCCGGTGTTTGAAACGAATTGTTGAATAAACAAATCGTATCATATAATTGCACCCGGCAGTAGTAGCTGCCGGGTGTAATTAACCAATCTTAAGTAGTTAGTCTCCTGCTACCGTAAAAAATAAACTTACCGTTTTACCGGAAACAACAGTAACACTTTGAGATGCACTTTCTTTATGTATGACATATCTGCCGGTATCTGCTGTTTTTTGCACTATTGCAGCGGTCACCTTGTAAGTTCCCTCCGGCAAGGAGTTGATTACAAATGGTCCACTGCCTTTCTGTATAGAATAGAATGACGTTCCGGGAATATATACAAGGACCATATCGTTTTCAGATGCAGTAACAGTACCGTTCAGTATACCCTTGCCGTCAAGTTGTGTATCAAATCTGCCTCCTGCGGCACCGGCATCGAGATATGCTGCATTTGTCAGGTCACTACTGAACATGGTAAGTGATACAGTATCAATGTTCATTCCTTTAAATGAAAATTTTCCATTTATGTCAGCAACAGTCACAATTCCAAGTCCGCTGTCTATGAATGGTATGTACTTCCTGTCAAATAACGAAACGATTGCATGTGGCGGTACAACACCGTCAACACCTTCTGCGTGGACATACACAACTGCACCATTTGTTGTCTCCACTCCTGAATTCTGATTCGTACATAGAAGAATCGACGTCAATATTAGTACATACGTAATGGCAAGGATTGTTTTTCGCAGTATCATCATGCCTCCTGATCAGGATCTCTACTAATAGGGAACAATTGTAAATTCACCTGATATACTTTTTTAGGATTTTTATCATTCTGTTCAACGGTTTTGATTTTATTGCGTGTTTGACGAAGTATCTCCGCAATTTCAGTAAAGCTTTCCTCTGATACACTGATTGACAACGTCGAAATATCCCTTTCATCCTTTGGTATACGCACAAGCGCTTCTGTTCCAAGACTGCACATCATCCGCTGAAATGCATGTATTGCAGCACTCTCCCAGTAATCTCCCGTGGTGAGAAATTCAGAAACAACACTGTAGCCATTTGCTGTACGTTTAATAAAACCGTTTTTTTCAAGAATTTCAAGGGCGTTTGCGACTCTGGTTTCATTAACAGATGGAACAAGAAGAGAACCAAGCTTCCCGGGATCAGCAATTTCGGGGTAAATTTTTATGAGTTCAAAGATCGCGATAGTATACCAGTTTTCAAATAAATTGAACTTTTCTTCAGGTATCCTGTTTCGCATTTGTGAACGATACTCAAGAATCTCACTGTAATATTTCTCCCGATCTGCATCTGAAGAGCAATTCTGGAACTTTACAAGTAATTTAAAATAATCCGATTCAAGATGTTTTAATCCAAGCCACTCTGTAAATACAGGCAGAAGCGAAGGCCCTATACCTCTTGTTCCGTTTATGATCCTTGTAAATGTGCCGGATGGCACCCCGCACTTTTCGGCTGCACAGCGCATGGAAAATGCACCGTTTTTTTTCTTCTTTTCAGTACAGAAATCGCGGATATATTCCCGGTAATCAGTATAGGCGTATATGGTATTCATTCATGCATGTCAACTTTTTTCACTATTCTTACGTTCATGTTATACTTATTTTTAAGCACTTTACCTTTTAACGCATATTCGCCTGCAATTTTCCTTCCACTCAACAGATAATATCCGCATGGTGCAGCATGAGAATGCTTTCCTGAGAAATAAAAATTCCTGACACTAACATTATTCGACACCGGCACACTGAACGTTGAATCACTGTAATCTGTAAACTGTGCTTCGATTATAGCCAAATCTGCCGGTGTAACTGAAGGTTCTGAGGGAAATTTCAACGAAATCAGCACTTTATTATCAATACTGATTTTTTTTGTCTGAAATATAGTTATATCAAGAACGTTATTTCCTTTGTCAATTGATGCCCCGACTGATAAAGATGCAACCGAAGATGCAATTGATGCATCCTCAATAGCAACACCGGATGGATATTTAATTTTAATAGAACCGGTTTTGAACGGCTCCAGAGAATACCCCATTACAGACATAGTAATAGATCCTGCAGACTCTGATAGTGAGTATCTAAGTGCAGGAGCTCCATCAATGGCAGTTATAAGAAAAAACAAAAACAATCCCGATATCAATATATCGGAATTGAAGTTTCTTCTTAACGGAAACTTTTTTTTCATTCAGATACCGCCGGATTCATTACGCGTCCCATAAACAGTATTGTATTCGTTTCTTTATCACGAATAAGATACATAAATGGACGGTTGGCTTCAAAGAATTTTGTATTAGGCTGGGCAGATGTTTCTACCATAATAATTGCTGTTGCTGCTGCAGCCTCTGTTCCGCTTTCGTCAACTTTAATAAATGCTTTGTGAAACACATTTGCAATTAAAAGGTCGATATCTGCAATACCGCTGAAATTTGCTGCGCTTGTAAATGGGTCATCCATTCCGAGATTCTGTAGCGCTTTTTTAATTGATAGTGATGGTGTTGTAAACTGGAACTTAGGAATTTTTACAGATGTAAGATTTGTACTGTCAAGCCCTGAAATGAGCCTGGAAAGCCCTTCGGCTGTTACTGAATCCTCAAATGCTTTATAGGTACCACTATCCGGAAGAATCAGATCCATTGCAATTCTGTTGCCTTTGTATGGCATCTCAAGTAATCTGACATTTCCGGAATAATTATAGAGCATTTTAATTGGTTTATCATCATCAAAACTCATCATAGGTGTCTGGATACTGTTGCCATCTGTAGTATAGAAGGTTTGAGATGTTGTAAGGGATGAATCAAATTTATACTCCCAATCTGCAAGAAAATAAATAGCATTTGTCAAAACAAGGCGCGTACTTGGTTTTATTGCATCAGGAGGGATCAGATCCATGATCCGCTGATTCGTTTTCTGGGCAACCCAGTCATTAATGATAATGCGTGATGGATCCGGTTCGTTCATGAAGTCAAGCATATAGATACCGGCGCCATAATTACGTGCCAGTTTATCAAGATAGCCGACTTTGAAATAGGTGACGTTATCCTGTGCCCAAATGCTGTTTTCTACATTTAATTCAAGATTGTCAGTAGCATCGGAAAAACTTTTCAGGCTCTGATCAAGTCCATTGAGTCCGCCATGGTAATCATCACCTTCAAGTGTTACCTGCAACGCTTCGCGAATCTGAAGATCGGTGTTTCCTTTTGCCCCTACATCCGCCATGCCAAATGCAGTTGTAATGCTGTAGGGTGAGAAAAATATATTTTTATCGTCCTTAATAATTTGTCTATACATGTTTATGGCAAACTTACTGATGCTTGAAGAAGTAGCAGAAATTCTGGGATCTGTTGACATGACAACATTCCTGTCTGCATTTGATTTACTAATTCCGAATTTTATATCGTGATTGTTATTATTGTTACTGGACACTGGATCATTTGAACAACCGGCAAGAAGTCCCGCGACAGTAAAAGTTATCAGTAACTTTTTCATATTCTCACTCCGTTTTTAAGTGTTAACTGCATGTAATCAGGTACTTTCATTATTAATATACAGTAAAACTAACACGCTGTAAACACTATTTTTACTGATTGAGTGTTTTTATGCTTCCTTTTATGGAAGCGTTTTGAGTTCTTTAACATATTTAATATCAATAATATAGAGCGTTTTAATGTGTTTTATGTACAAATAACTATAAAATTATGGAAGCATTTGGTCCATCTTTAGCGTGCAAGCGTGACCTCTCCCCCCGACCCCCTCTCCCGAAGAGCGAGGGGGAGCAGGACTTGACAAAACAAGTTTTTTACACTCCTACTCTTCCTCCCCCTCGCTCTTCGGGAGAGGGGGTCGGGGGGGAGAGGTCTCTTTCAATAAACCGTCACACAATCAGTCTTCATCACACCGTCAATAGAGGATTTAATAAAGTAATTTCCTTTATGTAAATTCTTGAGCGAAAGTGTCGCACTGCCGTGTTCTGATTGAACATTGAATTGTTTTGAAATGATTTGTTTACCATTTGCGGAAAATACTGCTATGTCAAGCTGTTCTGATAACGGAGCGAAAACATGAAAACTCATCTGTTGTGGATTGTACCATGAATGCTGCTTCTTAGTGATGTCCAGTTTTTTAACTGATGTAGTTGTTACGGAAACAGTGTTTGAACCTGCCCCGAGTCCACCCATTGCGTTGGCTGCGCGAACCACATAGGAACCTGTTCCATTGGCGATTTCAACGACGGGTGATGTTACACATTTGAAATATTTCCCATCCTTGAAAACTACCCAGCATAGTGCATTTGTGTTATCATCCCACGTAAGTTTCGATCCGTCCTGACGGGCAACCGGTGCTGCGATCTGGGTTGTCAGACTTGAAGGCTTCCAGGAACCAAATATGTTATCCATTGTGTATCTGGAGGCATCTGCTTCTGAAAGAATTGATTTTGATGATGTTGCTGTTATCGTTACACCATTTTTAGAATAGACAAACGTTCCCTTTCGCTGACTTAGATCTATTTTTCCGCCGGATGAATTTAAACTGTTATACTCAGCGAGAAGCATTGTTGAAACTTCATTGATCGGATTACCCCAACCGGTTGCAGCTGGTTCTTTAATCATCTTTGTATTCAAATAAACACACTTGGCTTTATCTTTCCACGCTCTCCCCAGTGTGAAACCGGAAACAGAGCCGTTTATAGTGCAGTCTGAGAAAACGTAACCATAATCACCTGAACCATCCGGGGCGGTTATCGGAGCAACTTTATCAGACCAGATCAGGCACTTATTGAAGAAAACATCACCTCTACCGCAAATGAAATCGGTAGTGCCATGAATTTCGCCATTTTCCCAATATGTTTTAGTACCTTTTGAGTAATACGTGTCCTGTGTTCCAAGCAGTTTGACATTTTTATAGACAACGTTACTGCTCTGTTCACATATCACAACGTGGCGATTTGCTGAAGTACCCGAGGTGCCTTTATTTTGAACGGTCAAATCCTGCATATACAGGGAATTTGCACCCTTGAAATAGAGTGTTGCCGTGATACTGATACCCTCAGAGGCTGATTTGTTGTAAATAACAACACTGTCTTTGTTTTGCCCGATAAAGGATACGTAAGCGGTTGGAAATGTAGTCATTTGATTGTCATTACCGGTGAGAGTACCGATATTATACTGGCCATTAGGAAAAAAAATAACAAAACGATTTGGTGAAGATGCTGATTTTGCGGCTGCACTCATAGCTGCTTTAAAATCGCCATTAACGCCAACAATAAAATCAAATGTCTTTTTTGTAACAGCGCTGCTTGAGATAACCATCGATAATGCAATAATCGTTGCCAATTGAACAACATTTTTCATCAATACATACCCTTCCCTCTGAAATAACCCTTATTAATATCTACATAATATAAGCGTTTTTTTAAGGTTTACATTAATATTGAATGCTGTTCAGAAATATTTCTGTACACATCGTGAGGACAAATGCTGCATCATATGCGTACCTGCGAAGACCCGCTGTGGTGCGTCTTATTAACAATACGTACTTTTAATTCTGCTCCCCTCTCCTATGGAAGAGGGGCCGGGAGTGAGGTCACTTTCCGACACCAACCCGAATGCCCTCAGAATGACTCGCAAACTCAGGAGCGTACATACATTGAATGGTTGTAATACCATTTGAAAAATCGCCGCTGTGCGAGACGACAAGCGGGTATTCAAAGACATAGGTACCTTTACGAAGGTACTCAAAGAAAAAATGTGTTGCTGCATCACGGGTACTTTCATAGTAACCGAGATTATCCTGCCATTTGTATCGTGAAATCACATTGACAGGTTCGAAGCCGCTGGCTCTCATATCTTTCATGTGTACGTACTCCATGTTGCGATCCACACGCAGTTCTATGCGAACCTTGAGTTTGTCACCGACTTTAAGCGTCGTTGATGCTGTAACAGGATCAAGAACCGGGCCCCGGTCGGTGTTTCGTTCTATGAATAGTTTCTTGTCAAGTTTGAGCGGTGTTGAATGTGGTGTTATTTTGTCAAGTTGTTCAAAGTACTGCCAGTAGAGTCCGCCCCAGGAGACGGTATTTTTCTGTTTGATAACAGTAACTTTACCCATTGACGGCTTGATATCGCTGCCGTGCCATGACATCCTGAAATATCCCGTACCTGCTTCAGGCTGTTTGCCATCAGTTTTAGTCGGGTCGATAGTCATATCACCAAGCCTGATCGTTGCATCAGATTCCGTTGACAGCATGTCTGTACCCCGTAATAACAGTGCATACACAGCTTCTGTCGTAGCCCGTGTAGTTTTCCAGTTCTGTGTTTGTTTACTTTTAAGGAGCCATGTTTTCAGGTCGTTGACAGCATTGGAATCATTCGCAACTTCATCAAAGGCCTCAATCATGCATGCCTGCATTTCGATGGGTGCTTCCCACCAGTAAAATCCCTCATACTGCTCTTTCCAGTACATACCCATTTCCTCACTGGTAAGTGCATTTTGCTTGAGTGATTTCATGATTGTCACAGAAGTTTTTGTGTCGTTCCACCGGTTCAGTGCCAGGGCAATCATTGCCTGCATATATCTGCTCTTTTTGAGCCAGTTATCAGCAGCCTGTTTTTTAAAGTATTTGAATGCTTCATCATTACGGTTGCTGACCGGAATACCGGTAAAGAAACTGCGCATGTAAAGGTACTGGATTTCTGTGTATGAAAGGTTGTCGCTTTTTAAAAGCTTGTTTTTTTTAAGGTGGTCATACCGTTCACGGATTCTGTTATCGGTATAATCTACTGCATTGTAAACAGCAGACTGTAGTTTGTCATCATTGCTTATTTTTATAACGTTAAGGTGATCAAGCTTACCCAGGCCGCATACAATATGCTGTGTGATATACTGATTATCCGGCATACCGTCAAACCACGGCCATCCGCCATTTGACATCTGCATTTTTAATAGCTTCGTTAACGTAATATCAAGTTCTGACGCCATTTTGTTAAGATCAAACAGTAAGCCGACGCGCTGTTTCCGGGCTGTTTCATCGTTTGCTTCAAGTACCCACGGAGTCTCTTCAAGCAGCACCGATTTCAGATCCTGATTTTTCTCAAGATTTGACAAAAGAGCATCGGGAGTCTGGTTTTTCCAGCTTTCAAAAACGCGCTTTATCTTTGGTGATGAATTCGCGATATGTGATGCAATACTGTTTGCATAAAACCGTGCAAAGGTCTGTTCTGAGCAGCCATACGGATACTCCATAAGATAGGGGAGTGCCTGTACTGCATACCATGCGGGGTTTGGTGTAAATTCAAGGGTCAGTTTATGGTTCCGCAGCGTAGAGGAACCTTTATTCATGGAAACAAGTTTATCAAGAGTAAACTTCGTTTCGCCCTGCTTACGAACCGGCAGCGGCATTGTTTCGGTAACGAGCATCCTGTTTGTAAGTATTGGTATCACACTCTCTTCACCATCGGTAAATGCACCTGACTGTGCAACAACTTTGACCGATACCGCAGAGACACCTTCCGGTATAATAATCTTCCATTGTAAACCACTGCTTTGACCCTTTAATGCCTTGAAATCAATCTGACCGGTTTTATTGCCGAATTGGATATCGAGTGATTTGGTGCTTGATGGATCGGTTAAAAACAACTGCGCCTTTCCGCTCAGTTCGTGATTGCTGAGATTTGATACTTTCGCAGTATAAATAATGGTATCATTTTCGCGAAAGAACCGCGGATTGTTGGGCA